>JBJEDC010000032.1:0-69853 GCA_051871645.1 Muribaculaceae bacterium | reverse complement strand
ATTGTGCAACTTTTTCATTTATAATTATTTAGAAATTTAATTCAACCAACGGGTAAAAAGTAATGTTGCTGACTGATTATATACAAACAAAAGCCCCAAAATCCCCCGATTACACAAACAAATTCGGCTATTTCAGACCATAAAACACCAGCCATACAAACAAATTCTAATTGCTTATATGGCTGGTAATCAGTATGTTGCGTGTAAATTTGAGTCTTAATACTCGTCCTCGTTGAAGAAGAAGTCTTCTTTGGAGGGGTAGTCGAGCCAGATGTCTTCGATGCTGTCGTAGGTTTCGCCTTCGTCTTCCATTTCCTGGAGGTTTTCTATTACTTCCATGGGGGCGCCGGAACGCATGGCATAGTCGATGAGCTCTTCGCGGGTTGCGGGCCAGGGGGCGTCCTCAAGCTTGGATGCTAATTCAAGGGTCCAATACATTGCTATTGCGGGTTTATTTGTTTGATATTCGGTGAGTTTATAGGGCAGAAACAAGGCCGATGAGAGCCCTGCTCTGCAAAAGGGTGTGCAAAGATAGCTATTTTATGGAAACTTGCAATAGCTGAGGCGTTTTTTTTGCGCGCCGTGGCGTTTTTTTGTGTTTTTTAAGGGTTGGAACGGGGAATGAGTAATTTTGAGTTGAAGCTCAAAGGATTGGACAAAAAGGCAGGGTGGATAGTTTGACCTTGACAAAAAGGCAGTGGAAAGGGGATTTATGGATGACTAAGGATGGACAAAAAGAAACGGCCCGCGGATGCCGGAATGGGCGAGGCGCGGGCCGTGTGGGATTATTTAGTTGGCCTTATGTAACTACGATTAACTTATAAGACAATTCGTTATTTAGAAAGAGACGGGGTTATTCTTCGTCTTCGCGGATTTCGCGGTCTTTGGTGACAGTTTTGTCTTTGGCTTTTTCAAGCTGGGGTTCGAGGGCGGCGAAGCACTGGTCGACGGCTTCTTCGAAGGTGTTGGCGGTCTTGGTGGCTACTTTGTCGCTCTTGCGGGGCTCGATGAGGCGCACTACGGCCTGTTTGTTGACGGGGCTTTCGGGACGCTCGACGGTGAGGTTGACGTCTATGTCGGTGAGGTTGGGAAAGCGGCGTGCTATGCGTGCTGCTTTTTTCTGTACGAAGTTGTAGAGACGGTCGCTGATTTCGAAGTTAATTGCCTGGATTTTGATGTCCATAGTCTTTGTGTTTAAGATGTTAGAAATAACGTTGTATCTGTCGCCGGGCGGCTTGTCGTAGCCTGAGCGCCGGGACTAAGGAGGGTGGGACGCCCTGGGCGTCAGTCTTTGTGTGCGCGCGGATGCGCGAGATTGTAGTTTTTCAGCAGTTCGTTGTATGTTATGTGTGTGTAAATCTGTGTAGTGGCAAGGGAGGCGTGGCCGAGGAGCTGCTGGACGGCGCGCAGGTCGGCGCCGTTGTTGAGCATGTCGGTGGCGAAGGAGTGGCGGAGCACGTGTGGTGTGCGGCGCGCCGAGCGTACATTGCCGTCGAGTGCCTGATGTATCACTTTATTAACAAGCGCGTAATAAAGGGGTTCACCCGAAGGCCGTACAAACAGCGGGGCGTCGTGGTCTCCGGCGGTGGGGTAGCCGGGGAGAATTGCCTGTCGCATAGAACGGTAGACTTCTATTTCGCGGCAGAGGGCGGGGCCGATGGGGATGTCCCTTTCCTTGCGGCGTTTGCCGAGCACGCGAATCATGCCGGAACCGGTGTCGCAGGCGGAGTCTCGCAGTGTTATCAGCTCGGCGGAGCGTATGCCGGTCTGGTAGAGCAAGGTTACTATCAGGGCGTTGCGGCATTCGGTGAAGGCGTCGACGGGGGCGAGGTCTACATTGGCAGTTTCGGCAGCTTCATCCAGACGTCTGTCCGCCTCGTCCATCACGCCCGCAGTCTCTCCGGCGGGGATGAACGGCGGGAGCGTCTTGCTGACACGGGCCAGCGGGATGCCGACTACGGGATTGGTACACAGACCGTTGTAGCGGCACATCCAGGTGTAGAACGACGAGAGTGCCGACAGCTTCCAGCGCACGGTCTTCATGGTCAGGCCGTCGGCGGACAGCTGTGCCGCCCAGGCGCGGACGTCGCTGGAGGTAGCCGTGTCGGGCCGGAAAAGCTCGGGGTCGGCATCGGCGCCGCATAAAAACTCGCGCCACTGGTCAATCACCCTGCCGTAGTGGGCGACTGTCAGCGGCGAGTAGTTGAGCTCGCCCAACAGATGCTGTATGAAGCTTTCGGTAAGCGTCATCTGTGGAACGGAAGCCGGCTGTGGTTGCACAAAAATGTGTCTCGCGGTCTTCTCTCGCGAATTTAGGGGTAATTTTTCAGAAAAAAAAGGACGTGACAAAAAATTTGTTTTTTTTGTCGGTCGAAAGTCCGTTTTAAAACAAATGGAGGGGGATTTGCGTTAGCTATATAACCGGGCGTAAAACACCCTTTCCGAAACGTAACTAACCAATAAAACACAGATAACTATGAACGATTTTGAGAAACTTATAGGCGAGAGCAAGCCTACTCTTGTAGACTTTTTTGCAACATGGTGTGGCCCCTGCAAGATGCAGGCTCCTATCCTCGAAGAGGTTAAGAATGCCGTGGGCGACAAGGCCAATGTCGTGAAGGTCGACATCGACAAGAACCGCAATCTTGCCACGCAATACAATGTGCAGTCCATCCCGACGCTGATTCTGTTCCGCAACGGCGAGCCCGTATGGCGCACCGTCGGTCTGCAGCAGCGCGAAACGCTGGTCAGCAAGCTCAACGAATACATCGGCGCCGAGGCCAACGCCTGAAAAACGTCTGCCTTATGAGTACCGCGACTGTAAATGTGGCCCCGGCGGACGTTACCGCCGAGCGCCTCAATCAGGCCATCAACTCGGACCGCCCGACGCTGGTGATGTTCTATATGGCCGACGACCCCGTATGCGTCGGCGAGAATGGCATCTTCGACGAGGTGTCGGACGCCATGGCCGGCAAGGCTCATTTCCTTGCCGTCAACGCCGCCGTCGACTTTGCCATCAAGGACAAGTATGACGTGCGTGATTATCCCACGTTCCTCGTTTTCCGTGACGGCCAGGAAGTCTGGCGTGCCACGGGCCGCATAAGCGGCCGCGAGCTGGAGGATATGCTTTTCCGGTTTGTGTGAAAAAGGCGAGCTGAAGCTCGCTCACAGGACTATGCTGAAAAATGTAGAAGCGGCGTACTACCCGACCGGGCGCGCCGCTTCTGTATTGTGGCTTATGCGGAAAATCGTTTATTCGGGAGCTTGGGCGTCCTGGTCCCAGTAGACCTCGGGTACGGAGGCAAGGAGGTTGAGCTGGCGGGCGAGGGTGAAGAGGTAGTCGCTGAGGCGGTTGACGAAGCGCATTGCGGGTTCGGCAACGGGAGCCTGTGAGGTCAGTGTCACCATCCGGCGTTCGGCGCGGCGGGCTACTGTCCGGGCTATCTGGGCCTGTGCACTCGGGATGGAGCCACCGGGGAGGATGAAGCGGTTGTGCTGTGGAAGTGCCTCGGTGACGCGGTCTATGGCGCGCTCGAGGACGGCGACGTCGTCGGCGGAGATTTCGCGGGGACGCCATTTGCTGTCGGGTTCGGTGGCGAGTTCGCTGCCCAGGTCGAAGAGCTTGTTCTGTATCCAGGTCAGCAGAGCCTTGTCCTTTTCAGGAAGTATTTGAGCCGCCGAGGCCATTACCAGGCCGAGCCACGAGTTAAGTTCGTCGACGGTGCCGTAGGCCTGCAGGCGCAGGTCATCCTTGGCCACGCGGGTGCCTCCTACAAGCGAGGTCGTGCCCTTGTCGCCGGTACGCGTGTAAATTTTCATAGCTGTATGCTTTATGTTTAGCGTTTGCGCTTGCCCAGCAGGTCGCGCAGGCCGTCCATGTCGAAGGTGAGGGAGAAGCGGAGGGTCTGGTCGAGGGGCGAGGTCTGTGCCGTGGCCAGCATGTACGAGGCGTCGAGGCGTACGACGTTGAGGCTGAAGCCTGCGCCGAGGCCGAAATACTGGCGGTTGCCCTTCATGGCGTTCTCGTAGAAATAACCGGCGCGGAGGAAGAACTGCTGGTTATAAGAGTATTCGGCGCCGAGTGACCAGGTTATCTCCTTGAGCTCCTCGCTGAAGCCGCCGGGGGCGTCGGAGAATGACTTGAAGATACCGGTGATGGGCGACATGTCCTCCCACTTCTGCAGGGCGTCGTTGTACTCGCGCTGTCCGTCGGCGGTGGAGGTGTCATAGTCCTGCTCGCGCGGACGTGCTGGTACCAGCAGCTTGTTGGCGTCCAGGTTTATGGCCAGGGTGTGATAGTCGGCCAGGGGGAAGGTGAACGACGTGCCGAGACGGAGGTTGGTGGGCAGGAAGGCCGGGTAGGCGCCGTTGTCGTACGACACCTTGGTGCCGATGTTGGAGATGTTGAAACCCCAGGCCCACTGGCATTCGCTGCGGCCGATGACGGGGTAGGTCTGGAAGTAGCCCGAGATGTCAGCCGAGAAAGCCGAGGCGCCGGTGATGGCGTCGCCGCTGTACGAGGTGCTGAAGCCCAGGTCGGAGTAGATGTAGCGCATGACAACGCCCATCGAGAATTTTTCCGACAGCTTGCGCGAGTAGCCCACGTCCACCGACAGCTCGTAGGGGTTGAGGCTCTGACCGGCGTCGTTGTCCTGGGTGCTGGTGGTGACCTCGCCTAACGAGAAGTAGCGCAGCGAGGCCGAAATGGCCTGATTGTCGCCCGAGCCGACCTTGAAGTAGCCGGCGACATTGGCAAGGAAGATGTCGTTGACGAGTTTGCGCAGCCACGGTGTGTAGCTGAGCGAGACAGCGCCCTGCGAGTATGCGAAGGCATATTTCGACGGGTTCCAGAACTGCGAGTTGGCGTCGGGGTCGGTGGCGGCGCCGAGGTCGCCCATCGAGGCGCCGCGGGCGTCGGGGGCGATGGACAGCGAGGTTACGCCCGTGGTGATGGGGTTGAACTCGGTATCCTTGATGTCGTCGTCGGCAAAGGCCATGGAGCCTGCGGCAAAAGTCATGGCCGCCGCCAGAAGGTATCGGAAGTATGGTTTCATTTTCATTTTCAAAGTGATGATGACCGGAGCATCGTCGCGTCCGCGGTACACGTCCGTGAACCGTCGGGTGCAACAATACGTTATTATAACGCCCCGAACGCGGTATTATTGTATTATTGCCGAGCTAAAGCCCCGTCGCCCCGATACCGATTGTTAAAAAAGATTAAACAGGATTGGCGCCGACGGACAAACAAAGACCCGCTTTGTTTTAAATGAAAAACAAATTGGAAAAACACACATAAAACAATCTTTAATTCCAAACAATCTTTAATTCCCTTTCACTATGAACACAGCTCCTCTTCAAGGCATCAAAGTGGTCGACTTCACCAACGTGCAGTCCGGACCTTCATGTACCCAACTCTTAGCCTGGCTTGGCGCCGAAGTCATCAAAATCGAGCGCCCCGGTTCGGGCGACGCCACCCGTAAAGAATTACAGTTCCTTCCCGACGAGCCCAGCTACTACTTCCTGCAGCTGAACTCCGACAAGAAGTCGCTGGCCCTCGACGCCGCCACACCTGACGGCAAGGATATTCTCACCCGCCTCATCAAGGAGGCCGACGTCTTCATCGAGAACCTGCATCCCGGAGCCATGGACAAGTTAGGCTTCAGCTGGGAGGTAGTCCACAAACTCAACCCCAGGTGCGTCTACGCCACCATCAAGGGCTTCCCCGTAAGCTCCAAGTATGCCAACCTGAAGGCCTATGAGCCTGTCGCACAGGTTACTGCCGGCGCTGCCTCCACCACCGGATGGTGGGAAGGCGACAACAACGTGCCCACCCAGAGCGGCGCGGCCCTCGGTGACTCCAATACCGGCATGCACTGCACAATCGGTATCCTGGCCGCACTGATGCAGCGCGAGAAAACCGGCGAAGGCAGCTTCGTATACCAGTCGATGCACAATGCCTGCCTCAACCTCTGCCGTATCAAGACCCGTGACCAGCTCACCCTCGACCGCATCGGTTACCTCACCCAGTTCCCGCAGTACCCCAACGGCAAGTTCGAAGACTATGTACCCCGTTCGGGCAACCAGGAGGGCAGCGGTGTTCTCGGCTGGACATACAAGTGCAAAGGCTGGGAGACAGACCCCAACGCATACGCATACGTCATCCTGCAGCGCGGCGCCAAGGACTTCGAGAAGGCCTGCAAGGTGTTCGGTTTCGAGGATTGGCTCACCAACCCCGACTTCAACACCGCCGACGCCCGCGACCGTCATAAACAGGAAATCTGGGCCCGCATCCAGGAGTTCTGCATCGACAAGACCAAATATGAGGTTACCGACATTCTCTCGAAAGGCGGCGTGCCCGTGGCTCCCGTGCTCAGCACCAAGGAAATCATGGATGACCAGAGCCTCTACGACGGAAACACACTGGTCAAAATCAACCAGGGCGGCAAAATCGGCGAATTCGTCACTGTCGGTGTTCCTTTCACCATCAGCAATTACCAGCCTACCTACGGTCCATGCCCGACCCTCGGCGGCAACACCGAAGAGGTGCTCAAGAGCGTAGGCTATACCGACGAGCAGATTGCCTCGTTCGCCAAGAACGGTACTACCGCTCCCATGCCCAAGCCCGCTGCCGAACCTGCAAAAGCTTAATGTAACAGCAGCGAATTCTTAGACCACCGGCCGGAATTATTGGACGTGCGGAAGCCCGAAAGGCAACGCCCGTCAATATGCCTCCGCATCGTAATTCCGGCCGGCTAATTATCAAAAATAACTACATAAAACACGCATTATGGCTGATACAACTACAATAAACGCTCCCGCCAAGTCTGCCGCCACCGCCACATGCAACTGCCAGAAGCCCGCTCCGCACTATCCCGAGCAGGTCACCGGCATGTACATCCTGGCCCGCGCTCTCAAAGAGGTGGGAATAACCGATATGTATGGCCTGGTAGGCATTCCCGTCACCGAGGCCGCCTATCTGTGCCAGGCGCAGGGCATCCGCTTTGTGGGTTTCCGTCACGAGCAGCAGGCCGGCATGGCCGCCGCCACCCACGGCTACCTCACCAAGACCCCCGGCGTGCTCCTCACCGTATCGTCGCTCGGCTTCATGAACGGCCTTACCGCCACCGCCAACGCCACCGTCAACTGCTACCCGATGATTCAGATTTCGGGCGCCTCCGACCCCACCATGGTCGATATGAACGTGGGCACCTACGAGCAGCTTGACCAGCTCAATACCGCCCGTCCTCTCGTCAAGGCAGCCTTCCGCTGCAGCCACGCCAAGGACATCCCCGCCGCCGTCGCCCGTGCCTACCGCGCTGCCGTCTCCGGCCGTCCCGGCGGTGTATACATCGACATGACTACTCCCGCCCTCGGTGAGGTCATGGATGCCGCTGAGGCCGAGAAGCTCTTCTTCAAGCCCGTTGACGCAGCTGCCGAGACAGCACCCAACGCCGACGCCGTCAAGCGCGCCGTCGACCTCATCGCCAACGCCAAGAACCCCGCCATCCTTCTCGGCAAAGGCGCCGCCTACGCCCAGGTGGACGACAAAATCAAGACTCTGGTCGAGAAGTACAATATCCCGTACTTCCCCATGTCGATGGCAAAGGGCATGATGCCCGATGTAGGTCCTCTGAGCGCCCTGTCGTGCCGCAAGACCATCATGGAAAAGTCCGATGTCGTGATAATGATCGGCGCCCGTCTCAACTGGCTGCTGTCGTTCGGCCACGGCAAGTGGAACCCCGATGTCAAGTTCGTACACCTTGACGTCGAGCCTCAGGAGATGGATGTCAACGTGCCCACCGCCGCTCCCGTGGTAGGCGATATGGGCCTGTCGCTCGACGCCATCCTCGCCGGCCTCGAAGGCAAGACCATGAAAGCCGACCCGCAGTGGGTAGCCTCGCTGCAGGCCGAGACAAAGGTCAAGGCCGTCAAGTTCGCCAGCCGCCTCACCGAGTCAAAGGACTTGATGCCCATGCACCACTGGACCGCCCTGGGCGTAATCAAGCCCATTCTCGAGGCCAATCCTGACGTCATCCTCGTCAACGAGGGCGCCAATACACTCGACGATACCCGCGACGCCATAAACATGAGCCTGCCCCGCCACCGCATCGATTGCGCCACATGGGCAATCATGGGCATGGGCATGGGCTCGTGCGTAGGAGCCGCCGTCGCCACCGGCAAGAGCGTTGTCGCTATCGAAGGCGACTCGGCCTTCGGCTTCTCCGGCATGGACTTCAGCACCATCTGCCGTTTCAACCTCCCTGTCACTGTCGTCATCTTCAACAACGGCGGCATCTACAACGGCGTAGGCGTGAACATGAGCAACAACGGCGACCCCGCTCCCACGACACTGAACATCAACGCCCGCTACGACAAACTGGGCGAGTGCTTCGGCGCACAGAGCTACTACGTCACTACTCCCGCCGACCTGCAGAAGGCCCTCACCGAGGCCATCGCCTCGAAGAAACCCTGCCTGATTGACGTACAGCTCGCCGCTGACTCGGGCGCCGAGTCCGGCCACATCGGCTACCTCAATCCCGCACCGCTGCAGGAAATCAAAGTCTGATAAATAAGAACAGATAATCTTCTTAGCCTGATTATGAACGGAGGGCGTTGCAGAACCGGACGCATCTCATACGGTTCTGCAACCCTCGCCGCCTCCTTCCTCTCAATACCATCTGATTTGTTCCCGTTCCCTCATACCTTCCCCCCAAAATTCTCTTTCTGTTTCTAATTTCTCAAATTTACATTTTCAATTCCCATGACCCATATTATCCTTTATGCCATCGTCCCTATTATCGTGGTGATGTTAGCGGGCTTTCTCTCGGGCAAAAAAGGTTTGTTCAGCGGTAAAGACGCCAAGGCCTTCAACAAGGTTGTGCTTGACTATGCATTACCCGCAGCCCTCTTTGTCTCGATTGTAGACGCAAACCGTCGGATGCTTGTCGATGACATCAAACTGACAATTATTTCACTGGTTGTAATCATGGCCTGCTTCATGCTGGTCTACTACATCTATAAATATGGTTTCCGCAAGCAGGGAGTCACCCAGGGTGACGCCGCCATCATGGCCCTTGTCAACGGCTCGCCCACAATCGGCTTCCTGGGCTTTGCCGTCCTGGAGCCCATCTTCGGCACAAACGCATACGTGGCTCTCGTTGTCGCCATTGTCGGCATCGTCGTCAACGCCGTAGGCATTCCTGTCGGTCTGTCGTTGCTTAACGCCGGCAACGCCGAGGCTGCCGCCGCCCGCAACGGCGGCAAGAAACCCAACCCCTGGGTACCTGTAATCAACGCCCTCAAACAGCCCGTGGCCTGGGCTCCTATCCTTGCTGTCATCTGGGTTATCGCCGGTATCCCATGGCCAAAATGGGCAAGTCCTTCCTTTGACCTTATCAAAGGCGCCAACGCCTCGCTGGCCGTATTCGCCGCCGGTGTGACTCTGTCTTCAGTTAAGATCAGCATCAACTGGCAGGCTATTCTGGGCGTACTGCTCAAGCTTATCCTCATGCCTCTTGCCCTGCTCGTTGTCGGCATCATCTTCCACATGACTCCTCAGAACCTCGCCATGCTGGTTGTAGCAGGCGCACTGCCCCCCGCATTCTCCGGCATCATCATCGCCGACGAGTACGACACCTACGTAGCTACCTCCACCTCCTCGCTGGCAGTGTCCATCGTGGCCTTCATGGTCGCATGCCCCATCTGGATATGGATTACCGAAGTCGCCGTACACATGTTCTATGGCCCGACGGTAGGCATAGGCCTGATTGGCTGACCAAAGTAAACTTTTAAACACCGAAACAGCCGCGCGCATACACCAAAGCGCGCGGCTGTTTCAGTAACACACCTATCACTATGACCGAAAGCAAGCAAATCATGGACGGCTGCACTGCAGCCGCCTACGCCGCCTACGCGCTCAGCGACCTTGCCACAATCTACCCCATCACCCCCATCGCCTCGATGGGTGAGACCGCCGACAAGTGGGCTCTTCAGGGACGCACCAACATCTGGGGACGCCCCATGGAGGTCAAGGAGATGGAGAGCGAGCTCGGTGCCGCCGGCGCCACCCACGGCGCTGCCGCCGCAGGTGCCCTGGCCACGACCTTCACCGCCTCGCAGGGACTGCTGCTGATGATTCCCAATATGTTCAAGATTTCGGGCGAGCTGCTACCCGTGGTGTTCCATGTGGGTACACGTTCGCTGGCAACGCACGCCCTGAGCATCTTCGGCGACCACCAGGACATCATGGCCACACGCTCGACGGGCTTCGCCTTCCTTGGCTCGACGTCGGTGCAGGAGGCCCTCGACCTCGGTGTCGTGGCTCATCTCGCCGCTATCGACGGCTCGCTGCCCGTGGTGCACTTCTTCGACGGCTGGCGCACAAGCAACGAAATGGATACCATCAGTGTAATTCCCTACGACACAATAGCCTCCCTCGTCGACAACGACAAGGTGCGTGCCATCCGCGACCGGGGCATGAACCCCTGTCATCCCGACCTTCGCGGCTCGGCGCAGAACCCCGATGTCTATTTCCAGAACCGCGAGGCTCCCAACCGCTATTATGACGCTTTCCCCGACGTCGTGCAGGCCGCCATGGACCGTCTCGCCAAGGCCACCGGCCGTCAGTATCACCTCTTTGACTATTACGGCGACCCGGAGGCTGAGGCAGTCGTGGTCATCATGGGCAGCGGTTCGCACGTCATCCGGGACACTGCCGACTACCTCAACGCCCGCGGCTATAAGGTGGGCGTGGTGACTGTGAGACTGTTCCGCCCCTTCCGTCCCGACCTGCTCATGCAGGCCGTTCCCGCTACGGTAAAGCGCATAGCTGTTCTCGACCGCACCAAGGAACCGGGTTCGAACGGCGAGCCGCTCTTCCAGGACGTCGCCACAGCCGTCCTGCAGTCGGGCCGTCGGATTGACGTCATCGGAGGCCGCTACGGACTGTCCAGCAAGGAGTTCAATCCCGCCATGGCAAAGGCTGTCTTCGACAACGCTCTCAGCAACAAACCGAAACGGCAGTTCACTGTCGGCATCAACGACGATGTCACGCATCTTTCGCTCACTGTCGGCCCGGACGTGCGCACCATCCCCGACGACATGGTGCAGTGTCTCTTTTATGGCATCGGTTCGGACGGCACCGTCGGCGCCTGCAAGCAGGCCGCAAGCCTCATCGGCAACGCGGAGAACCTCTATGCCCAGGCCTATTTCCACTATTCGGCCAAGAAATCGGGCGGCTACACCAAGAGCGAGCTACGCTTCGGCCACCGTCCAGTCCGCGCCGAATACGCCATCGAAAGCGCCGACTATGTGGCCTGCAACAAGAACACATATGTGAAGGAGTACGCTCTCCTCGACCAGATTAAGGACGGCGGTATCTTTGTGCTCAATTCGCCCTGGACACTCGAACAGATGGAGACGGAGTTCCCGGCCTCGCTCAAACGCGCCATCGCCCGCAAGAGGGTGTGGTTCTACAACATCGACGCCTTCGCCATCGCGGCCCGTACCGGCCTCGGCGTCCGCATCAACTCAATCATGCAGACGGTCTTCTTCAAGCTCATCGGTGTCATTCCCTTCGACGAGGCCATCGAACGCTTCAAGAAGATTATCTCCACCACGTACATGCACGAGGGCAATGCCGTCGTCAACCAGAACTATGCCGCCATAGAAGCCGCCGTTGACGCGCTGAAACAGGTCGATTATCCCGCCTCGTGGGCCGACGCCGTTGACGCTGCTCCCGCCGACGATATCGGCCTGCCCGAGTTCATCCGCAAAATCGCCATCCCGTGCAACCGCCTGGAGGGCGACTCTATCCCTGTCTCGGCTCTTGACCCCGCTGGCATAATGCCAATGGGAACAACGGCCTATGAGAAGCGCTGTATAGCCATCAACGTGCCCGAGTGGGACGTCGACAAGTGTGTGGAATGCACCGAGTGCTCGCTGTGCTGCCCGCATGCCGCCATTCGTCCCGTTCTCCTCGATGCAGACGAGCTGAAGAAAGCTTCCGCCGGCCTGACGGCCAGACCCGCTCACGGCCAGACCATGCAGGGCCTGTCGTTCCGCATCCAGATCTATCCTGCCGACTGTGTCGGTTGTGCCACCTGCGCCACCATCTGCCCGGGCCATGCCCTGTCGATGAAGCCGCTGGCGTCGCAGCTCGGGACGCAGAAGCCTCTGCTCGAATACTGTCAGAAACATGTCATGCCCAAGGACGGCGGCGTTCCCCGCGCCACCATCAACGGCTCGCAGTTCCATCAGCCGCTGCTCGAGTTCTCGGGCGCCTGTGCGGGCTGCGGCGAGACGCCATACGTCAAACTCCTGACCCAGCTCTTCGGCGAGCGCATGATTATCGCCAACGCCACCGGATGCTCATCAATCTGGGGCGCCAATTTCCCCAGCAACGCCTACTGCACGCTGCCTGACGGCCGCGGTCCCGCCTGGGGCAACTCGCTCTTCGAAGACAATGCCGAATATGGATACGGCATTGTCTCGGCCATCGACGCCCGCCGTCAGCTGCTGGCGCACCGAGTCACCGAATACGCCGCCACGGCCTCGCCGGAGGTCAAGGCCGCTGCTCAGACATGGCTTGACGCCATCAACGACGCCGAAAAGTCGCAGACTGCCGGTGACGCCCTCGCCGCCCTGCTGCGCAAGGAACCGCAGTCGGCCCTCCGCGACGAGATTCTCGCCCGCACCGACCTTCTGGGCAAGAAGAGCGTATGGGCTGTCGGCGGTGACGGCTGGGCCTATGACATCGGCTTTGCCGGCCTCGACCACGTTCTTGCCCAGAACATCGACATCAACATGATGGTGCTGGACACCGAATGCTACTCGAACACCGGCGGTCAGACATCCAAGGCCACACCCCTCGGCGCCGTAATGAAGTATGCCGCCGACGGCAAGCGTACCTACAAGAAGGACCTTGGCCGAATGATGATGACCTATGGCACCGTCTATGTCGCCTCCATCGCCCTTGGCGCCAACTACATGCAGGCAATCAGGGCCATAGCAGAGGCCGAGGCCTATCCCGGCCCGTCGATTGTCATCTGCTACTGCCCGTGCATCAATCACGGCATCCGCAAGGGCATGGGCTACGGCATCTTTGAGGAACGCGATGCCGTCCGCGCCGGTTACTGGCAGCTTTACCGCTACGACCCGCGCCTCGCCGCCCAAGGCAAAGACCCGCTGCAGCTCGACTCGGCCGCGCCTGACGGTCAGCTCGTTCCCTACATCAACGGCGAGAACCGCTACGCCGACCTGCGCATGATTGACCCCCGCGAGGCCGCCATCCTCCAGCCCCAGCTCGCCCGCCGCGTCGACTGGCTGTACTCCCGGCTGTCCAGATAAATTTGGATTAGATTGTAGGAACGCTTTTTAAAGCGTCCGCCAAAGGATTGCAAATCAGCCATCCGGATGCGGACGCTTTAAAAAGCGTCCCTACATTGGCCATTTTGACTTATATCCTTATTGCCCCGGTTTTTGAGGTACGAAAAAAAGCTGTACCTTTGCGGCCTATGAAAATCGTAAGGTACAACTTTGACAGTGTCGTCGACCGTCACGACACATGCGCTACAAAACTCGAGGAGATGGACGCCAAATTCGGGCGCCACGACCTGATTCCTTTCTGGATAGCCGACATGGACTTTGCCGCGCCGCCCTGCATCATCGAGGGCCTGCGCGAGCGTCTTAACCACGCCGTCCTGGGCTACACCACGCCTCCCGCGGCCTTCTGGCAGGCCATCACCGGATGGCAACGCCGCCGTCACGGATGGGAGGTGGACCCGGCCGAGGTGACTTTTCTGCCCGGACTGAAGAAGGGGCTGAGCCTCTGTGTCACCTTCTTCACCTGTCCCGGCGACGCCGTCGTCATTCAGCCGCCGGTATACCACTCGTTCCGCACCGTCATCGAGGGCGACGGCCGACGCGTCGTCACCAACCCGCTCATACGGGACGCCGACGGCACATACCGCATGGACTTCGTCGGGCTGGAAAAGCTGATAGCGGAGGAGCATCCAAAGATGATGTTCGTCTGCAATCCTCACAACCCCATAGGCCTGCAGTGGGACGAGGAGACGTTGCGGCGTGTGGCCGAAATCTGCCACCGCAACGACATCGTCCTTGTCTCCGACGAGATTTACGGCGACATGATGCTCGGCGGCCGCCATGTCCCCACGGCTTCGGTTTCGCCGGAGGCCCGCGAGGTGACGGTGACACTGGGCTCGCCGTCAAAAACTTTCAACATACCGGGCATAGTCAGCGCCTGGACCGCCGTCAAGTCGGAGCGTCTGCGCACGCCCTTCTTCAAGTGGCTTACGGCCAGTGAGTTCAATGCGCCGCCCATTGCCGCCATGGTGGCCACGCAATCGGCCTACGAGGGCGGCGGCGACTGGCTTGACCAGGCTCTGGAGTACCTACAGGCCAATGTGGACTTCATGGAGGATTATCTGATGCGCGAGCTGCCGCAGGTGAAGATGTACCGTCCCGAGGCGTCCTTTGCCGTCTGGCTTGATTTTACAGCCTTGGGGCTGCCCCAGGAGCGACTGGTCAACCTGCTGGTAAGCCGCGGCCGCATCGCCCTCAGCGACGGCGTCAGCTTCGGCGAGCCGGGACGGGGTTTCATGCGCATGAACATCGGTGTGCCCCGCAGCATCCTGCGGCAGGGGCTTGACCGCCTGCGCGAGGCCGTGGCATCGCTTGACAGCGAGACCGTCGCCGCAACCGAGAAGCCCTGCGACATCCCTTTCACCAAGATGCACGGCCTGGGCAACAACTTTGTCTACGTCGACTGTATGAACCGCACGCTCGGCAACCTGTCCGAGCTGGCCGTGGAGATGAGCCGCCGTCATACGGGCATGAACACCGACGGCATCATCGCCATCCTCCCCAGCGACACCGCCGACGTGCGCATGCGCATCTTCAATGCCGACGGCTCGGAGGCGCAGATGTGCGGAAACGGCATACGCTGTGTGGCCAAATATATCTATGACAACGGAATAGTACACAAGCCGGAAATTACCGTCGAGACTCTCAGCGGCATCCGCCGTATCGAGGTACACGCCGGAGCCGACGGCCTCACGGAGACGGTGACGGTGGATATGGGCGCGCCAATCATGACTCCCGCCGATATTCCGGTGCTCTTCGACGGCCCGCAGATGCTCGAACAGCCTGTGACTGTCAACGGCAGGGAGGTGGCTGTCACGGCAATATCGACCGGCAACCCGCATGGCGTTGTCTTCGTCGACACCTTCGACGGCGACCCCGTCAGCACTCTCGGTCCGGCTCTCGAATGTCATCCCGTATGGCCCGAAAAGGCCAACATCGAGTTTGTGCGTGTCGACGACGCCCACAACCTGTCGATGCGCGCCTGGGAGCGCGGAGCGGGCGAGACCATGGCCTGCGGAACCGGAGCCTGCGCGGCGGCAGCGGCGGCTGTAGCCACCGGTCGCGCCCAATGGCCTGTGACCGTGCGCCTTATCGGCGGCAATCTCCATATCGACATGGACGTCGCCGGTCACATGCAGATGACCGGTCCCGCCGTCACGGTGTATTCCGGCACCTACTATCCGTCGTGCTGCTGAACAGGATAATGCTCCATACGCACGCCGCGCCCGCCAAACAATAGCGGGCGCGGCGTGTTTTATAGTAAGGTGTCATGAATATAGGGATGTATCAAAATTGCCTGAATGTAGGGACATGCCTTTGGCATGTTAAGCCGTCCAATTGGGTTTCAGGCCTGACATCGCAAAGCGATGTCCCTACATTAGGAATTTGGCCATTCCGACATACTGCTTTTCGAAAAGTATAACACTTACTCAATGCGTTACCCAAGGACAACGATACGGGCTGTGCATCATCTTCGGGGATGGCGCCGGAGGAACATCTCGCGATATTCGGTGATGTTCATCCTCGCCGTGGCCGTGGGTTTCGTCACGGGCATGTGCGCCGTGCTGCTCAAAAAGGGCATCGCACTGGTCTCGCACCTCGTCACGGCAGGGGTGACGATGGCGCACGAAAACTGGCAGCTGCTGGTCTTCCCGGTCATAGGTATCGTGCTGACGGGCATATTCGTGCGCTATGTGGTGCGGCTCGACATCACCAAGGGCACCAACAAAATGCTGAAACAGCTGAAGGTGCACGACTACGTCATCCGCGCGCGTGTGATGGTTTCGCCCATGATAGGAGCCATGCTCACCCTCGGTTTCGGCGGCTCGGCCGGTTCGGAAGGGCCTATCGCCTACACCGGAGGCGCCATAGGCAGCAACGCCGCGCGGCTTTTCGGACTGCGGCCCGAGCTGCAGCGTGTTCTCCTGGGCTGCGGCGCCGCGGCCGGTATCGCCGGTATCTTCAAGAGTCCTATCGGCGGTTTTCTCTTTGCCCTTGAGGTTCTGCGCATCAGCATGACTACATCGGCGGTGGTGGCGCTGCTGACGGCCTCGGTAACCGCCGGCGCAACGGCCTATGTTATGTCAGGTTATACTTTCGACATGGCCTTCGCAGGTACACACGTCTACCAGTCGCATCTGCTGCCATGGTATTGCCTGTTAGGTATTGTCTGCGGACTCTACGGCTACTATTATTCACACGTCATGGACCGCATGGACCGTGGATTTCGGCGCATATCCAATCCATGGCTGCGAAACGTCATCGGCGGCGGCATCCTCGCCCTGTGTGTATTCTCCTTCCCGGCGCTGTACGGCGAGGGCTACGGTGTAATGGCGCAAATTCTCGGCGGTGACGTGACAAAGCTGGTCGAGGGCAGCATCTTCCGTGACTTCGGCGGGCTGTGGCTCACCGTCGGCGCGGCGGCCGCGATATGTCTCGTCAAGCCCTTCGCCTGCTCGTCCACCAACAGCTCGGGTGGTGTCGCCGGAGATTTCGCCCCGACGCTTTTCGCCGGCTGCATGGTCGGACTGCTGTACGCCCTCGTCCTGAACTACTGGGGCATCGACATCCCCCTTACCGATTTCGCCTACCTCGGCATGGGCGCCGTCATGGCCGGAGCCATACGCGCTCCGCTGATGGCCCTGTTCATCGTCCTTGAGATGACCGCCACCTTCACCCTTTTCTGGCCCATGCTCATCGTCACCGCCCTGAGCTACTTCGTCGTGCGCCTCTGCACCCCCGACGACTTCTACACCCTCCGTCCCCGTCCCCGCTACTACCCCGGCACCGACAAGTAAAAATTTGCAAAAAATCAGGCGGCGGTGTGTCAAAATAGCCTGAATGTAGGGACATGCCTTTGGCATGTTGAGGCAACCAATTGGTTTTCAAGCTTAACATCGCAAAGCGATGTCCCTACATTATTAAAATTTCACATTCTGACACACCGACGTTTTTATGCTTTTTTTGCCGGAAAATAATGCCGGATGAGGCATGCGACAACAAAATGTGTTAATATTTGATGTTAAAAGAGTTAAAGAAGATGGGATGTATACTGTGTCGCGATATTGTATTATTGGTGTAACAACAGTGTAACATTGTCATCGTATCTTTGCAATGCAAAACAAAAACGACGGCAACGCTCTGCCTGACAGCAGAAACGAGCAGTTGAAAAAGCATACGCAAGCTCCGAAGCCGCAAAAGCG
Organism: Muribaculaceae bacterium; assembly: GCA_051871645.1. Classification (GTDB taxonomy): domain Bacteria; phylum Bacteroidota; class Bacteroidia; order Bacteroidales; family Muribaculaceae; genus CAG-873. The sequence continues at coordinate 52,268 of JBJEDC010000032.1, read as the reverse complement.
GACGAGCGACGCGAAAAGAGATATTAGACATCGTAGAGAAAGAGAAATAACAAGGTTAGACAGGCCGGTCATTATCACATTTCTTTATAATCTACAGTCCGCAAGGCTGACCCGAAAGGCCGCAGGGCTGACGCTATAACAGACTTGTCATAACCATATTTCCTGCAACCGGAAAAAGAAAATTAACCTTACCGGACATCGCATTTAGCAAACAGCCAATCAACAAGATAGCAGATAACCAATCATAACGGAAGCAACATCACCTCGGATATCAGACAGACCAATCATTACCGAGCCAATCATTATCACATTTCTCAACTTATACGACCTAACCAATCTCATCACAACCAGATACATCACCGCAAGCCGGTCATTATCACATTTCTTTATACCACACGAAAACAGAGCCAGTTTAACGGCCCCGTTTTTTGTTTTTGAAAGTATTATGCCAATCTTCGGCAACTTATAAAAATCTATCCTTCCTGCCTTAATAACCCAGTAGACCGAAAAACAGCTCCCGCCCGAATGACCTCAGGCGGGAGTAAACTTTTTATGGCCGGACTAAGTTGCCGCGTCAACGGCTGAGGTTTGCGGCAGTTTTGCCGGACTTGGCGCGCGGAGAGAGGAACCGGCGGTAGCAGTAGCGGGTGACGGGTTGCATGATGAGCGCAAGGACGAGTGTAATTGCGACATATACGGCCAAGTGCTTGAATGATGGCGCGTTCGGTCTCAGAAGGGTATAGGCGATACCCCGGGCGACGGGATGGGCGACAAAGAGATAAGGACTGAGGCGTCCAGTCCAGATCCAAAAGGAGCGCCAGCCGGGTATCAGCATCGAAACTTTGGCGACGGCGATGGCAATCACCACACAGGCAAGGATGGAGAACTGCCAGGAAAAGCTGTTGAGCATCGACGGCCAGATCAGGAGAACCGAGGCCGCGATGGCGGCGATGATAATCCGTCTGTCGGCGTGTAAGCAGCGGCCATAGATTATGCCGAAGGCAAAGACCGTCATCCAGCCCGTGATGTTGTGGCGAATCCATTCCATGTCTTTGGAGCCCGGGTCGGTAATGAACTGTAGACCAAGGGACAAAACCACAAGAGGTAACATCCACCACGAACTCTTGCCGTGGATGAGGAAGGCATATATGATATAGAACTCCATCGTCAGCCCGAAGTACCAGAACACTCCGGGTTCGGGTGTCCACCACGGTATGAAGAGGTCCGGCAGCATTGTCAGCTGAAGGACAGCCTCGAGGACGGGCGGAATATCCAGTTTACCGTAAGGCTCGTTGAGCGTCAGGATGGAGATAATCAGGACAATGACCGCGGGAACCATCAGGAAGAATAGCTTCAGGTAGTTGCGGCCGATAAACGGGCCCGGTTTCAGTGGCGTTCTGTCGCGTTCGTATTTCATAACCAGGCCATAGCCCGTCAGAAACATGAATACGGGCACGCCGTACCAGCCTAAAAACGACAGGATGTCGAAAACGTGCTTGGTTATATCTCCACGGAACGCTTCAAACCGTGCGACGCGGCTGGCAAAGAACTTGAATTCGTTCTCGGCCACGACGTTGGGTACGAGATGGCAGAAATTGTGGAGGACAATCAGGACAATCGCCATCCCTCGCATCACATATCCGCACTCACGGCTAATGGAAATGTCAGTCTTTTGCGCCATAATCTAAAAATTCGGCGCAAAATTAGCAAAAAATACTGTGGCAGGCAAATATACCCGCGTCAGCGGACGGTGTCGGCGTGGTCGACCACCACCTCGCGGACGCTGTTGTGGTCGGGGTTCTGCCAGTCGTTGACACCGGGCGAGTCGGGACGGCTGACGCCCTGCTTGTATGATTCCTCGACATTGTCGCCGGCGGGAGTGTCGACGTGGGTTTTGTTGTCGAACCAGCCTATATAGAACATCACGGCCACGCAGAGGGTGGCGACGATGACGGCGACTGCAATCCATGTGCCCAGCCTGCTGTTGCGCCTGGGCTCATTGTTTTGTGTGTTTTTATCTGACATAATCTAAAAGTTTTAAATTCAAATAATGAGGCTTTTTATGTTTGCATGTCAAAATATCCTGAATGTAGGGACATGCCTTTGGCATGTTGAACCGGCCAATTTCTTTTCAGGCCTGACATCGCAAAGCGATGTCCCTACATTGGTAAATTTGTACTTTTATATACAGATTTATAACAAGGGACGAGGTGTCGATGTTCGCTACGGCGGTCCGTCAGAACATCAGCTGGAAGAAGGCCGTGATGCGGTTGGCGTGGCCGTGCATGCCGTCGACGTTCTTGCGGTAGCCCCACAGGTATTCAATGCCTGCGCCGATGCGCTCGGTGAAGTCGTAGCAGAGGTTTGCGGCGGCCATGGTGCCGAATTTATATGTGCTGCCCGGGCTGCCGGCCTTGGTGAGGTAGCGCACCTCGGCGGCCGAGAGGGTGCCATAGAGTTTGGGCGTGAAGTAATACTGCATGCCGAGGACATATCCTAAGCTCATCGGCGCGTACATCCTGCCCGGCTCGCCGGGACGCATGAGCAGGTCCGTGTTGTCGTTGACAAGGTCGCTGAGATAGCTGGCGATGCCGTGTCCGGTGTTGAACTCGCCGAAGATTTTCCATGTCGGGATGGCCGTCCACACTCCCGTCAGTCCCACGCCCCAGCCCGTCACGCTGTGGTTGCGTCCCCGTAACAGGTCGCGGTAGCCCATGACGCGGAGGAGGCCCGACAGACGGATGTGGCTGCGGCCGCCGTCCCACTGGTACTGCGCGAAACCGGCGAAGTCAGGGACGTAGACGGGGCATTTCTCCACCTCCTTGTCATCGGCGTTGATCTGGTGCTTGGGCACCTCCACCGAGGCCGCGACGGTCCAGTGGCGGTTAATGTCGTGCAGCCAGCGTACCAGCACGTTGCGGCGTGTGGCCTCGCCGTTGGAGCGGGCGCCGTCGATGAGGGTGGGGGACGCCGCCGGGTCGCTGAAAGTAGTGACGGCCAGACCGGCCGTCCAGTCGTTGAGGGTGATGTAGGCCTTGTAGAGCTCGAAGGCGAAGCCGTCGCCGTTGAACTTGCCCTCGACATAGCCCATTATGCGGTTGATGTGCTCGTTACGGCCAAGGAAAGTCAGATAGACTGTCGTGCCCTGCGGCCCGATGTCGAAGTGGCGCGTGCGTGCCGGGTTGCCCGGGATGGTGATGTTGTAAGGCGAGAAAGGTGTACCCGGCATGATGTTGTGCCAGTCGTACCACCCGCGCAGACGTATCACGCCGCCCACGCCCATGGTGTACTGGGCATCCTTGCTCATGAACATGAAATAGGGCAGCTCCGGGTCGCGCGAATTGCGGAACTGGTCGAGATAGAAGTTGACCAGCAGACTGGTGGCCGAGTCAGTCCGCTCGCCACCCGGCTGCATGAAAATCTTTGTGCCCCTGACAATCTTGTCGCGCCGCATCTCATCCGGTGTGACCACCGAGTCGGACACCCCTTCGGCATATCCGGCAAAAGGCTGGCACAGAGCGGCCAAGACCAAGGTAAACAGAAAAATCCTTTTCATAGTGCGATGAATGCTGTCCCGGAGGACATTTGTGATGAAGGACAGGAAGCCACTATACGGCAATCCCGCGTCCATCATTTTTAACAAACAACCCCCTCCAAGGTTCGGCCATCCATCGCGTAAGTTGGAGCTTTTGCGGTGTTTTGCTTGGAACTTTTGCGGTAATATTATATTTTCGGAGGCTGTGTCAAAACAGCCTGAATGTAGGGACATGCCTTTGGCATGTTGGGCCAGTCTGCTGTTTTTCAGGCTTAACATCGCGAAGCGATGTCCCTACATCATTAAAATCACATAATTTGACACACCGCAGGTGTTCGATACCGTGTCGGATAGTTCTTATTTGCGGAGGAGGTGGAGGAGCTGGGTGGCGGCGTCTTTGGTGTTGACTTTGGTGATGACGTGGGTGATGGTGCCGTCCTGGTCAATGACGAAGGTGGTGCGCACTACGCCCATGTACTCGCGTCCGGCCATCTTTTTCTTTTGCCAGACGCCGGTCAGCTCGCAAAGTTTGTGTTCGGGGTCGGAAATAAGGGGGAAGGGGAGGCTGTATTTGTCGGCGAACTTGACATGGCTTGCTTCGGAGTCTTTGCTGACGCCAATAACCTGGTAGCCAAGCTGCGAGAGCTCGGCGTAGCCGTCGCGGAGGCTGCAGGCCTCGGCGGTGCATCCCGGGGTCATGTCCTTGGGATAGAAATATAGAATTATGCTCTTGCCGGGGTAGTCGCTGCGTCGCACTTCATTACCCTGAGCATCAATGCCCAGCAGGTCGGGCATCTTGTCTCCAACTGTCATCATGGTCCTGAAATCGTTTATGTTAGAAAATATTTGTGTCGCCGTGTTGGTAAAGACGGCAGGTGCAAGTTTACGCAATAATTTTAACATTTGCATGTCGGCCAAAGTTTTTAACCGTTTTGGAATTTTAGGGCTTTCGCAACATTTTTTTTGAAAAAATCTGCGAAAAACCTTTGCAGTCCGAGAAAATGGCGCTAATTTTGCCTTATAAAGTCCGCTCCAAAGGCCTGATTGTCCTCTGACGGCAACGTCAGCAGTCATGCGGGATGAGGAGGTGTCGGGCATCACATTTCTAATACCCTGATTGACAGCGCCGTTTTGGTGTAATCACTATGCTATCGGGGGAACGGATACTTTATTAACGAAATTTATATAAAATTAGCGATTTTATAATTTCACCTAATCCATGACCGTCAGCCCCCTCTCCGGGCGCTGCAAAATATCACATTTATGAAATCTTTACAAAAATGGTTAACACTTGCCCTCGTCTCGGCTCTCTGCTTCGGCTACACCTCCTGCAGCGACAGCGACCCTGACGGCCCCACGGACGAAGGCATCAAGGTGGAGCTTACTCTGCCCAAGACAATTCAGGTTAAAAAAGGCCAGCCCGTCACTCTCGAACTGCAGTCGGGAAGCGTGATGTACACCTCCGACGTCATCCAGCTCCAGAGTTCCAACGGAACACTCACCAACTGCACCGTCCAGGGCGTGACCGACAACTCCGTCAGCTTCCTCATCCCCGAAACCGTTCCCGCCGGCTCGTACACCATGTTTGTCAAGCGCGGCCAGGACCGCCGTCAGATCGGCCAGTTCACATTAGAATATATAGTGGAAGACCCTGAAGGCTGGACTCCTGCCGAAGGTACCACCGTATACGGCAAGATCAGCTGCGCCGCCGGTCCCGTCGCCAATGTCGTTGTCAGCGACGGCGTCGACTTCGCCGTCACCGACGAGCAGGGACGCTACGAGCTCCAGTCGAAGAAGGCCCTCGGATACGTCTTCATGTCCGTTCCTTCCGGCTACGACCCCATCGCCAACGGCGTCATGCCCGTCAACTACAAGCTGCTGAGCGGTTCGGCCACGACAGCCGAGCGCGTCGACTTCAGCCTCAACAAAGTTGACCAGACAAACTACCGCGTACTCTTCTTCGGCGACATGCACCTTGCAAACCGCACCGACGACGTCAAGCAGTTCGGTGACCTTGTCAAGGACGTCAACACCAACGGCATCAAGGGCAAGACCTACGCCATCACCCTCGGCGATATGACATGGGACCTTTACTGGTACGATAACAACTTCCAGTTCTCCAACTATATCGATCTCATGAACAGGTCGTTCAAGAACCTCATCACCTACCACTGCATCGGCAACCACGACAACGATTTCAAGGCCACCAGCAACGCCGCCGCCAAGAACCCCTTCGTCCGCAGCATCGCTCCCGCCTACTACTCATTTAATATAGGTGCCGTGCACTACATTGTCCTTGACAACATCGACTGCAGCAAGTACGACGGCAGCACCTCGCGCAACTACTCGGAGAAAATCTACCAGCCCCAGATGCAGTGGCTGCGCAAGGATCTCAGCTACGTCGACAAGTCCACCCCCGTCTTCATCATGATGCACGCCCCCGCCTACCGTCCGTCCACAGGCACTGAGTTCAGATACAACATTGAAGGTGTCAGCGACCTCATGGCAGCGGTTCGCGACTATAACGAGGTTCACCTCGTTACCGGCCACACACATAAGAACGCCGTCGCAACCTCCGAGGCCAGCATCCTCAAGAGCTATCCCAACGTCACCGAGCACAACCAGGGTTCGGTCTGCGGCGACTGGTGGTGGAGCGGTCACCTGACCCCCGGCGCCCTCACCGCCCACGACGGCACCCCCGCCGGTTACGGCATCTACGACTTCCAGGGCAAGACCGTCAAGTGGAAGTACAAAGGCACCGGCCTGAACGAGAACGTCCAGTTCCGCACCTACGACCTCAACAACGTATCCTTCTCGCTGGCTGACGTTCCCAACCTCACCAATTCAAGCATGCAGGAGGAATTCCAGAAATATATCAACGCCTATCCCGCCCGCAGTGACAACAAGGTGCTCATCAACATGTGGAACTACGACCCCAAGTGGACCATCACCGTCACCGACGAAAAAGGCACCAGCCTTAAGGTCACTCCCCGCATGGCATACGACCCCCTGCACATAATGGCAATGACCGTCAAGCGCTTCAACCGCAACATTTCCTCGAAGCCCAGCTTCATCACCGACAACTGGGCACACTTCTTCGAGGTCACCGCTCCCGACGCCACCACTGACCTGACCATCACCGTTACCGACCGCTTCGGCAACACCTACACCGAAAAGATGGAGCGTCCCAAGAAATTCGACCTGCCCTCCTACGTCTGGTAAGGAGACCTGAAAAAACGGAACAACGCCCGGCGCGGCACCTCGCTGCCGCCCGGACGCGTTTCCCGGTTTAAGACACCGGCATAAACCGGCGCGACACCGCCAATACCCTGAAAAAATACAACCAATCAATATCAATAAACCAATATGAAATCATTACCCAGACTTATGCTGTTGTTCGCGGTTCTTCTGTCGACAGCATGGTCGGCCTACGCCCGACAGGTGAAAGGCACAGTCGTCGACGCGGCGGACGAGCCGCTTATCGGCGTGTCCGTCACAGAAGACAAGTCAAAGGCAGCCGTCATTACCGATATTGACGGCAACTTCACCATCACCGTCCCCGACGCAGCCGTGACACTCCGCTTCTCGTACATCGGCTACACCGAGGAGAAGGTAAACGTTCCCGCGACTCAGAACATCGTGAACGTAGTCATGAAATCCAGCACCAGCGAGCTCGACGAAGTAGTTGTCGTGGGCTACGGCGTGCAGAAGAAGGTCAACCTCACCGGTGCCGTGGCATCGGTTGACGGCGCCAAGTTCGAGGACCGCACCGGCGGCTCGGTCACCAACATGCTCCAGGGCTCGGTGGCCGGTCTTAACGTCAGCGTCACCGACGGCCGTCCCGGCACTTCGGGTTCGCTGAACATCCGCGGTACAACATCCATCAATTCGGCAGGTCCCCTCATCCTCATCGACGGTTCTATCGGTGACATCGACGACCTCAATCCCAACGACATCGATAACATCTCCATCATCAAGGACGCATCGGCAGCCGCCGTTTACGGCGCCCGCGCAGCCTTCGGTGTCGTGCTCGTAACCACCAAGAGCGGTAAGGAAGCCGACGGCAAAGCCACCGTACGTTACGGCGGTCGCTTCGGCTGGGTCAAGTCAACAACCTCGGACGAATACGAGCACCGCGGTTACTGGCACACCTACACCGTCAACGAGTTCTTCATGGCCGACTCCGGTCAGCCCTACGTCAAGTACGATGACTACGACATGCAGCAGCTGCTTGCCCGTGTCAACGACGAGACTGAAAATCCCGACCGCCCCTGGGTTGTCGAGAGCGACCGCAACGGACGCAACCAGTGGTACTACTACGGCAACTACGACTGGTACCACACTCTGTTCCAGACCACCCGTCCCACCCAGGAGCACAACATCTCCATCTCGGGCGGCAACAAGGCCGTGCGCTACTTCGTTTCGGGCGGCTACAACAAGCACGAAGGTATGCTGAAGGTCATCCCCGACGTGTACCGCAAGTACAACATGCGTTCGAAGATTGACTTCAACATCAACAAATGGATTACCATGAGCAACAACACCGCCTTCATGGGTTCGACCTACGAATATCAGGGCCGCTCGGACGTTGACTCCACTCTCGGTTACCTCGGCCGTCATGCTATTTCAATCTTCCCGCTGGTCAACCCGGACGGTTCGAATATCCGCGATACTCCATACGTCGGCTACGCCATCGGTAACAGCCGTCACTCCGAAATCATCGACGGACGTCACCCCAACCGTGACCGCCGCACCGATTTCACCACCACCTTCCGTCTGAACATCACACCCATCAAGCAGCTCACCGTTACGGGCGACTTCACTTACCGCTACCTCAACGTGAACTACATGAACCGTGGTAACAACCTCACATTCCGCATGTATCCCGGCGAGGAGCTCCGCGTATGGGACTCGGGTGCCGGCACAAACGACCTCCGCGAGAGCCAGCGCACCACCAACTACTACTCGGTCAACGCCTTCGCTACTTACCGCGACACCTTCGCCGACGCCCACAACATCACCGTCATGGCCGGTTACAACTACGAACGCCGCAACTATGTACGCCGCAACATGTCGGCCGACAACCTTATCTCCGAAGACCTCACCGACTTCAATCTCGTAGGCGTAAACTCCAACGGCGACAAGATTACCGATGTCACCGGCGAGCAGAACCAGTACGCCCTCGAAGGAATATTCGGCCGTATCAACTATGACTACAAGGGCCGTTACCTGGTAGAGCTCTCGGGCCGCTACGACGGTACCTCGCGCTTCGGCCGCGGTCACCGCTGGGGCTTCTTCCCCTCCGGTTCACTCGGCTGGCGCTTCTCCGAGGAAAGCTTCATGCAGGGCATCCACGACTGGTTCACCAACGGTAAGGTACGTCTCTCGTACGGCGAACTCGGCAACCAGAACGTTTCGTCCTACTACACCTTCCTGCGCAACGTCACCAACCACACTTTCTCGACCTACACCTTCGACGGCTCCAACAAAGCTGTCTACACCTCGCTCGACGACCCCATCGCATCCGATATGACCTGGGAGACCGCCAAGCAGTGGGACCTCGGTCTTGACCTCGGTTTCTTCAATAACCGACTCAATTTCACCGGCGACCTCTATATCCGCGATACCAAGAACATGCTCACCGACGGCGTAGCCCTTCCCTCGGTTTACGGCGCAGATCCCCCACAGATGAACAGTGCCGACCTCCGCACCAAAGGTTACGAGGCAGCCATCAGCTGGAACGATAATTTCGAGCTGTTCGGACACCCCTTCAGCTACAACATAGGTTTCAACATCAGCGACTACCGCTCGCATATCACCCGCTATGACAATCCTAAAAAGTCATTCGCAAAGGCCTACTACGAGGGCATGCGCGTCGGCGAAATATGGGGCTTCAAGGTAGACGGCTTCTTCAAGACCACAGAAGAGGCTCAGGAATATGCTTCGAAAGTTGACCTCGGCTATGTCACCAAGCGCGTAACCGGCGGTTGGCAGGCAGGTGACCTGAAGTACCTCGACACAGACGGCAGCGGCGATATCGGTGTAGGCAAAAACACTGTTGACGACCCCGGCGACCGCCGCGTCCTCGGCAACTCGCTGGCTTCGCTGCAGTACGGCATCACCGCCGGCTTCCAGTATTTCGGCTTCGACGCATCCATCTTCTTCCAGGGCACCGGCAACCACTACTGGTATCCCCAGGGACAGAATATGGCATTCTGGGGCGCTTACTCCTATAGCTACTGCTCGTTCCTCCGCGCCGACTTCCGCGACCTCGTCTGGAGCGAAGACAATCCTGACTCGTATTTCCCCCGTCCCATGGCATACGCCGCTACCTCGGGCACACTCAGCTTCGTCAACGACCGCTACCTGCAGAACCTCCGCTATCTGCGACTGAAAAACCTCACCATCGGCTACACTCTGCCCTCCAAATGGACAAAGAAAGCCTATATCGAGAAATTCCGCGTATTCTTCACAGGCGAGAACCTCCACTATTGGTCACCCCTGAAGAAGAACTCAAAATGGCTTGATCCCGAAGGAGCCTATAACCATGGCACCGAACAGAACAACAACCTTACCTATACTTTCCCCAAAACATTCACGCTTGGTATCGACATCACTTTCTAAGAATTTCCGGCAATGAAAAAAATATTATTAGGACTGTCGCTCGGCATCTTCGCGCTGACATCCTGCGAGGACGCAATCGACCTCACTCCGCAGGACCGTGTGAGCCTTGACGACTATTTCAAGACGGCGGAGCAGCTCGAGACTTTCTCGAACCCGCTTTACAACAACCTGCTCGATAAAGAGCCTGAAAGACAGAGAAACGACTTCTATCTCACCCAGACCCTCTGCGACGAAATGCTGGGCGGCAGCAAGCGCATCACGCCCACCAAAGCCGGTACGGGCGGCTGGAGCTGGGCACAGCTGCGCCGCATCAACGCACTGATGCAGTACGCTCCCGAAAAATGCGAAGACAAGGCTGCTGTTGAAAAATACACCGCCATCGGTGCCTTCTTCCGCGCCTACTTCTATTTCGAGAAAGTGTGCCGCTTCGGTGATGTACCCTGGTACGAGACCGAACTCGGTTCGGCCGACCCCGCTCTCTTCAATCCCCGCGACAGCCGTGAGCTGGTAATGTCAAACATCGTCAAAGACCTTGACCACGCCATCGCCTATGCTCCCGTTAAAGCTAAAGAACCTAACAATCCCTACCGTGTGACCCACGGTGCCGCATTGGCTCTCAAAGCCCGCGTATGCCTGTGGGAGGGTACCTTCCGCAAATACCACAACATTGTCCTCGAAGGTCACGACTACAAGTGGTACCTCGAGCAGGCCGCAGCCGCCGCAAAACAGCTTATCGACGAGAAGGAGTACAAACTCTACTCCACCGGTCACCCCGACACCGACTACCGCGACCTCTTCGCCGCTTCGGACGCCAACACTGACGAGTACATCCTCGCTATCCGTTTCGGCGCTGCAACGGGCGCTTTCCACGAGGCTGCCTCCAGCACTCTGCAGCCTACCGGCGGCACACCCGGCTTCCCCCGTAAGCTTGTCAACCAGTACCTGATGAAGGACGGCTCGCGCTACACTGATAAGGCCGGCTGGGAGAAAGACTTCTTCGTCGACCAGGTCAAGGACCGTGACCCCCGTCTGTCGCAGAGCATCCGCACTCTCAACTACACACGTATCGGCAAGACCGACGTCCTTGCTCCCGATTTCCAAGCCACTACCACCGGCTTCCAGCCCATCAAGTTCGTCCAGGCTCCCGATGCCGACGGCCAGAATATCGACAACAAGCGTTCGACAAACGACATGCCCGTCTTCCGCTTCGCCGAGGCTCTCCTCATCTACGCCGAGGCCAAGGCCGAACTCGGTACAATCACCCAGAACGACCTCGACATCTCTGTCAACCTTCTGCGCGAGCGTGTTGCCATGCCGCATATCAGCCTCGCTTGGTCAAACGCCAATCCCGACCCATTCCTGCTTGACCCGCGCTTCGGTTATACCAATGTCACCGGCGAGAACCAGGGCATCATCCTTGAGCTCCGCCGTGAGCGCGCCGTAGAGCTGGTTATGGAAGGTCAGCGTTGGCCCGACATCCTCCGCTGGCGTGCAGGCTATGCTTACAATCAGGACATCGCCGGTGTATATTTCGGTGGTCCCGGTGCTTTCGACTTCACCGGCGACGGCAAGCCCGACGTTGTCCTCTATGGAGAAAATCAGGCCAAGCCCGCCGTCGACAAAGGTGTGCAGGTTTACCAGATTGGCAAGGAAATCCTGCTTAACGATGAAGGTTATACCGACTACCACCGCTCGCAGCCCCGTGCTGCCTGGAACGATGCCCGCGACTACTACTACGGTATACCTCTCGATGACATCACACTCAACCCCAACCTCGTACAGAACCCCGGCTGGACAGACATCAAACGAGGCGAATAATTCCGTGACTCCGAACAAAAATTCAAACAGACAATTATGAAACTTAAGATATTTTCATTAGCAATGGCTTTAGCCGTCGGCTGCGTGGCTGTTTCGTGCAGCGACGATGACGGACCGGTATCGGCAAAAGCCGTGCTCGCCAGCGCCTCAAGCCTTACTTTTGAAGGCGTTTCGGCTGCACCCCAGACAATCGTGGTTACTTCGGACGCTGAATGGTATTCCGAGGCTCCCGAAAACATCACCGTTACTCCTTCGACCGGCCACGCCGGCCAGACCGAGGTTACCATCGCCATTACCGACAACATGCGTGACGACGCACTGGACAACCCCAAGGAGTTTGAGGTCATCTTCCGCGGCAACACCAAGAAGAGCATCGCCACCGTCAAGATTTTCCAGGGCGGTGACAAATACCGCGGCATCGCCGACTACAGCATCGCCGAGCTGGTAACAGCTCCCGACAACGCCGCTGTGGTTATGCCCGGCCTGACTTTCGCCAGCAAGCTCAACGCCGGCGCCATCGCCACCAACGGCCAGGACTTCGTCTACGTTTCGGGTAACCCCGAGGGCGTTGAGGCAGGTGCCACCGGTACCGTAAAGGGCAGCAAGTACACCAACGCCGCAGGCGTGCCTTACGTAGCCAGCGACGAGTTTGCCGCCACCGGCACAGCTACCGTCACCCCCGGCACAGCCGAGGATTTCACCGCTAACTTTGACAGCTTCACCTCCGACGTTGTCAAGTATGTCAGCGTTCAGGGTCACATCACCACCGGCAAGCTCTTTGTCGAGGGCAAGAGCGGCAGCCTTGAGGTTGTAGACGCTCCCGCAGGTTTCGACCTGACGACCCTGTCCGACCACGTTGTCAAACTCACCGGCTACTATGCCGGCAAGGACGGTTCGAACCACACCCTCTACCTCACCGAAGCCGAGGACCTCGGCCTCTTCCAGGTTGTATACTGGGGTGATGATTTCGAGTGGCTGGAGCCCTGGTCGAGCCAGAAGCCCGCAGGCCGCACCGTCGAGGACAACAACTCCGACGCCACTGCCCAGCAGCTCGGCACCAACAAGGTTGACGACGTTTCCACCTACGACGCATTCCTCGCCCGCGGCTACAACTTTGTCACCGCACACGACGAGGCCAAGGCTGCCCGTGAGGCCAAGGCTCAGATCTATCTGCAGCGCAACTACCTCAAGATGGGTCTGACCGGCTACCAGAGCGGTATCGTTCTCCCGCCCATCACCACCGTTCCCGCCGACGCCAAGGTTCTCATTACCTTTGACTGGTCGGTACAGCGTCAGGGCACAGGTGTATTCGACGACACCAAGCTTGTTGTAATTGTCAAGAACGGCGCCGCTGAGTCTCAGTTCGAGGTTCCCGCCCACGACTTCAAGGACAACGATGCATATCGTTGGATTCCCGTTTCGATTGAGCTGACAGGTGTCAAGATTGACAAGGACACCCAGATTACAATCCGTAACAGCGACGACCAGTGGGGCACTGCTCCCGCCCTCCGCTACCACATCGACAACATCAAGATTGTCGACAAGGGCGAATAATCTCCCATTAATTTGACATCCCCGCAGGGGGCAGCCGGCCGGCTGCCCCCTGCGTTTGTTGTGTTAATATTGTTGTGTTAATATTGTTGTGATAATAATGTAGGGACGCTTTTTAAAGCGTCCGCATCCGGATGGCAAATTGGCAATCCTTTGGCGGACGCTTTAAAAAGCGTCCCTACAAAAAAATGGTGATGTGTATTCCTAATTTCGCTTATACGTCACAAACTGGTAACCGGCGCCGCTGCGGGGGTCGGTGTGTGGCGCTGACTCTTCGCTGACGGCCCATTCACCGGGGTTTATCGCGGGAAAATGCGTGTCGGCGTCGGGAACGTCGGCGTCAATGACGGTGAGGAGGAGCTTGTCGGCAAGGGGCATGGCCTGGCGGTATATCTCGCCGCCGCCGATAATCATTATTTCGGCATCGCCACAAGCGGAAATGGCTTCTTCAATGGTGTCGAAGCGTTCGGCCCCGGGGGCCCGCCAGGCACCGTTGCGCGAAACGACGAGGTTGCGGCGGCCGGGGAGGGCACCGCCGGGAAGGCTCTCGAAGGTCTTGCGGCCCATCACAAGCGGATGGCCCGTGGTGAGCTCCTTGAAGCGCCGCAGGTCGGCACTGATATGGAAGGGCATATCGCCCCGTATACCGATGGCGCCGTCCCGCGCCACCGCAGCAATTATCGTTACAGACATATTATCAGTTAATTATAAGATGGGGGTCAGCTTGTAGGGACGCTTTTTAAAGCGTCCGCCAAAGCATTGTCAATTCGCCATTCGGATTGTTCAGAGGGTTTACGTTTGTCATTTTCGCCATCCGGGAGCGGACGCTTTAAAAAGCGTCCCTACAGACTGGCGTATTCCCTTGATTCCGAATGGATTTTCCCTTTTATACGCTGACCTGGCCGGCGATGTGGGGGTGGGGGTTGTAATCGGAAAGGGTGAAATCCTCGTATTTGAAGCCGAAGATGTCCCTGACATCCGGGTTGAGGGTCATGCGGGGCAGGGGACGCGGGTCGCGGGTGAGCTGCAGCCTGACCTGCTCGAGGTGGTTGTTGTAGATGTGCGCGTCGCCGAGGGTGTGGACAAATTCGCCCGGCTCGAGGCCCGTCACCTGTGCCATCATCATCAGCAGCAGGGCGTACGAGGCGATGTTGAACGGCACGCCCAGGAAACAGTCGGCCGAGCGCTGGTACAGCTGCAGCGACAGGCGTCCGTCGGCAACATAGAACTGGAACATGGCGTGGCAGGGCGGCAGTTTCATGTTGGGGATGTCGGCGACGTTCCATGCCGACACGATGAGGCGGCGCGAGTCAGGATTGGTGCGTATGTCGTTGACAACCTGGCTTATCTGGTCGATGAAGGTGCCGTCGGGAGCCGGCCATGAACGCCACTGGTAGCCGTAGATGTGGCCCAGGTCGCCGTCGGCGTCGGCCCACTCGTTCCAGATGCGCACGCCGTGCTCGTTGAGGTAGGCGATGTTGGTGTCGCCGCGCAGAAACCACAGCAGCTCGTAGATTATCGACTTGAGGTGCAGCTTTTTGGTGGTCAGCAACGGAAAGCCGTCGCGGAGGTCGAAGCGCATCTGGTGGCCGAAGACACTGCGTGTGCCCGTGCCCGTGCGGTCGCTTTTGGGAGTCCCTTCGTCGACGATGCGACGAAGCAGGTCAAGATATTGTTTCATTTGGTCTTAGGTTTTTTCAAGTTAGAGGCTTTACGGCATACGTCAGCCCCGGGTGCCGATGTCTGGGCCGGGCCTCCGGCCTGCGCCGTCGTGCGCGTGCGCATCAGCAGGGGCCATTGCAGGCGCGTGCGCGAGGATGTCCAGCGGATGGCGTTGTTGGGGCATACCGACACGCAGTCGAAGCACACCACGCAGCGCGAGTTGTCGACAAGGCTGAGGTCCGAATTTATGCAGCGGCTCTTGCACGTGTGCTCGCAGGCGCCGCAGTGCACGCACAGGTCCGGATTGATGTCGAAGCCCATCAGGGCGACGGTAGAGATGCCGCCGAGGGCTGCGCCGACAGGGCATACGCTGTTGCAGAGCAGACGGCCCGAGCGCCACGAGGCGACAACGCCGACGGCGATTACCGCCACGGCAGAAACCAATCCCGACGCCGTCACCGCGCCCCACACCGTAAACAGCCGCGCAAAGTCGGCATACGGATCGAGCCAGCCGGTGAGCGTAGCCGAGCCTATCGCTACGGCCTCGATGAAGACGGCTAAGACGAGGAGCCTCAGGTGAGGCACGCCGGCCGCAGCCTTGAAATGCGTCATGGGGCCTTTGAGCTTGCGTGCCCGCAGGCGGCAGACGATGTCCATGCATGTTCCTGCCGGGCATACCGTCGAGCAGTAGATGCGCCCGCACGTCAGCGTCACTATCAGCCAGAAGGCTATCCATGTGACGCATCCGGCAAGGACGGCACCGACGAGCTGCAGCGCCGACAGGCGCCCGGCCGCGGTCCCGGCCCATCCGCCGAGTCCGCACAGCCCGACCGTCAGCAGCAATAGCAGAGCCACCGACACAACAATTCTGATTATGCGTAGTTTCCGGTACAAGATAGTGACACAGTTTTCCGCCTTCCGGCGAAAAAGGATGAGATGTTTGTGCAAATATACGAAATTTAGGACAAAACCTCCACTGTGCCCCAAACTTTGCCCCAAGTATATTGCGCGAATTTATAATCTTTTGTAAATTTGCATGAATTGTTAAATTTCGTGCCCTGGGAGTGTGTCAAAATAGCCTGAATGTAGGGACATGCCTTTGGCATGTTGGACCAATCTGTTGTCTTTCAGGCTTAACATCGCAAAGCGATGTCCCTACATCATTAAAATCATACATTTTGACACACTCCCAACAGGATATTTCGCAAATTCAAACATAACCAATCTGATTATCAAAACAACCACAATATGAAGACTAAGTTTTTTGCGGCCATGGCCGCTGCTTTCGTCGCTCTCGGCGCTTTTGCCGCCGAGCCTGACGGCTATTACAGCTCGTGCGACGGCAAAAACGGTGCCGCTCTGCTGAGCGCCCTCAACAAGAAAATCGGTAATCCGTCGGTGACGAGCTATGACGGCCTGTGGACCCTCTTCCGCCAGACCGATGTCAAGCCAAACGGACGCCTCTGGGATATGTACTCCACAAAGGAGTGGTCGTTCAGCCAGAAATGCGGCAATTACAGTAATGTAGGCGACTGCTACAACCGTGAGCACTCGTTTCCCAAGAGCTGGTTCAACGACGCCAAGCCGATGTATTCGGACGCCTACCATCTCTATCCCACCGACGGCAAGGTCAACGGCCAGCGTTCCAACTATCCTTTCGGTGAGTGCGCCAACGGCACGAGTCTGGGCACCCATAACGGCGTGAAAGCGCTGGGCAAGCTCGGCACCTCCACCTTCCCCGGCTACAGCGGCCGCGTCTTCGAGCCCGATGATGAATACAAGGGTGACTTCGCCCGCTCGTACTTCTACATGGCTGCCGCCTATAACGACCGTATCTCGGGCTGGAACAGCGATATGCTGGCCCACAACAGCTATCCCGCCTTCTCCGACTGGGCCGTCAACCTGCTGCTGAAATGGCACCGCCAGGACCCCGTCAGCCAGAAAGAGCTCGACCGCAACGAGGCCGTGTCCGCCCAGCAGAAAAACCGTAATCCCTTCATCGACCATCCCGAACTGGCCGAGTATATATGGGGCGACAAGAAAGACCAGCCCTGGAGCAGCTCAGGCGTTCCTGCCAAGCCTGAGTTCTCGCTGCCCGTCAACGGCAGCTCCGTCGACATGGGTGCCATCGCCCTCGGCGCAACCCTCACTCGTCAGATTCAGGTTAAAGGCCTGGGCCTCACCGAAAATGCCGCTGTCACCGTCAGCGGCGCAGGCTTCTCCGTCACTCCCGCCACACTGACCGCCGCCTCGGTCAACGGCGCCACCGGCACCGCCGTCACCGTCAGCTTCAAGGGCAGCGCCGACGGCATCTCGACAGGCACACTCATAATCGTCTCCGGTGAGGCAAAAACCGCTGTCAGCCTCACCGCCCGCACCGTCAGCAGCCTTGAGGCCGGTCAGGCCACCGACATCGGCGCCAATGAGTTCACAGCCCACTGGACCTATATCGGCGACGAGGACAGCAACGGCAACTACATCATCAACGTCTACGATGCTTCCGGAAACGCAGTCGACACCTATCCCCGCAGCGTAAAGGCTACCGACGGTCACGCCGTCTGCGACGAACTTGACGCCAACACTCCCTACACCTACACCGTCAGCAGCAAGACCATGACCTCGAAGCCCGTGGCTGTCACCACCGGCGAGCTTATTCCCTCGGTAACCTTCATGTACGACGGCGAACTGGACATCAAGGCTGTCGCCGGAACGCCCTCCGAGGCTTACGAAATCCTGCTTGACATCGAGAACATCGCCGAGAACATCACCATCTCCGTCACCGCTCCCTTCGAGGTCGCCACCGACAAGAACGAGTGGAGCACCTCCGTCACCGTCTCGCCTCTCGAGGACCGCTTCTACCTGCGTGTCAACAGCGAGGTCGCCGGCACCTTCACCTCAGTGCTTAAGGCCGCGGCGGGCGAATACGCCACCGACGAAACCGAGGTCACCGCAACGGTCACCGACAATCTGCCTTTCATGGAGACCTTCGAGGCAAGCGTGGCCGGCTCGTATTTCAACGACAAGGAATACGAGGGCTCGGCCTGCAAGTGGATGCTGGTAAAGAACGCCGGTGTCTACGGCGCCGCCAGCGAGGCATACGAGGGCAACAATTACCTGCGCTTCGGCAAGAACTCCGACTCGTGTGTCGAGATGCTTGACGCCAAGGAAGGCGGTGTCTCCACCGTGCAGTTCATGGCCCGCAAGTGGAGCAACGACACCGATGCCACCATCGCCATCGAGTACAATGTCGACGGCGGCGAGTGGGCACAGGCCGGCACCGACATCAGCCTCACCGACGGTCAGAACTACAACAAGTTCACCGTCACCGTCAACAAGCCCGGCAACGTGCGCATACGCATCAGACAGCTTGGCGGCCAACGCCTCTGCATCGACAACGTTGCCCTCGGCGACTATACCGCCGGCCTCGACGGTGTCGAGAGCAATTACCGCGGCTGGACGGCCTACAGCCACGACGGCAAGCTCGTCGTGGAGATGAGCGAGGCAGCCGTCACCGGCGTTTACGGCGTCGACGGCAAGACATACCATTACGGTCTGCTCAAGGCCGGCACCAACGTCCTGGACGTCCCCGCCGGACTCTATGTCGTGGCCGTCAAGGACTTCAGCCGCCGTGTCCTGGTCAAGTAACGACCTTGACGAGGCGCTGATGCGCACGGGCCTCCTGTTGGGCGACGACGCCATGCGTCGCCTGGCGGAGGCGCGTGTCATCATCCTCGGTTGCGGAGGCGTAGGCTCATGGTGCGTCGAGGCCCTTGCCCGCAGCGGGGTGGGGCACATCACCGTCGTAGACAGCGACACCGTGGCCGAGTCCAACATCAACCGTCAGCTCGTGGCCGACTTCACCACCGTCGGGCAGCTCAAGGCCGATGTCATGGCACGGCGCATCCACAACGTCAGCCCCTCTTGCCGCATCCACGCCGTCGCCGGGGTGTATACCGCCGCCAATGCTGCCAGCTTCGGGCTCGACAGCTACGATGTCATCGTAGATGCCATCGACTCGCTTGACGCCAAGGCCGACCTTATTCTGCGCGCCACGCGCTGCCGCCATGCCCGCCTCGTTTCGTCGATGGGCGCGGCGCTGAAAACCGATATCCTGGCCGTCGACGTGGCCGAGTTCTACAACGTCAAGGGCTGCCCGCTGGCCCGCGCCCTCCGCGACCGCTTCAAGCGCATGGGACAGTTCCCCGCACGCAAGTTCAAGTGCGTGTACAGCCCCAAGTCGCAGCCCAACTGCCGCGAGTTGCCGCCGTCGCTCACCGCCAATGGCGCCAAGCGTGTCAACGGCACCCTCGTCACCGCCACCGCTGTCTTCGGCCTCCTCCTGGCCCAGCTCACCTTAGACCGCCTGATGAATTCTTAATTTTCAATTTTTAATTTTACATTTTCAATTTCCTTCGCCTCCATGCCCGACCTCAACCTCCCTCCCCGGCTCAACGGCGAAATCGAGCGCCTGAGTCCTGAAACGCGCACCGTGGTGATTATCGGCGCCAACGGAGCCGGCAAATCGCGCTTTACCCGTAGTCTGGCCACAAACCTCGGTGACCGCGCCTTCCGGCTCAACGCCCTCGACGCCCTCTACAGAGTGACGCCGTCCGACCCCGAGCACAACACCGTCGACCGGCTGCACGGGCAGGCGTCAGGTGTCCCTGCATACGACAAGGAACGGCCTCAGACACGCCTCGAGCGGCTGATTACCCTGCTCGTATCGGACGAGCTGGCTGGTCTTTTCCGCTTCAAGTTCAGCAGGGGACACGGCGACAAGCCGCGCACGCCGCCGGCGACGCGGATGGACAGACTTATCAGCTTCTGGTGCGAGGTCTTCCCCGG
Organism: Muribaculaceae bacterium; assembly: GCA_051871645.1. Taxonomy (GTDB): domain Bacteria; phylum Bacteroidota; class Bacteroidia; order Bacteroidales; family Muribaculaceae; genus CAG-873. The sequence continues at coordinate 32,233 of JBJEDC010000032.1, read as the reverse complement.
AAACCGCGTGCTCATGGACACGGGCAACATGCGCTTCGGACGCGATGACAGCGATGATACCTTTGCCGCCGCCCGTCTCTCGGACGGCGAGCGCGCCGTGCTCTACTACGGCACGGCTCTGCTGTACGCACCCGAAAACGCCGTGGTGATGGTCGACAGTCCGGAGATGTTCCTGCACCCCAGCACCATGCAGAGCGTGTGGAACCGCCTGGAGAGCCTGCGGCCCGACTGCACGATGATATACACCACCCACGACCTGGAATTCGCCGCCTCGCGCCATGAGGCCGTGTATGTGTGGGTGCGCTCGTGCAACACGCGCACGCATCGCTGGGACTACGAGATTGTGCCCCGGGGGTCAATCCTGACCGACCAGATTTCGCTGGCCATCATGGGCGCCCGCAAGCCCGTTCTTTTCATAGAGGGCGACCAGCGCTCCATCGACTCGCGTCTGTACCCGCTGATTTTCCCGGACAGCACGGTGCGGCCGCTCGGCAGCTGCAACAAGGTCATCGAGGCCACGCGCACTTTCAACGACCTCAACGGCTTCCACCACCTCAAGGCCCAGGGCATCGTAGACCGCGACCGCCGCGATGACGGCGAGGTAGACTATCTGCGCCGCAAGAACATCCTCGTCCCCGACGTCGCCGAGATTGAGAACATGCTGCTGTTGCCGGAGATTGTGTCGGCTGTCGCCGCCTCGCGCGGCAGGGACGGCGCCCGCGTGGCTGAGTCGGTGCGCCGCAGCGTGCTGAAGATGTTCGGAAAAGAAATCGACGAGCAGGCCCTGCAGCATACGCGTCACCGCGTCAAGCGCACTGTCGAATACCGTGTGGACGGCCGTTTCGCCGACATCGTGGCGCTGGAAAGGCATATCAGCTCGCTCACCCGCGAAATCAATCCCCGCGGCCTGTACGAGCAGTTCCGCCGCGAGTTCAGGGGTTATTACGAAAAGGGTGACTACGCCGCCGTCCTGCGCGTCTACAATAACAAGTCGATGCTCCCCGGCTGCAACGTCGCCGGCCTCTGCGGCCTCGGCAATAAGGACGAATACATCGCCGCCGTAATGAAGCTTCTGAGCACCGACACATCCCATGCCCGCGCCATCCGCCAGGCCGTCCGCACGGCTCTGGAAGCGGACAGTTGAAAATTTGGAGCTGAATAGTGCATGCAAATAGTGGGAAAATGGCTAACTTTGCAAATACAAAAGGGTATTTGTATTAGGTAAAACGTTTTGATGACTTTTGTTCATGACTATTAGAACTCTGATTGCTGCTATTACGCTATGTGTCTCGGCTGTCACAGCGTCGGGACAGGTACCTTATTATATGAAATATCAGCAGGAGGCCCGTGCCCGTGAGCGTGCCGACAGCATCGAGCGGCGTGTGCGCCAGATGATTGACTGTCCGGACGCCATCAACGATACGCTGATGGTGATTGCCCCGCTGTCACGGGCAATGTTCATGCCGGCAGTATGGACCAGCTTCCGCTATGGCGACGACCGCCCTGTTTTCGAACCGGACCTGGGCGACAACCCGGCCATGCGGTGGGTGGAGGTCGCCGCCGCCCGCGAACGCAATGAAAACGGTCTGCTGCAGCGTTTTATGCTGGCAAATATGCCGATGGTGCGCTACAACCTGGCATCGTTGCCCGAGGCTCCCAAGAAATACATCGCCAAGGTTGACCCCAAAAAGTATACGATTGAAATTCAGGAGATCCTGCCTGAAACTCCTGACAAACTGGAGGTTGATATCCAGCGCCGACACTGGATACGCTCGTTCTCGTCGACGCTGCAGTTCTCGCAGGGATACGTCTCGCCCAACTGGTATCAGGGCGGCACAAACGCCCTCAATCTGCTTGCCGACATCTACTACAATGTCAAGCTCAACCCCGCTTTCCATCCCAACCTGCTGTTTGAGAGTACTTTCCAATACAAACTGGGTATAAACAACGCGCCGGATGACTCGCTGCGCAACTACTCGGTCACCGAGGATCTCCTGCAGATTAATTCCACCTTCGGTTATAAGGCAGCCCGCCGGTGGTACTATTCAGTGTCGGCGCAGTTCCGGACGCAGGTCATCAACTCTTACGTCAAGAACAGCCGACAGCTGGCGTCGGCACTGTTCTCACCGGCCGAGCTCAACGTCGGTCTTGGTATGACCTACAACTATACCAGCAAAAAGAAGACGTTCACGTTCGATGCCTCCATCTCGCCGCTGTCATACACGATGAAAATCTGCGCCAAGCCTGACTCGCTGCTCAAACACAGCACATATGGCATTGACGCCGATAAGCATACGGCCTCCAAGTACGGTAGTTCGGTGGAGGGTAAGATAAGATGGCAGATGTGCCGCAACATTCTGCTGCAGAGCCGAATATACGCATTTACCGACTATGGGTATATTCAGGCCGATTGGGAGAATACGCTGTCGATGGACATCAACCGCTACCTCTCCACTCAGATTTACGCCCATCTGCGCTACGACACGACCACGCCCCGTGTCGAGGGCTGGCACAAGCTGCAGGTCAAGGAGATACTGTCCTTTGGCGTGACGTATAAGTTCAGCTCATTGTAGCTAAGGACCTTAAAGACCTTAAGGTCACTGAGGACATCAAAGACCCTAAAGAACTATGAACAGGCCGGCTCTCATCCTTGCGTTGCTGATTTTGCTGCCGCTGGCGGCGGCGGGACGCATGCCGGTGGTGGCCGACAGTCTGACGGCTCGCTTTGAGGGGCGTACTGTGGCGCCGGTCGAGGGCATCTGGAACATTGCCGACGGCTCGCAGCTGATGATAGAGCGCGAGGGCGACGGCTCCTTTGCCGTTACGCGCCTGCACGGCGATGACTTGCGCCTGACGCCCGGAACGCGTGTGGGCACTCTTGTTCCGGAGGACTTGCAGGGAAAGGCATATCGCGCCCGCCTTGCCACGACGGTCGGCAACAGCGGCAAACCCGGAGGCATGCGTATTTTCGATGTAACGGTAGCCGACGAGAGTTCGCCCGAAGGCGGCACGTTGACCTTACGCCCCCGGGGAAAGTTCAAGCTGAACCTCTGGCTGCTCTATCGCCTCTTCGTCACTTTCAGCGTCCGGGGCAGCGATAAACCCAAAGAGCTTCATGCCATCCGCGTATACCCTAACCCTGCCTTTACCGCTGATTTTCCTCTGACACTATGAAAAACTGGAAACTTAGAATTGCGTTGACGGCATTGTCTGCCGTAATTATTTTGGCTTTCACTATCCCTGCATACGGCCAGAATACACTGCGCAAACTGCCGCCAGCAGAAAAAAATAACAAAGGGAAAAAGTCGGAAACCAAAGAATTGGCGATTGACCCTCAGCAGGTTCCGGTAGACACGGTGACAGCAGGCATTGAGGCATCAGTGACCGTTTCCGGCTATGAAAAACCGCTGAGAGCCTCGAAGGAGACAGTTCTGGTCACCAACAATGACACCATCCGCGCCCTTGACGAGCTCACACTCATTATTGAATACAAAACCACCGCCGGACGTATGCTGCACAAGCGCACCGTCACCGTATATCCTCTGGTCGAGCCGGGCGAGACACGCCTCGTCACCTTCCCCACCTGGGACATCAACCGCCTGTTTTATTACCACCTCAACCAACCCCGCACCAACAGCCAGGCCACGCCCTATACGGTCAGCATCATCCCCGTGCAGGGAATAATGCGAAAGCCGTAACTGATTGATACATATTTTGTAGGGACGCTTTTTAAAGCGTCCCTACAAAATATGTAATATCTGCTGTTTACGCCGGGTAGAGGAGGACGGTGGCGAGGGCGGCGATGCCTTCGCTGCGGCCGGTGAAGCCGAGGCCCTCGGTGGTGGTGGCTTTGACTGAGGCGCGGTCGAGGGGGATGCCGATGTCGGCGGCGATATTGGCGCGCATGGCGGGGATGTGCGGCAGCATCTTGGGCTTCTGGGCCATAATGGTGATGTCAGCGTTGGCGACGATGTATCCGGCCTCGCGCACCATGTCCATGACGGCGCGGAGGAGCCGGCGGCTGTCGGCTCCCTCCCACTGCGGGTCGGTGTCGGGGAAATGCTTGCCTATGTCGCCGAGGGCGAGAGCGCCGAGGAGGGCGTCGCTGAGGGCGTGCAGGGCCACGTCGGCGTCCGAATGACCCAACAGGCCGACGGGCGAGGGGATGTCGACGCCGCAGATTATGCAGCGCCGGCCCTCGACGAGGCGGTGGACATCATAGCCGTTGCCCGTGCGGGGCAGTCTGCTGTAGTCTGCGCCCATCGTCAGTCGCCGCTTTCGTAGTAGGGAACACCGGCCAGCTTGAGGTCCGAGTCGCGGACAAAGTCAACGATGGCATCGCGCACGCGTCCCGGCTCGATGTCGGCGAGGATGCGCTTGAGGGCGTTGAAAGTCGATGTCTGCGTCTGATAGAGGTGGCGGTAAGCCTTTGCTGCATCGTCAATCTCGGCCTCGCTGAAACGGTTATCGCGTCCCATGAGGTACGAGTTGACGCCGTAGTACGAAACGGGGTTGTGGGCCATGATGGTGAAGGGGGGCACGTTTGAGCTGATGCGTGTGCCGCCTTTGATGAAGCACCACTGGCCCACATGGGCCTTCTCGTTGAGGATAACGGCGTTGGAGAGCACCGTGCAGGTGTCTACACGGACGTCACCGGCGAGCTTGACGGCGTTGCCGAGGACGCATTTGTCGGCTATGGTGCAGTCGTGGCCGATGTGTGTCTCGGCCATGATGAAGCATTTGTTGCCGATGCGGGTGGCGCTGCCCTCGTAGATGCCGCGGTTGATGATGACGTGTTCGCGGATGGTGACCTTGTCGCCGGTGATGCAGTAGGTCTTGGCGCCTTTCCAGCGGAAGTCCTGCGGGTCGGCGCCGACAACGGCACCCTGATAAACTTTGTTGTATGCTCCGAGGCGTGTGCCGCGGAGAATTGAGGCATAAGGCATTATCTCGCAGCCATCGCCTATTTCGACGTCTTTGTCGATGTATGCGAAAGCGTGGATTGTGACATCTTTGCCGATTTTTGCCGACGGGTCGACGTGTGCTCTGTCGCTTATCATGGTAGTGAGGATTTTTAGTTATGAATACTCAAAAGTAAAAGTTTCTGAGGTAAAATGCAAGGGTATATGTTGTAAAACATAAGCCGGCGGCCGAAACCGCCGGCTTATGTATGCGGGTTGCGTAGGCTTAGCGGCCTCCGCCGACGGCCTGGTAGAGGTTGATGACGGCCTGGGCGCGGTCAAGGTCGCAGCTGATGCGGTTCATCTGCGCCGACAGCAGGCTCTGCTGGGCTGTCAGCACCTCAAGGTAGGTGCCGTTGGCATAGACGAGCAGGTCGTTGGTATATTCAACCGATTTCTCCAGGTCGGCCACCTGAACGTCGAGGTATTTGAGGCGTTCGCCGCTCTTGGTGTAGACGGTCATGGCGTTGGACACCTCGCCGGCGGCGCTGAGGACGGTGTGCTCGAAGTTGTTCATCGCAATCTTCTGGTTGATCTTTGCGGCCTCAAGATTGGCGATGTTCTTGCCGCGCGAGAAGAGGGGAGCGGCAAGCTGACCGGCGATGTTGAAGAACCATTTGCCGGGGTTGACGATGTAGTCGCCAAGGCTGTTGGTGAAGCCGCCGTTGAACGAGAGTGTCAGGCCGGGATAGAAGGCGGCGCGGGCGCTGTTGGTGGCGTAGTAGGCGATGGCGAGGTTGCGCTCGGCGCTGTATACGTCAGGGCGCATGGCCAGCCACTCCATGGGCACGCCCTCGCTGATGGCGGCGGGCACGGTGAGGACGGCGTCGGGGCTGATGTCGAAGTGCTGGGGCATCTCGTTGATGAGCAACGACATGGTGTTGTCGAGCTGTTTGCGCGTCGTCTCCAGCGAGGGGATGGTGGCGAGGACGCTCTGGTAGTTGGCGTCGCTCTGTACGACGGCAGCCTCGGTGAGGCGTCCGGCCTCCTTGAGGTCGCGCATGGTCTGCATCGACTGGGCCCACAGGCGGGCCGTGCTGCGTGCCAGGGCCAGCTGGGCCTCGACGGCGGAGATGGAGTAGTAGGTGTTGGCCACGGCGGCGATAATCTGCGAGCGTGCGGCCTGGGCGTATGCCTCGGAGCGTTCTACGGCGACGGCGGCGCTGCGCTTGCTGTTGAGGAGTTTGCCGAAGATGTCAACCTCCCACGATACCGAGGCGGGGATGTTGTACGACCATCCGCCTGTCCAGCCTCCGTTGGCGTAGGCGCGTCCGCCCTGCGGAGCAAGGGCTACGGAGGGCAGATAGGCCAGATTGGCGCCCTTGAGTGTCGTGCGGGCAAGGTCGACGTTGTGGCGTGCGTTGCTCAGGTCGGTGTTGTTGGCGAGGGCGCGGCGGATGAGGTCGGCGAGGACGGGATCGGTGAAGACGTCCTCCCACAGCAGGTTGCCCAGCTGGGTGCTGTCCTGGGCCGCCGCAGACTCGCGGGCCTCGACGTAAGCCTTGGTGATGGCGGTGTTCTGAGGGGTCTCGTACTTTTTGTAGATGTGGCACGAGGTGCTCCCCACGGTCAGCGCAACCATTGTCGCGCCGACCAGGATATTTGTCGATATTTTCTTGATATTCATTGTCTGAAAGGATTGTGGGGAGTATCTGTTCATTTCTCGGGGACGGGCAGGGCCTTGTTGTCGGCGTCGTCATCGGCGGCGTCGGGGTTGTACTGCTCCATCTCGTTTTCGATGGTGCCGCCCTCTTCCTCGTTGGTGAACTTGATGGGGGTAATCTTTTCGTTGAGTTTCTGGAATGCCACGAACATCGCGGGCACTACGAGAACCTGAAGAACCATGCCGATAAGCATGCCGCCGATTGAGCCGGAGCCGAGGGCGCGGTTGCCGTTGGCGCCTACGCCGTGGGCGAACATCAGGGGCAGCAGGCCGATGATGAGTGCCATCGACGTCATGAGGATAGGACGCAGACGGGCCGTGGCGCCGGCTATGGCGGCGTTGACGATGCTCATGCCGGTGTGGCGGCGTTCGAGGGCGAACTCGACGATAAGGATGGCGTTCTTTGCCAGCAGGCCGATAAGCATGATGAGCGCAATCTGCAGGTATACCGAGTTGGCGACGTCCTCCATGCGGGCGAAGATGAAGGCGCCCATGAGGCCGAAGGGTATCGACAGGATAACGGCCCAGGGCAGCACATAGCTCTCGTACTGTGCCGACAGCAGCAGGTAGACGAACAGCAGGCAGAGGCCGAAGATGATGGCTGTGGCTGCCGACGAGTTGCCGGCTTCCTCACGTGTCATGCCCGAGTATTCGTAGCCGTAGCCCTGAGGAAGGGTCTGGGCAGCCACGCGCTCGATGGCGGCGAGGGCGTCACCGTTGGAGTATCCGTCGGCAGGCTGACCTGTGACGGCAATCGACTGGAACATGTTGAAGCGGTTGAGCAGGTCGGGACCGTAAACGCGCTGGAGGCTCATAAAGTTGGTGATGGGAGCCATCTCGCTGCCGTTGCGCACCTTGATGGCGTTGAGGCTCTCGGTGCTTACGCGGGCCTCGGGAGCGGCCTGCATCATTACGCGGTAAATCTTGCCGAAGCGGTTGAAGTTGGACACATACATGCCGCCGACATAACCCTGGAGGGTGGTGAGGATGGTCTGGGGCGAGATGCCGGCCTGACGGCACTTGGCGGCGTCGATGTCAATTATGTACTGCGGGAAGGTGGGGTTGAAGGTGGTGTAGGCCATCTTGATTTCCGGCTGCTGGTTGAGCTGTGCCAGGAAGCCCTGGACTACGCCGAAGAAGTCGTTGACGTTGCCGCCGGTCTTGTCCTGCATCTTGACCTCGAAGCCGTTGGTTGCCGAGTAACCGGTAATCATAGGCGGCGCGAAGGCCACTACGCGGCCGTCCTTGGCGACGTTCTGCAGCGCCATAATCTGGCCGATGACGGCGTTGGCGCTCTCGCTGGCATCGCGCTCCTCCCAGGGTTTGAGCTTGATGATGAAAGCGGCGTAGGTGGGACCCTGGCCGGCAATGAAAGAGTAGCCGAGAATTTTCTGGGTGTACTTCACGCCGGGAATTTTCAGGAAGTGGTTGTCGAGGGTGTCGCAAAGGGCGGCGGTGCGCTCCTGCGAGGTGCCCGGCGGCATGTCGATCATGGCGAAGACAACGCCGGTATCCTCGCTGGGCACGAGCTCGGTCGGGGTGCTCTGCATCAGCCATATCAGCACGACTACCGAGGCGGCTACCGAGCCGAAGGAGATGAGCTTGTGGCTGATGAACCACGCCGTGAGCTTATTGTAAACCTTGAGGACGCGGTTGAAGCCGATGTTGAAGCCCTCGTGGAAGCGCTGGCCGAATATGCCCATGATGGTGACGACGGCGCAGGCGAAGGCGACGATAATCTTCCATACCTGGGCGGCGTTGAACCAGCCGAGTACCATGAAGACGATGGTGGCGACGAGGAAGATACCGGTGACGAGGGGCGGGAGGTTGAGGCGGAAGGCGCTGGCGTAGCGTTTCTTCATCGTCTCCTGGGCGGCGCCCATGGCGATGCCGACGCGCTCCTTGAGGGGGCGCTCGTCGTTATGCGCCTTCAGGAAGACGGCGCAGAGGGCCGGCGACAGCGTGAGCGCGTTGACGGCCGACAGACCGATGGCGATAGCCATTGTCAGACCGAACTGACGGTAGAACACGCCGGAGGTGCCGGGCATGAACGATACGGGGATGAACACCAGCATCATGACCAGGGTGATGGAGACGAGCGCTCCGGCAATCTCGCCCATGGCGTCGATTGCGGCGCGGCGGGCGCTGCGGTAGCCCGCGTCGAGTTTGGCGTGTACCGCCTCCACCACCACTATCGCATCGTCCACCACAATGGCGATGGCGAGCACGAGAGCCGACAGCGTGATGAGGTTCACCGAGAAGCCGATGAGGTTCATGCCGAAGAACGTACCCACAAGGGCCACGGGAATGGCGATGGCGGGGATGATGGTCGAGCGGAAGTCCTGCAGGAAGACGTATACCACGAAGAACACAAGGATGAAGGCCTCGATGAGGGTCTTGATGACCTCGTGGATGGATGCGTCGAGGAAGTCGTTGTTGTTGAGGGTGACGGCGAACTCCGTGCCCTTGGGCAGCGACGAGCGCATCTGGTCAATCTCCTTCATACAGTCGTTGATGATCTGCGTGGCGTTGGAGCCGGCGGTCTGGAAGACGATACAGGAGGTTGCGGGGTAGCCGTTGAGGGTGTTGGCGAAGCCGTACATCACGCGGCCCAGCTCGACGTCGGCGATGTCGCCCAGACGGAGCACCTCGCCGTTTGAGGTGGCGCGGATGACGATGTTCTCGAACTGCTCGGGCTGCTCGAGACGTCCGCGGTATCGCATCGGGTACTGGAACGACTGGTTGCCCTGCTCGCCGAAGGTACCGGGAGCGGCCTCGAGGTTCTGCTCGGCCAGAGCGGCGGAGACATCCGAGGGCATCAGTCCGTACTGGGCCATCACCTCGGGCTTGAGCCATATACGCATCGAGTAGTCGGCGCCGAACGACATTACGTCGCCCACGCCGTTTACACGCTGCAGCTGCGGGATGACGTTAATCTTCAGATAGTTGTCGAGAAATTCGCTGTCATACGAGCGTGTTGGGTCGTACATCGACAGCGACAGCAGCATCGACGTCTGGCGTTTGCGGGTCTGCACGCCCACGCGGGTAACCTCGGCGGGCAGGAGGTTCGAGGCACTGGCCACACGGTTCTGCACGTCCACGGCGGCCATGTCGGGGTCGAAGCCCTGCTTGAAGTATACGTTGATGGTGGCCGAGCCGGTGTTGGTGGCGGTGGACTCCATGTAGGTCATGCCCTCGGCGCCGTTGATGGCTTCCTCAAGAGGGGCGATGACCGAGTTGAGCACGGCCTGGGCGTTTGCGCCGGTGTAGGTGGTGGTCACCGAGATGGTAGGCGGCGCGATATCGGGGAACTGCGTCACGGGCAGCGACGTCAGTCCGATGATGCCCAGGAGGACGATGAAAATCGAAATCACCGTCGACAGCACCGGGCGATTAATAAAGGTATCTAATTTCATCTTTATGTGAAATTACGTTCTTACTTTGCTTTTATTGAATTGGTGATGAAGGAGGAGGCTATGCGGGAATGTTCCCTTGTTACTTTGCTCCCTGCTGCTGGGCCTGCTGGCTCTGCATGGCGGCTTTCTGCTCGGCGGTGACGGGCTGGATAATCATACCGTCGCGGACGACGTTGCCTACGCCTTCGACGGCGATGGTCTGGCCGGGCTCAAGGCCGGCGGTGACTACGTAGTTCTGGCCGTCGTTGATGTCGAGCACCTCGATGGGCGTTGAGTGCAGTTTGCTGGAGTCGCCGAGGACGAGGACGAATTTCTTGTCCTGAATTTCGAAGGTAGCCTTCTGGGGCACGAGCAGTGCGCTGTTGTTGACGTTGGGGATGATAATCTGGCCGGTGGCACCCGAGCGGAGCACGCCGTTGTCGTTGGGGAAGAGGGCGCGGACGCTGGCGCTGCCGGTGGCGTTGTCGTTGGTGCCGCTGATGGTGGCTACCTTGCCTGTGTGGCGGTAGATGTCGCCGTTGGCGAGGCGCAGCTGTACGGGAGGCAGCTTGGCCAGGGCCTCGCTGAGCGAGATTTCGCCGTTGTTGGTCATCTTGAGGATGTCAAGCTCGGTGAGCGAGAAGTATGCGTAGACCTCGGCCACGTCGCTGACGGTGGTGAGGGGCTGGGCCATCGAGGGCGAGGCAAGCGAGCCTTCGCGGAAGGGGATGGAGCCTACCACGCCGTTGGAGGGAGCGGTGACGACGGTGAACGACAGGTTTTTCTGTGCGCTGGTGAGGTTGGCCTGAGCCTGTGCCAGACCGGCCTGAGCCTGTGCCAGCTGGTCGGCGGCGGTCTGCCACTGTGTCTGGCTTATGATGCCTTTGTCGAAGAGCATGCGCTGGTTGGCTTCCTGGCTCTTGGCGGTGTTGACGGCGGCGCGGGCGCTGTTGACGGCGGCCTTGGCCTGGTTGACGGCGGCCTGGTACTGCACCTGGTCTATAATGAATAATGTCTGTCCTTTTTTGACGGCCTGGCCTTCGTCGACACAGACCTTGGTGATGAAGCCCGAAACCTGCGGGCGGATGTCGATGTCGGTCTTACCGCGCAGAACTGCGGGGAAAGAGTTGGCGAGTTCGCTTGTCGAGGGCTCGATGGTCAGCACTTCGATTGCGGGAGCCTGCTGCTGGGCGCCTGCTGCCTGCTTGTCATCGCCCTTGCACCCGGTAAGGGTTACGGCGACGGCGGCAGTAAAGATGGCGGCCTTGATAGTCGTTTTCTTCATAATCGGTTTGTAATTGTTTATGACAGTCTATAATTATTGGCTATTTGAGGATATAAGTTTCCGCCTGCAAAATTAGACAATTTTGGGGATATGGGATTATGGCCGAGTTGGCATTTTTTGCTATATAAGCCTCGGAAATTGGGAGAAATCGGAAATACAAAGGGCGTTTAACAAACATTAAACGATTGGCTGCAACCTTTCTGGTCGATAACGTCGAAAAGGCCGCGGCATGCCGCGACCCTACAATTGACATTGCATTTGCTGACATGGCATCTGTCAGCGCACGATAACGGACGGGGTGCCTACCGCCGCGCCGGCACCGCCGGCACTGCTGACGCCGCTGCCCCCGCCGGGGGCGAAGCCGCTGACACCGCCGAGGCCCATGCCTCCGGGACGCGACGAGGGAGCGATGGAGACGCCGCCGTTCCAGCCCGCGTTGTTGACGGGGCCGACGGCGACGGGACGGTGGTGCGGTGGTGGGGGAGGTCCCATGGGGCCGGGATAGTTGGGCGACGGCCAGTAGCCGGTGCCTACGATGGGCCAGTAGCCGCTGTTGTCCCAGCCGCCCCAGTAGCCGTAGTACGGGTAGTCGACGTCGGGACCGTCATAGTAGCCGTCGTCGGCGGTCACCCATAGTCCGTCGCACGATGTCAGCCCGAATGCCGCCACCGTTACGGCGGCAAGCCGTAAGAGTTTGGTGTATGATTTCATAGTATTTCCGAATTTTGCGTTTTACATTACAACAATCCGGCAGCCGATTTGGTTAACAGCGACTTGGCGCAAAAAATGAGAGGGCAAGATAGCGGAGTTTTCGGGCCGAAAGTAGGGATGCACCCTGATGCATCCGCCAACAGGTTGATAATCAATGCCTGCTTTGCGGATGCACCAGGGTGCATCCCTACACCGGATATTTTGCGACAATATCCTGTGTGTTTTTTGAGCGGTAGACGGGGCTCGAACCCGCGACCCTCGGCTTGGGAAGCCAATGCTCTACCAACTGAGCCACTACCGCATGACTATTGTACTTGCAAAGGTAATGTTTTTGGCGCAAACTGACAAATAAAAAAGAGGGAGCCGATGAGGCTCCCCCTCTTAGTATTGGTCAAGGGTCTTTAGGGACCTTAAGGGCCTTAGAGACCTTAAAGTCCTTAGTGCTTAATGATTTTCTGGCCGCCGCGGATGTAGAGACCGGCGGGGAGGTCCTTCCACTCGCTCTGCAGGCGCTGGCCCTGGAGGTTGTAGATGGCGGCGTCGCTGTCGGTGCCGTTGACGGTGATGTCGTCGATACCGGTGACACCGCTGTAGACCTTGGTGAAGTATTCGCTTTGCCACGTGCCGTCAAGCAGGAATGTGCCGTAGTTGATAGCCAGTGTATAGTTGCGGGCCTCGTCGGTAGCGGGAATTTCGGGGAACTCAAGCTTGAAGGTGGGTACTTCGGTGCCCTCTACAGCTGTGATTGTGGCGTTTTTGGAATATGAGTACCTGTTGTCGCGCAGCATGATGCCACTGCTATTGGCTACTGTGGCGGTCTTGGCGCCGATGATGGTCAGTGTCATTGTCCCGAGCTGTGAGGTGCCGGTGACGTTCCCGGGCTCAACCACAAATGTGTAGTCGGGTTTGGCGATAATGTCCCAGGTGTGGCTGATGACGGGGCATGCGCCGTCTTCGAAGCTGATGGCGCCTGCCTGGATGTCGAGGGCCAGCGTGCCGGTGACGTTGAAGTATTTCTCGGCCGAAATCATGCCGAAGAGCATGTTCATCTCCGTCGAGAGCTGGAACTCGTCTGCGGCAAGTTTTTCGCCGTTGATGGAGACGCTAATCTTTGACTCGTCGAAAGCGGTGATGGGGTGGTTCTCGTCGAAGAGAACGGCGAAGGTGCTGTATTCGCCGGACATGATGAACTCGGGGTCGAAACTATATGTCAGTTCGCTGGGGGCGTTGAGGTTGTAGGTTTCATTGATTTCGGGCGACAGGACGCCGTCGAGTTTGAAGAAGCCTTCGGGGAAGTAAACCCTGTATGCGCCGCTTGTGGAGGGAGCGGGGCTGACGGTGAACTGCCATGCGGGATAGCCGAAAGTCCCGGAGACGTCCTCTACAGTTGTGCTGCTGGGAGCGAAGGAGTTGTTGAAAGCAATGAGAGCCTCGTCAAGAGCCATCTCTATAGAGCCGGAGGTGGCGTAGGGGAAGGTGACGGTGAGTTTTTCGAGCGAGGTCACGGGACCCTGGTTGGCAGGGAAGAGTTCGGGAGTGGCGGGATTCATCTTCACGGCGACGGTGGCGTCCTTGGTGACGGTGAAGACGTAGTCGCCGAGCGAGTTGGGCTCGAGGGCGGTACCGTCGAGGGTTACGAGATAGCTTTCCTCTTCGGGGGTGATGACGACTTCGGTGCCGTCCCACAGCTTGGCGGGGGTGCTGAGGTCGGAGAGTTTCACGCCATGATTGTAGGTGACATCGATGTAAGCGTCGTCGGAGACATCAAAGGTGATGGTGCGCTGGGCGTGAGCCTCGCTGTCGTTGTAGAGGTATAGAGTGCCGTTGTTTGCGGCGGTGAAGCTGTAGCGGCCGTAGTCATCTGCCTTAAGTTCCTGACCGCTGTAGATGGCTCCAAGGAAGGATGCGTCGCCGTCCATGAAGGAGACGGTGAAGGGATTGTCGTATACGGCGTCAAAGCCGACGCTGTTGTAGCCGTTCTCGAGGGCTACTTTTTGCCCGCCGCCGTATGTGCTTCCGGTGCGGAGGTTGATTTTTGCGGCATCGCCGACAACGATGACTTTGAGTTTGGAGTCGGTGTTGACTTTTTCAATGGCCAGGATGCAGTCGCTGCTTGCGGGGAATTGGAAATTGCTCTGCGAGCTGCCGTTTACAAGTCGTCCGTGCCAGAGGTAGTAGCCGTCTTTTTCGTAAACACTGTATGTGCCATACTTTTCGCTAACCTTGAAAGTGTACTTGTAGGCGGTGCCGGCGGGGATGGTGTAGGCGCCGTCTATGACCTGACCGGCTTCGGAGACTGAATTCAAGGAGATGGCCTCGCTGACGAGAGTGCCCTCGCCGAGGTCGAGCTTGTTGCCGTTGAGGCTGTTGCCCTCCCAGAACTCAACGCCTTCGGGGTTGGTGAGGTAAGCTGTGTAGGTGATTGTGCCGTACTGCTTGGGAGCGCCTTCGATGCTGACGGTCATGTCGTCGGTGACAGTGAATTCGGCATTGTGGCTGGTCGAGTTGTAGGCGATGTCGCCGCCGTTAATGGAGGTGATGGTATAGTCGGCGTCAAAGTTGAGACGGATTTTCTGACCCTCCTTGACGACGAATTTATTGTCGGTGACGGTGACGGATTTGTAAGCTGTGGTATTGAATACCGAGGAGACGCAGCCCTCGATGCCGGCGGCATACTGCAGGGTGACTGTGCAGTCCTTGATGACGGGCTCTTCGCCCTCGAAAACTTGTACGTCGATTACGTCGCCGTCATTGAACGTTACAGTGACATTTTTTTTGTTGTAGCCGTAGCTTACTGTGCCGCCGGTGACTTCGTAGATGCTCTGGCCGTCTTTGCCGGTCATGTAAATCTGCTTCTGTATGCCTTTGTAGATGGGCAGTTCGTAGGAGGTGTTGCCCTTGTCGAGGCTGATGTTCTCGTTGGCTACGCCGTTGCCGGCCACGAAATAAATCTGGTCGATGTAGCTGGCGCCGTTTATGATGTTGAGCGTAATCTTGCCGTCTTTTTCAAGTTTTTTGGTTTTGAAGGTGACGGTAGCGCCGTTGTACTGAGTGCCCGAAAAGCTGAGCGAGGCATAACCGGTGGCGTTGATGCGGACGGTGCCGGTTGGTGCGGAGGTGTAAGAGGGATTGGAGTAAGTTCCGCTCTCGATGACATAGCCCTGGGCAGCCTCAACGCGGAGCGAAGGCCAGGTTGACTTGTCGCGCACAAAGGTGAACTCTGTGGCGTCGGCAGGGACGTCGATGACCTGATTGCTGATTTTGAACACCAGCGAGCCGGGAACGTCCCACTTCACTGTTACCGAAACATCTTCGGCCTGGGCCGCAAAGCTCGTGCACAGGGCGACGACGGCGGCGAACAGCAGTCTGTAAAGTTTTTTCATAAGATTGGTTTTTTAGGAGCCCCGGATCTGTTCTGGGTAGCTCGACCGAGGGTCAGAGATGCCGGGACCTGTAGTTATTTATAAGTGAATTGTACCTTAAATCATCTGATTGCGATTTTCAGCGAGGCGGCGCCGCTGCGGGCGATGTAGATGCCGGGGGCGAGGGCGCTGACGTCGACGCTGCCGGTTCCCGAGGCTGCCGTGGCGCCCCCGACAGTGTAGACGGTGACGGGAGCGTCGGCTGTGGCTGTGACGGTGCGTCCGTTGAAGGTGAGGCCGCTGTCGCCGTCGGCCTCGATGTCATCGACGCCGGAGGTGCCGTAGCTGATATATGTGAAGTCGGGACCAATCTGCACCATGCCGCCGTTGTAGCCGAAGCCCATCATCAGCATATAGGCCTTGCCGGGAGTCATGGCGGGATAGTTGAGGGTGGTCCTGAAGGTCTGTCTCTCGCCGGGTTTCTCGAAGAACATGGCGTTGCCGCCGTATTCTCGGATAGCCATGCCCTGGTCTGTGCTCTCGCAGATGCAGCCGTAGACCTGGTATCCGAAGATGCCCGAGTTGAGCTGGAGCTCACAGGTCATGTCAATCTTGGCGGGGTCGTCGATGACATAAATCACGCCGCGTCCGTTGCCGGTGTCGCCCACGCTGAGGCCGGCGCCGGGCAGCTTGGGCTTGCCGGTGGTGATGATGTTGGGAGCGGAGGTGGGCACGTGGACGGTGAAGTCGGCGTAGAGGTCCTCGGTGTAGAAGTTGGCGGTGACTTCATCGTAGAAGGTGAGCTTCGCCTTGAGGTCTTCCTCAAGGTAGAAGTTCGAGACCATGACGTACATGTCGGTGGTCCATTCGCGTGTCACCTTCTCGCCGGGCTTGAGGGTGAGCATGATGCTCTCGCCCAGTAGTACGGGCTTGCCCTGGCTGATGACGCAGGGAGCG
This sequence comes from Muribaculaceae bacterium, assembly GCA_051871645.1. GTDB lineage: Bacteria > Bacteroidota > Bacteroidia > Bacteroidales > Muribaculaceae > CAG-873. Next base: position 15,899 of record JBJEDC010000032.1, on the reverse strand, counting down.
AAGCCGCGCGTCATCTCGGTCTCCGAGTCGTTGGCGACGGTGACGCTGACGCGGGCGGCCATGCCATAGTAGTAGTCGCCCTTGATAGAACCTGCGGTGACCTCGAGGCGGTCGACGTCATTGTTTGTGACGGTGTAGGTGTCGCCGGCCTTGGTCAGGGTGATGTAGTTGACGTATCCGGCGCAGGGACGCACGGGCATGCGAGCCGAGCTCTCATCCTTGTAGTCGTAGGTCACCACGGTGAGGCGGTATGTGCCGTCGGCCAGCGAGACGGTGCTGAGGTCGAGTGAGGGCTTGAGCATCTGCGGGTTGGTGCCGTAGCCGGGGTCGATGGCGAAGCGGTTGTTGCTGATCGAGACATACTGCGGGGTCATGGAAGGGTCGGTGCGCGACTCGATGAGGGCCTCGAAGCCTACGTTCATCGTCTCGGGGTTGTAGTTGACCCACATGCAGTCGCCCTCGGCGAAGAGGTCGAACGAGAGGGTGGTGCCGTTGACCACACCGGCGAGGGAGCCCTGCTGGGTGAGGTATGGCTGTCGTTCGCTGACGGGATTGCCTGTGGGAGGCTGGATGCCGAGGACGGCGTCCTGGGTGAAGTTGTAGCCGCCGCCCGTGCCGCCGCCGGTACCGAGGGCGTAGGGGTTGAGGGCATCCAGCGAGAAGTAGCCGTCGGACATTGCCGTCCAGCCCCAGTTGAAGTGGTAGTAGCCCTCGCCGTCGTAGCCGTCGCAGACAAACGAGTGTCCGCCGCCGATCATCGAGCCGCCGCCGTAGAGGACGGGGCCGACATTGAGCAGGTTGTCGTAGATGAGGTTGTCCCACTGTGTGCCGGTGTAGAAGTGGCGTACTTCGTACGACAGGTTGCCGTCATAGCCGAAGTATTTTTTGAGGGCCTGGGGGATGTACATTGCCAGAGCGCCCGACGAGTCGGTGCCGTAGTCCATGCGCACGGCATAGCCGCAGGCTTTCATCAGATAGGCCACGGCGTCGGCTTCGGCGTCGGTGTAGTTGCCGTCGCGGTAGGTGGAGATCATGTTGTCCCAGTCGAACTTGCGCAGGGCGAAGTTGAGTGACAGACGTTTCTGGATGGTGGCCGCGTTGTAGCTTATCGAGCCGATGCCCTTCTCGGGATATTTCCAGTAGTTGAGCACCTGGGCCATCGACGTGGCCACGCAGCCGGTGAAGGTGTGGTCGGCGCCGTAGGAGGGACACTGTCTGTTATAGGGGTCACCCTGGTCCCACGAGGTCTTGAGCATGGGCTCGATGGCCTTGCGGCCGGCGGTGCGGCGCATCGGCGCGCTGCCGTCGAGGCCGCGGGCGGCGGCGTAGTCAATCTGCCGGGCATATTCGTCCAGCCACCAGCGCAGGGCGGGAGCCATGTCGGCGGTGTCGGCCGGAATGCTGCCGTTGTCGGAGTATCCGAGGACGGGGTAGGCGCAGTCGTCGGCCGAGACGAGTATGTATCCGTCTTTGGCGTTTTCGAAGACATAGACGGCGGGGTCGCCCGACTGTGTGCGGGCGGTGTGCGCCAGGCGTGCGCCGGCCAGGCGTGCGCGGGCCTTGGCGGGACCGTTGCCGCCGTTCCCGGCGGCTGAGGCTTCGGCGCGTCCGAGAGCCTCCTCGGGGGTCAGCGTGCGCGCTCCGGCGGTGCCTGTTGCGGCCGCCGCGGCGAGCAGGAGGGCTGTTGCGTGTGTCAGTTTCATTATCAGTGTTGGAAAACAGTTGAATATTATTTGACGACAATCTTGCGGGCGGCGTTTCCGGCACGTACTATATACAGGCCTTTGGCGAGCGAGCCGGTGGCGAGGCTGCCGTTGGCGCGGGCGATGAGTATGCCTGCGGCGTTGTAGACGCTGACGGTACCTGCAGCCGATACGGTGGTGCCGTCAAAACTTATGCCGTTGTCGGGGTCGGTGACAACGGAGTTCACGCCGGCGTCATCGTAGTTGAAGGGCAGACGGTAGTAGTCGCAGATGTGGCTGTCGGTTTCCTGATTGTAGTATCCTACCATAAGTTGTGGTACACCCAGAAAACTGTATGGGGCAATGTTGCGCAGAGTGCCTTTGTCACTTTCGTCAAACAGTTTGATGGTCAGTCCGTCGGGGTGAGACTCACTGCGGGGTTGGGCGATGAGCAGTTCCTCGCGGTCGCCACCTTCGGCAAGGCCCCGCTTGATGAGTACCATGTACTCCTGAGCTCCTTCGTCGTCGATGTAGAAGGTGTTGGGGTCGGAAAGTATTGTGCCGTTGACGAAGCTTTTGGCGTACTTGACGTCAGCACCCATGTTGACCTCGTCGGTGCGCACCCAGTTGCCCTTGTTGTCGAGCCAGGCGAAGCGCACGAAGGTATCATCGTTGTCCTCGACGGGGAGACGCAGCTCGTTTACATACATATATGTGTCGCCGACGGCTACGCGGTCCATGTTGGAGGTCATCAGGTCGGGGTCGGACCCTTCGACTTCCATCTGGTAGGTGAACTTACACTGTTCTTTGTTGGAATAAAGGTCTACAAAATGGAAGGTGTAGATGCCGTCGGGAGTGTCGATGAACATTATCTGAGGCTCGTGACCCGGTATGTCTGTGAGGCTTATGGCAGCCTCGCAGCCCTCGAAGATTGTGGCGACTTTCTCCCCGGCGTTGTTGTAGGCGTAGTGGCCTTTTTCGCCTGCTTCCTCGGCCATGGTGGCCAGAATGTTGCGTGTTATGACAAACGACGGGTGAGTTTCGTCCGCGCCCCACTGGTCAAACGATACGTCGCCGCGGTAGAGCAGGTCGCCCACACCGTAATATGTGCGCAGATTGCCTTCGATGGCCGGGGCGTCGATTTCGGTAGTGCTGATTTTTGAGGCCTCGGCGCCGTCCATGGTGTAGACATTGATTATGAGCTTGTTCTCGGGCCGCTGTGTGGGCTCGTCTGAGTACGAGTATATGGGTTGCGAAAGAGTTTCTTTATAGCTGGGGATTACGTAGATGGGTCTGCCGTTGTGCATTTTGGTGACAATGGCGGGCGATGTGTCTCCCTGGTCGCCGGGTCGGTTCTGCTCGCCGATGCGCTCGAGTGTGGTGGCGCGGGGACCGGTTTCGTCAGTGGCCTTGCTGTAGACAACCACTTCGTAGTAATAGCTTGTCATGGCCTTCCAGAAATCCTCGGTACCCTCTTCGGGTTCGGCGGTGACGTTGTCGTCATTGCCACCGGGCAGGCAGGTGATGTAGAAATTCTCTTCACCGCCGGCGGGGGTGGCGTCGAGGACGTCGCTGACCAGGTCGTTAAGGATGTATACGGGTTTGTCGTAGCCTTCGCTGTCCTTCTGGCCGCCGAGCTGGTATACTTTTGTACGGTAGTTGTTGATATACTGAGGGGTGTTGAAGCCCTGGCCGATGGCAATTTCGATTTTGTCGTCGGTATTGAAGAAGTGTCTGGTGACGATGGGGGTCACTTCGCACAGGCAGGCGCGCGTTTCGTTGCCTTCGAGACGGAGTTTGTCCTTGATTTCTCCAACTTTGTTGTGGTTCTCGTCATAGATGGTGACATGGAAGCCAACCATAAGTTTCTGAGTCCAATAAGGGTTCATCACCACTTCCTCGATGTCGATGTTCATGTTATAGAACCAGAGCTTGCCGCCCGGGGCGTCGAGGTCGCCGATCTGCTGAGCAGGACCGATAGTGAATTCAGGGGTGAATGTCTGGTCGACGGTGGCCGTCTTTCCGCGCAGGGATGCGGCATCGGCGTCGTTTTTGAACATAAGGCTGTTGGCGTGCTCTATTGCGCGTGCGCGTTGCGAGTTGAATACATTGGAGCTGTTCTGAGCCTGATAGATCTGCCGGGTTTGCGTGCGCGCCTGTGACAGGGGCCAGGCCTGCGCCTGTGAGCCGACAGTTGCGGCAACTGCCAGCATCAGTACTGACTTGGTAAAGTTTGTCATCTATATAGTTGAATTTGTGTTGATAATGACTGATGGAAACCTTCCGGCGTCCGTTTTGGCGGTGTTTTCCGGAGGACGTGCCGGAGCTATAATGTGATTGGAGGCATTACGGGTGCAAAAATAGTGATAATTTTTTATACTTTTAGTATTTGCGATTAAAAATTATGTGTTTTAATGTGATTTTATCTCGGAAATTTAAAGCAAAAATTAAGAAAAGGTGTTAATTTGAGACTACAGATTGTGCGGAAGGCGTGTCCCGGCAGCCGGAAGACTCTTCCCGTCGAAAACGGAAGCGGCGCTGTCCCGGGGTGGGGCGGCGCCGCTGTCTGTGCGGAGGTTTGTCCGTAAATCAGTTGGGAGCGTCGATGGCGCCGCTGGGGCAAACCTCAGCGCAGGAGCCACACTCGATGCACTTGTCGGGATCGATGTGGTAGATGTCGCCTTCCGAAATAGCTTCAACGGGGCAGACGGGCAGGCAGGTGCCGCAAGCGACACAACGGTCGGTAATTACGTAAGCCATAATAAGTTTTGGTTAGTTGTTGTTTAAATATTCCGAATTTGTAAGCCCGCAGCGGGGCCTATTTCGATGCAAAAGTAACCTTTTTTATATAAACGGCAAAGGCAGGCTCGAAAAAATGTGCTAATTTTGCAGTAATTAATTCACTTTTATGCGACGAAGCCACTACACTCTTTTTGCTTTTCTTGCCTGCGTGCTGCTTTTTATGCCCTGGCTCGGTGACACATATTTCTACACCAAGGGTGAGCCCCGCGAGGCTGTGGTGGCCGTGTCGATGCTTCAGAGCGGCGACTGGATTCTGCCTGTCAGTCAGGGAGCCGACATACCGTACAAGCCGCCGATGCTTGCGTGGTGCATAGCCCTGCTGTCGGCGGTATTCAACGGCGGTGCCGTCAACGAGTTTCTGTCGCGACTGCCGTCGGCGCTGGCGGCGTCGGCCATGCTCACCGCAACCTTTGCCGTCGTGCGTCGCCGCGAGGGCGCGTCGATGGCGTGGCTGACGATGATTGTCTGCGCCACCATGTTCGAGGTCTTCCGCGCCGCCGTGGCCTGCCGCGTCGACATGCTGCTGACTGCGTGCATGGTCGGCGGCATCTATGCCATGTACGGCATGCGGAGACGGCCGTGGCTTGCCCTGGTGGCGGTGTTGCTTTTAGGCGGCGCCACGCTCACCAAAGGACCTGTCGGCTCGCTGCTTCCCTGCCTCTGCATGGGCATATACATGCTGCTGGAGAAACGGAATTTTGTGCGCACCGTGCTGTCGCTGACGGGCATCTGCATCGCTTCGTTCGTCCTGCCGGCGTTGTGGTACTACCTGGCCTGGCGTCAGGGCGGCGACGCTTTCCTCGACCTTGCCTTTGAGGAGAATATCGGACGCCTGACGGGCAATATGGGATACGAAAGCCACGTCAATCCTTGGTATTACAATATTCTGTCGATACTGACAGGAACGCTGCCGTGGACAATACCCGTGCTTGTGTCGCTGTGCTTCAAACGGGTACGCGCGACATTCGGCAAAATCCGCACCCTGCGCGGATGGCCGCTGCTGTGCCTGGTGTGCGCGCTGACGGTGTTTGTGTTCTATTGCTTTCCGTCGAGCAAGCGCGCCGTCTACCTGTTGCCGTGCTATCCGTTCATCGCATACTTTGTGGCCGCCGCGGTGCGCCGTATCAGCGACACGCGCTTCATGCACTGCTGGTGCTATTTCATAGGCTCGGCGGCAATTATTGCGGCCATAGTCTTTGTCGGCGTCAACGTCGGCTGGATACAGATTAAGCATCTGAGCCCGGTATGCGGCCGGCTATGGCTGCCGGCTCTCGGCGTCGCTATCGTCACGGTCTGCATCTTCATAACCCGCAAGCCGAAGGTCCTGGGCACGTCTACGGCGGCGATACTGACTTATCTGCTTGTCATGGCTTATCTCGGCTCGTACATGCCCATGGCTCTCAACGGCCGCAGCGACATCGGAGCCGCCCGCCGCATCGAGGAGCGCGTGCCTCGCAATGCCGCCGTCTACGGCGTAGTCCCGGGCGACAGTCTGATGCGTTTTTACAGCCTGAATTTTTACCTGCGCGACCGCATGCTTACGGCCCGGTCGGTGGAAGAGGTCCCCGACAGCGCCTGGCTGGTGAGCGAGCTCACCGACTCGCTGCGCCCCGCACCCGAACTGCTGACCGGGCGTAGCGCCGACACGCGCCGTCAGGTACTGCTGTCACCGCCCCGCAAGCGCTGACTGGCATGTGTTTTGCACTAACCGGAATATATGATAGAAAGAACGATAATACTTGACAACGTTGACCCCGTGGTATTCTACGGCGTCAACAACTCCAACATGCACCTCATCCGCAGCCTCTATGCCAAACTGCGCATAGCGGCCCGCGGTCAGGTGATAAAGGTGATGGGCGAGGACAGCGAGACCGTTGATTTCGAGAAGAAAATCAAGGAGCTGGCCGAATACGCCAACCAGTACAACCGCCTCACCGAGGACGCCATCCTCGACATCGTCAAGGGCGAGGCTCCCGCCGAGCTCAAACGTGACGATGTCATCATCTACGGCCTTAACGGCAAGCCCATCATGGGCCGCACGCCCAACCAGCAGAAGCTGGTGCAGGAGTATACCGACAACGACCTCACCTTCGCCATGGGCCCGGCGGGCACCGGCAAGACGTACATCGCCATCGCCCTGGCCGTGCGTGCCCTCAAGAACCGCGAGGTGCGCAAGATAATCCTCTCGCGTCCCGCCGTGGAGGCCGGAGAGAAACTCGGGTTCCTTCCCGGCGACATGAAGGACAAGATTGACCCGTATCTCCAGCCTCTCTACGACGCCCTGGAGGACATGATTCCGCCGGTCAAGCTTCGCGAGTACATGGACAGCAAGGTGATACAGATTGCTCCGCTGGCCTTTATGCGCGGCCGTACCCTCAACGACGCCGTGATTGTGCTGGACGAGGCGCAGAATACTACCGTACATCAGATCAAGATGTTCATGACGCGTCTTGGCATGGGCTCGAAGATGATTATCACCGGCGACATCACCCAGATTGACCTGCCGCGGTCCACGCAGTCGGGCCTCATCCACGCCCTGCGCGTGCTCGACAACGTCAAGGGTGTCGGTAAGGTCGAATTCACCAAGAAGGACATCGTGCGCCACCACCTGGTGCAGCGCATCGTCGAGGCCTACGAGCGCTGGGACGCCGACCACAAGGACACCGACGGCAAAGCCGCCGTTCCCCGCACCTTCCTGGGCTCGGACACCGAGGACGGATTCGCATAACAATCTTAAAGGCAGATTATGAGTGAAGAGAAGGTTGAGAAAATTACTCCGTACGACGGCAGCGAGGCCAAGACAGGTCAGGTGCGCCGCATGTTCGACTCGATAGCGCCGGCATACGACACCATGAACAGGCTGATGACGTTCGGTATAGACCGACGCTGGCGCCGAAAGACCGTTGCCGAGGCTGTAAGCGGTAACCCCGAAGCCATCCTCGACATAGCCACGGGTACCGGTGACCTCGCCATAGCCCTGGCGCGTGCCGCCGAAGGTGCAACGGTGACAGGAGTGGACCTCAGCGAAGGAATGATAGAGGTAGGGCGCCGCAAGGTTGCCGAGGCAGGTCTTTCCGACCGTGTGTCACTCTCTCCCGCCGACGCTCTGGCGCTTCCCTTTGCCGACAACAGTTTCGACGTCATCACCGTGGCCTTTGGTGTGCGCAACTTCGAGCATCTTGCCGAGGGCTATGCCGAAATGCTGCGCGTGCTCCGTCCGGGAGGAAAACTTTGTGTGCTTGAGCTGACACCGCCGTCCTCAGTCCTTGCCAAACCCTTCTATTCTGCTTATACCCGGGGAGTCATACCTCTCGTCGGCAAACTCATCTCAGGCGACTCGGACGCCTATACCTATCTCCCGCGCTCAATCGCCGCCGTGCCGGCCCGCAAAGCCATGACGAGTCTGATAGCGGAAGCCGGGTTTGTGGACGCGGCTTTCCGCTCGTTCACCTTCGGCGTGTGCACGCTGTACACTGCGAGGAAGGGCAAATGAAATATGATAGAGTAGCAAAACAGCCTGAAATGTAGGGACGTGCCTTTGGCACGTTAAGTCGGCAGACAGTCTGCCGGACCGACATCGCAAAGCGTTGTCCCTACATTTGCCGAAAAATCAAAGTTATGCATATAACAGCGCGCCCGCCTGCACCGGTTGATGTGCAGGCGGGCACGCTGTATGGGGCGGGGTGGGGGTCAGGCGTGGCGGCGGGTGAGCTTTTTGCCGAAGATCTGGTCGGCCTTGAGGCGGAGGACGCCGAAGAAGGCTTCGCTGAAGATGCCGCCGCTCATCTTTGAGGTGCCGAGGACGCGGTTGACGAAGACGATGGGGACTTCGATGACCTTGTAGTCGAGGCGGTGGGCGGTGAACTTCATCTCTATCTGGAAAGCGTAGCCTTTGAAGCGGATTTTGTCGAGGCCGATGTTGTCGAGGACGTCGCGGCTGTAGCAGACAAAGCCGGCGGTGGTGTCGTGGACGGGCATGCGGGTGACAAAGCGCACATACTTGGAGGCGAAATACGACATCAGCACGCGTCCCATGGGCCAGTTGACGACGTTGACGCCGGTGAGGTAGCGGCTGCCGACAGCGACGTCGCCCTTACCCGAAGCCACGGCCTCGCGCAACTTGAGCAGGTCGTTGGGGTTGTGTGAGAAGTCGGCGTCCATCTCGCATATCTGCCTGTACTGCGGACGTGCGAGAGCCCACTTGAAGCCTTCGATGTAGGCGGTGCCGAGGCCGAGTTTGCCGGCGCGCTCGATGATGTGCACGCGTCCGGGATTTTCGGCCATTTTTTCTTTGACGATGGCGGCGGTGCCGTCGGGCGAGTTGTCGTCGATGACGAGGATGTCGAAATGCTGTCCCTCCAGCGCCAGCACGGCGTCGATGATGGCTGCAGCGTTCTCGCGCTCGTTGTACATTGGGATGATTACCAGAGAATCGGGCATATTGGAATCAATATTGGCGAGCCGAAGCGGCTCGGTGAGTGTCTTTTAAATGAGTCGGTGCACAGCGTATTAACGCGGTGCACCGACTGTTAGTTCATTGTAATTGCACCTGTGAGGCTGACGGCATTGTCAAAACAAGCGAGAGGCGACGGAGGTTGCGCTCCGCCATATTGTGCTTATGCAAACAGGGTCGGGACAGAAGTCAGGGCTGAATTTTCAGTCTTACTTTTTGTCTTTTTTTGCGTCATCTTTATTGGCGTCCTTTTCGGCGTCCTTCTTGTCGCCGTCCTGCTTGGCGGCAGGATTCTTGGCGTCGTAGCGGGCGTTGAGGCCGTCAAGGATTTCCTTGGTGATGTCGAGTTTCGGGTTGAAATACATGCCTGAGCCGCTGCCGAAGTTCGAGCTGTAATAAAGAATGGCGTCGTATTTCTTGTCCTTGTTGTATTCGACGATGAAGGCCTGAAGTTCTTCGTTGAGCTGCTTTGAAAGCTTTTCGGTGCTGCTCATTGCCTCTTTTTCAAGCTGGCTCACTCTGATTTGAGCCGACTGCCGGGCGTTGATGAATTCTTTTTCGTCGGCGCGGTACGAGGCCTCGCTGAGGTATCCGTTGTTCTGGATTTTCTGCTGGATGGCTGCAGCTTTGTTCTGCAGGTCATTGCTGTACTGGTTGCGGCTTTTGTCAAGATTGTATCCGATTTCATCCAGTTCGTTGCGGGTTGTCTCGATGAACTTGCAGTATTTTGCAATGGTGTCGACGTCGATGTAGCGGATATTGCTGGTGGTCTGATGGCCGTCGCCGAGGTGGGCGCCTGCCACGTTTTTCAGGGAGTCTTCCTTTTGTCCGTCTTTGTCGCCTTTGCCGCACGCGGTTAACGATGTGACGCCTAAGGCCAGAAGCAGCGCGGCGGCTGCGATTTTAAAGATTTTCATGAAAAGTATAATATAATGTGATTGATTAAATTTTTTATCGGTTTCGGTTGAGCCGTCTCTGCAGCTCGGGGTTGTCGTGGACGTGTCCGGAGGGGAATTTGCCCCCTTTTTTGAACAGCACTTTCACGCCTAAAAGAACGAAAGCCGCCGCGACGAGAGCCACGGTCAGGGCTAATGTGACGAGTGCTGTGCCGGTAGAGTTCATGGCAGTGTGCGCAGTTGGCTGCGGTGCTCCGGGGAGAGCGGGCGGCCCGTTTTGCGAGTGCAAATATATAAAACTAAAAGCGAATTTTGGCCTTAAGTAAATTTTATTTTGTAACTTAGTGGCCGAAAAGGGCGTCTTTTAACAATAATTTTCTTTTTGACGCTTTTGTTAACCCGTGGCGCGTGGCGCCCTCGTATGCTTTGCGTACTTTTGCATTCGGATAATCCCATAAAATCACCATTATGACAATTCACGACTTAAAACCCGCCGAAGTGTTCGGCATTTTTCACGAAATCACTCAGGTTCCGCGTCCCTCGAAGAAAGAGGGCAAGATACGCCAGTGGCTCCTTGACTTTGCCAAGAAGCATGGCATCGAGGCCAAGACCGACACCATCGGCAACGTGGCAATGTTTGTCCCCGCCACACCCGGTCACGAGGACGCTCCCGGCGTAATACTCCAGGCCCACATGGATATGGTATGCGAGAGCAACCACAAGGGCTTCGACTTTGAGAATACCCCTATCACCACCATCGTTGACGGCGACTGGCTGCGCGCCGACGGCACCACCCTCGGCGCTGACAACGGCATCGGCATCGCCGGCGCTCTTGCCGCACTCACCGACAAGACTCTGGTTCACGGTCCCCTCGAAGGTCTCTTCACCGTTGACGAGGAGACAGGCCTCACCGGCGCCAACAACATCGGCGACGGCATGATCAAGGGCGAGATGCTGCTCAACCTCGACTCCGAGGATGACGCCGAAATCTTCGTGGGCTGCGCCGGCGGTATCGACACCACCTGCCTGTTCACATACAAGCCCGAGATGACTCCCGCCGACTACCACTACTTCCGCTTCAACCTCGAAAAGGGCCTCGGCGGCCACTCGGGCAGCGACATCAACCAGGGCCGCGCCAACGCCGTCCAGCTGATGGCACGCTTCCTCTGGAACGTCGGTAAGGAATACGACCTGTCGGTATGCGAGCTCGACGGCGGCAACCTCCGCAACGCCATCCCGCGCGCCGCTCACTGCGTCTTCGGCGTGCCCCGCGCACACAAGGAGAAGGTGGTCGCCCTGTTCAACGTCTTCGTCGCCGACGTGCAGAACGAGTACAAGGGTCTCGAGACAACAATGGAGATGACCCTCACCACCGCCGAGAAGCCCGACCTCGCCATCGACAAGGAGACCGGCAACCACATCATCAGCGCCCTCTACGCCTGCCCCCACGGCGTCATCTCGATGAGCCGCGAGCTCGAAGGCCTTGTGGAGACCTCGACCAACCTCGCCAGCGTGAAGATGCAGCCCGGAAACGGCGTCCTCGTCGTCACCAGCCAGCGCAGCTCGGTAGAGAGCCGCAAGTTCGATATCGCCAACCGCATCGAGGCCCTGTTCGTCATGGCCGGCGCCGCCGTCTCGCACGGCGAGGGCTATGTGGGATGGCAGCCCAACCTCAACTCGCGCATCATGCACATCGCCAGCGACGCTTACGAGGAGCTGTACGGCATCAAGCCCGCCATCAAGGCCATCCATGCCGGCCTCGAGTGCGGTCTGTTCCTGACCAAGTTCCCCGGCCTCGACATGGTATCGTTCGGCCCCACTCTGCAGAACGTGCACTCGCCCTCCGAGCGCATGTACATCCCCGCAGTAGAACGCTACTGGGGTCAGATTCGCCGCACCATCGAGAAGGTGGCCGAGCTGAAAAAATAACCGCATAGACACAGACAGCCGTCATGGATGCAGAGACTTGCATCCGGCGGCTGTCTTTTTTTACTTATTCCTAAAAGAAATAATCCCGTGAAAACTGACATTAAAACACTGATGCTGATGCCGTTGCTTGCCGTGGCTCTGGAGACCTGGGCATGCACTTCCGCCTCAACGGACGGAGGCGGTGCCACATTGGTCAAAGCGGACAGCACGGCTGTCAAGGCCGACACGACATCAAAGGCTGACACAACTGTTGTGGAGGAAATATCGTACGACTACATCCCCGGACGGCTCACCGACGAGGACATCCGCGAAGTGGCCGACGAGCTGGGTGTGGAAGTCGCCACAATCCGTGCCGTCATCGAGATTGAGGCGGGAGCCAGACATGAGGGCTTCTGGAGCGACGGCAAACCCATCATCAATTTCGACCTGTCGATGTTCCGCAAGTTCGCGGCGCGTAACAAGGTCAATCTTTCGAAATACAGAAAGAGCCACGCCGTCGTCTTCGCGCGTCCCAACCGCGCCAGATACGGCAGCTATCAGGCGGCTCAGCAGGCACGGTTCGACGCCGCGCGCACCATCGATGACAAGACGGCGATACAGGGAACGTTCTGGGGAATGTTTCAGCTTGGAGGATTTAACTGGAAAACCTGCGGCTGCAAGTCACCCGACGAGTTTGTGAATCTGATGTCACGCTCGGAGCGCGACCAGCTCGAACTGTTTGCCGAGTTCGTCCGCGAGACTGGTATGCTGCCTTACCTGAAGGCCAAGAACTGGGCGGCTTTCGCCCGCCGTTTCAATGGACCGTCCTATGCCCGCCGGGGCTATCACACGCGCCTGGCACGGGCCTATGCGAAGCATAAAAAAGACAAATAGGAGATGAAGTGTTATTGGCCCGGCCGGGCCAATAACTGTGTATTAGATTTTCTGGTAGGCGGTGGGGGAGATGCCGGTGAGGTGCTTGAAGTATTTGCCGAAGGCGCTCTGGTTGCTGAAGTTCAGGGCGTAGGCCACCTGCTGTACGTTTTTGCCGGAGAAGCGCAGAAGGTTCTTGGCCTCGGTTATGACGAAATCGTTGATCCACTGGGTGGCCGAGCGGCCTGTGGCCTCCTTGACCAGTAAGGTCAGGTATTTAGGTGTGATGTACAGCTGCTCGGCATAGAATGACAGCGAGCGCTGCTGTGTGTAGTTGAGGTGTACAAGGCGCATGAAATCATGCACATAGGTTGAACGGCGCGGCGTGGACGCGTTTTCGTCCGGCAGTTTGCTTATGCGCTTGAAGTTGATGCTCAGCAACTCGTAGAATGTGCCGGCAAGCAGCGACCGGGCCACATTGGTGGTGAACACCGTCGACTCGGTCTCGCGGGCGTTGAGGTCGAGCAGGTCGATGAATTTTATGAGCTTGTTGGTGTCCTCGTCGTTGACGGTGAGGACGGGCGTCTGCTTTTCGATGAGCGAGCGTATGTTAATTGTATTGAGGTCGATGTTGACGTCGAGCAGAAACTCCTGGCTGACGAAAAGCACATACAGGTCGAGGCGCGACAGGTCGTTGCCGGGTGTCTTTATCAGCATGCGCGGGGGTATGACAAGCAGGCTGTTTGACTTGACGTGGTAGGGTATCATGTTGAGCTCGACATCCATCGAGCCGCGGCGGCACAGCATGATGGTCATGCATGACATGCGCATGGGCTTTTCGAGCGGCTCCAGCGGGCGTGCGATGCCCTTGAGACGCGCCACCATGTATTTGTCCTCGAGACGGCTGAAGGTTGTGGCGAAGGCGTCGAGTTTGCAGAGGTTGTTAAGTGTCAGGTAGTTTTCCATGTTTTTCGGAGGAGAGAATTCATGATTTTTTGTCCGGCAGATGTACGTCGAGCTGCGGGAAGGGGAAGGATATGCCGCATGTGGGCAACTCGGTGTACAGGCGCTCGTTGATACGGTAGTATACCTCCCAGTATTTGGCGGAGACGGTCCATGCGCGCACCTTGAGGTTGACGCTGCTGTCGGCCATTGTGTCGAGTACGACTGTGGGCGCGCGTTTTACCTTTTCAATCTTTATGGCCTTGCGGTGACGCTCGACGGCTTCGGCTACCTTTTTGCCGTGGATGTGCAGCAGGCGGCGCCACCACGAGCGGGATTCCTCGCAGTCCGGGTCGGTGGCGGGGTCGCAGTCGCCGTCATCGTCCTTGTCGTCATTCTTGTCGTCCATCTCGGGCAGAGGTGGCAGGCCTGCGGCCTCACGCGCGGCGTTCTCGCGGTCGCGTTTGTCATCCTCGACGAACATGCGCACGATGTCCGGGTCCTCGGCCAGCATGTTGAGGATGAAGTCGCGGGCGGTCTGGAACGAGTCGCCGTACGAGATGCCGACGTTCCACTCCACGCGCCGGTATTCCTCACGGCTCCAGTTGTTTATCGAGCCGGTGGAGAGGCCGCCGTTGGGCAGGATTATCGATTTGTTGTCGTAGGTGTTTATTATCGTGCTGAAAATCTGTATCTCGGTGACGGTGCCTGCATATCCCTGCGTCTCGATATAGTCGCCTACCTTGTAGGGTTTCAGCAGGAGGATGAGCACGCCGCCGGCAAAGTTCTGCAATGTTCCGCTGAGGGCCATACCTATGGCGACGCCGGCCGAGGCGAAGAGCGCCAGGAACGACGACGTCTCAAGGCCGAGGATGCCGATGACCGTTATCAGCAGGATGAAGTACAGGATTATGCGTACCAGGCTGAGCAGGAAGGTAGTCAGCGACGGGTCGACGGCGCGGCGCAGCATCAGGCGGCTGAGGAAGCGGTGTATCTTGGTGATGACGAATTTGCCGACATAGAAGACCAGGATGGCTATCGCCAGCTGTATGCAGAAGTGTACCAGGTTGTGTATCAGCTGGTCGATGAGGATGTCGAGGGGCTGCGATTTCAGCGCCTCCAGACCTTTGGTGACCTTATCGGCCTCCTTGGCGACATCGGCGGCGACAGGCTGGGCCGCGGCGGCTATGTTGAGTAAAATTGACGAAAAGCTCATGTGCAGAGGGTAGGGCATCCGTCGTGCCCGATGAACCGTTATGGTTTAATATGCCAAGTTTTGGAAAATATTTCCACAAAGGTAACCCAAAAGAACCACATATCCAACGCTGTCTGTCACACAAACGGCGTATTTTGGAATTTTTTACATTCTTGCGAGGGAATAACTTACATGCCGCGGGGGTGGGGCGGATGTCTTCGACCGCCTATACAGTGAGTTTAGCAAATATTTTGATTTTTTAAATTTTGCCTGTCAAACCTTTAGAGGTCTTTGGACGTCTAAATTATAAAGAGACAGAATAAGAGAATGTTTAACTAATAACTGGCAATACTATGAAACGCATACTTTCAATCATCGTAGCCATTATGGTCTTTGCAGGCCCGATGGCGATGTCCCAGAATTATAACTTCTGGATTACTTCAGAGGGTGCCGGTCTGCAGATAATGAGTGGCCAGCATCATCGTTGTCCTCCGCCTCCTCCTCCGCGTCATCTGCGCTATGACGGCCATCACCGCAAGTACGACAAAAAGCATTATAAGAAGATGAAAAAGCGCGAGAAAGAGATGCGCAAGGCCCGTGTAAAGTACGATAAGGCCAGACGTAAATATTACGAGGAGCGCTATTACCGTCACAGGCACGATGACTGAGGGTCTGATGACGATACTGCGGAGCAATAATCCTTATACGGCTGACTGATTTTGTCTTATCGAGTCTGAAAACGTTGTAATACATAAAAGACGCTGTGCCTGTTCAGGCACAGCGTCTTTTATGTGGCGGTTGTGAGACAGCGACTTACTTGACGGCGGCGTCGAGCTCAGCGCCGGCTTTGAATTTTACAGCCTTGTGAGCGGCAATCTTGATAGCCTCTTTTGTGCGGGGATTGATGCCGGTGCGCTCGCCTTTTTCAACAACAGCGAAAGTACCGAAGCCGATGAGAGCAACTTTGTCGCCTTTGGCGAGGGCCTTTGTTACAGACTCAACGGTAGCGTCGAGAGCGGCTTTAGCCTGTACTTTGGTGAGGCCGGCCTTTTCGGCGATGGCGGCAACGAGTTCGTTTTTGTTCATAATCTGGAATTTTTTAGGTTTATAGATTGTTGGTAAATATTATTCCGGGTCGAATAATTTGC
>JBJEDC010000031.1:0-18958 GCA_051871645.1 Muribaculaceae bacterium | reverse complement strand
AAGACGCAAAAAAAGAGGCTGCGCCGTAAAACCTTAATTACGACACAGCCTCTTTCATGTGGAGTCAAGGAACTCGATGACTTTTTCAGATACGAGGTCAAAGAGTGTGTAGAGCGTACATATCTCTCGGCATATTGCGCGTTTACTGAATCAGATGATATAGTGGCAGCGTTCACTCTGATGAATGATGCCATTATGATTGACTCGGAGAATGATAAAACAGATTTCTTCGACGACCTCAGACTTGAAGAAGATGCGTCTGTTATTGACTTTTTCAAAAGACAATCTTCATTTCCTGCCATTAACATAGGGCATTTAGGCACATCAGCAGATTTTCAGGACAACGGTATCGGAATGTTTATCGTTGAATTTGTTGCCGGTACGTTCTCTCAGTATCGACAGGCAGGATGTCAGTTCATTACTGTCGACGCGCTCAACAATCCAAGAACCGTCCGTTTCTATTTGAATAACCAGTTCAATTTCCAGACAAACCAAGATTTCTATTCGGCCACCAGACGAATGTACCGAATTCTTTAGTAATAGTCTTATCAAAAGGCAATCTAAACAATTCGTGTGGTCCGACAGGCACAACAAAAAAATGGAAGCTCAAATGAGCTTCCATTTTGTGTTGCCTTGGAAAGATTCGAACTCTCACAGGCGGAACCAGAATCCGACGTGCTACCATTACACCACAAGGCAATTTGTTTAAGCGCCCGCTCTATCGCGTTTGCGGTGCAAAGGTAGACTTTTTTTTAATTCCGTGCAAGTCTTTTTGAGATTTTTTTCATGCCCGATGCACTTTTTCTACGATTTTATGCCGTACCTTTGCAAATGCGTACGACACGGTCTATAGGGACGCTTTTTGAAGCGTCCGCCTATTGACAGCTGATTGCCAAGTCATTGAGGACGCTTTGAAAAGCGTCACTACAAGCGCAATTCAAAACTGCGTCTAAATGATTATTCAACCGCTTATGAAAATTTTACGACTAATCGCCATACTTTTGTTTGTTGCCGCCGTTGCACCGTTGGTTTCGGCACAGAGCCGCAATCCCGAGATGAAATTCCGCGACATCGAACACAGCGACAAAAAGGACACGCTGGGTCTTGAGGAACGTCCATATTTCCTGCTCATCGGACAGAGCGAGGAGGCGCTTGCGAACCACGACTACGAGGCAGCCGGTCTGCGCCTGGTGGAAGCGATGGGTATCGAACCCAACAACCCGCTCAACGTGGCCCTGCTGTCAAATCTCGGTATGATATATTACTATAATGAGCAGGACTCGATGGCGCTTGTCACACTGAATGTGGCGGTGGAGCGCGCACCCAAACTTATCGGAGCCCACGAGAACCGCGCCCGCGTGCTCATCGGCATGGGACGTGACGCCGAGGCTTACGACGAATACGGCACCATCATCGGCATCGACTCGCTCAACTGCGACGCCCGCTTCACACACGGCATGATGGCCCTTTACCGGGGCGACCTGCCAACGGCAAAGGCCGATTTCGCCGTACTCGACAGGGTTGTGCCGCTCTGGAGCAAGACCATCCTCGCCAACGCCACCATGTACGCCATGACGGGCAACGACGTCGAGGCAGCCTCTCTGTACCGGCGCCTGCTCGACAAGGACAAACTGCCCGAATACTACTCCGCCCTTGCCGGTTGTCTGATTCAACTCGACAACCTTGACGAGGCCGGAAAAGTTATCGGCGAAGGCCTCGCCCGTTTCTCCTCAGACCCCGAACTCTACTATTACCGCGCCCTGCTCAATCACAAGCGATATCTGCCACAGGAAGCCCATAGCGACGCAAAAAAAGCAATAGAATTGGGTGCAAACAGGGATAAAGTCCTCAAAATTTTCCAGAAATAGGGGGCGCTGTGATAATGGTCCATCTGCGGCGTCGCTACGGACAGGCGGGTTCGGTCACGTACTTTTGTACGCTCCCTTCACCCTTCGTCCTATGCTCCTAGCATCTGGACCATTCTGACAGCACCCCTCCCGACACGCAAATAATTTGCTGAAACATAGCATTCACACAGACACATGCCATTTTTCGGTACATTTTGGCCGAATTGAATAGAAATTTAGTATCTTTGTAGTTGAAACACGAGGGTCGCTCCGGCCCATAACATATACTGACAATGATACTTTCAATGACGGGCTTCGGAAAGGCTACTGCCGAGATGCCCGACAAAAAAATCACCGTAGAAATCAAATCGCTGAACTCCAAACAGTTCGACATGAGCGTGCGCATGCCCGGCTGTTACCGCAGCGTCGAGCTTGAGCTGCGCGGCCTCGTCGCCGCAAGCCTTGAGCGCGGCAAGGTGGACATGTGCGTCAGCATTGAGCGCAAGGGTTCGTCGGCATCCGTTTCCTTCGACACCGACGCCATGCTCAATATCAAGAACGCCATCACCGAGGCCTCACGCGCCGTCGGCATCCCCGAGCCGGCCGACTGGTGGAGCCTTATGACGCGCTTCCCCGAGACAATGTCCGCCGACAGCGACAAAGCCGCCGACGAAACCGAGACAGCCGCCCTCGCCAAAGCTACTGCCGAAGCCGTGGACGCCCTGATGAACTACCGCCGCGCCGAAGGCATGCGCCTTGAGGAATTCTTTGCCGAGCGCATCCGCATCATCGGCGAGCTTCTCAGCGAGGTACCCAAGTACGAGACCGAACGCATCGACCGCATCAAGCTGCGCCTTGCCGACGGCCTCGGCAAAATTCCCGCCGTTGACTACGACAAGGGACGCCTCGAGCAGGAGATGATTTTCTACATCGAAAAACTCGACGTCACCGAGGAGAAGCAGCGCTTGGGCCAGCACCTAAGATATTTCATGGAGACGATGGCACAGCCCAAACCCGGCCAGGGCAAGAAGCTCGGCTTCATAGCCCAGGAGATGGGCCGCGAAATCAACACCCTCGGCTCAAAGAGCAACCAGGCCGAGATGCAGAACCTCGTTGTCCGCATGAAGGACCAGCTCGAACAGATAAAGGAGCAGGTGCTCAACGTAATGTAATGAAATTTCCAACCAAAATCCTCTCTCATATATGTCTGAAAAAGGTAAAATAGTTGTCATCTCGGCCCCTTCGGGCTGCGGCAAGTCCACAATCATCAACTCAATCCTCGGCACCGGCGAGCTGCCCATGCGCTTCTCCGTGTCAGCCACAAACCGCGCACCCCGACAGGGCGAGGTCGACGGCGTCAACTACCATTTCCTCACCACCGAGCAGTTCCGCGACGCCATCGCCGCCGGCGAATTCGTCGAGTGGGAGCAGGTTTACCCCGGACGCTTCTACGGCACACTGCGCAGCGAGCTCACCAATGCCATCGAGAAAGGCGAGAACATCATCCTCGACATCGACGTCAGGGGTGCCCTCAACGTAAAGAAGCAGTTCGGCGACCGGGCCATCACCATCTTCATCCTCCCGCCCGACATCGAGACCCTGCAGAAGCGCCTCGAAAAACGCGGCACCGACGCTCCCGAGGTAATTGCCGAGCGCATCGGCAAAGCCCGCTACGAGATTGACCACGCCCCGCAGTTCGACCTCCGCATCGTCAACGACGACCTCCCCGTCGCCGTCGCCGCCACCGAGTCGGCCATCAGCTCGTTCCTGCATCAGCCCGCATGCCGCAAGGCCGACTGACTCGGATGAAAGAGACCATAGGCATCCTCGGCGGGTCGTTCAACCCCGTGCACATCGGCCACCTCATGCTGGCGTCGTACCTCAGCCAGTGGGGATATGTCGACAAGATATGGCTGACTCTGTCGCCGCTCAACCCGCTAAAGGAGGCGGGAGCACTCATCGCCGACACTGAAAGGCTGGCCATGCTCGAAATCGCCGCCAAAGGAATGACGGGGACGGAGGTCTGCGACATCGAGCTGTCGATGCCCCGCCCATCCTACACCATCGACACCCTTGACGCGCTGGCGCGCCGCTATCCCGACAAGCGTTTCAAGCTCATCATCGGCTCGGACAACTGGCTGGTCTTCGACCGCTGGCGCGAACCTGAGCGCATCCTCGCCCACTACGGCGTCATCGTCTATCCACGCCCCGGCTACGACGTCACTCCGGAAATGATGCGTCCCGGCATGACGCTCGCCGATGCTCCCGTCGCCGACATATCCAGCACCTTCATCCGTGCCGCCATCGCCGAGGGCAAGGACATGACGGTCTTTCTGCCGCCCGGCGTCTTCAGATACATCAACGACAACAAATTATACCGAAAATAAGACATGGACAATCCACAGCTCAGCAACAACACCCTGGCGCTGATAGCATTGTGCAACGAATACTGCCAGAGCGCCGAGCAGGCCCGCGACCTCGGCCGCGACGGCTTCATCGACGCCACCCTGCGCCTCCTCCCCCGCATCTACATTGCCGCCACCGACGTTCCTCAGAGCACCGACGGCTCCGAGATGTTCATGCAGGACGCCCTCGACGAGGACTACTACGACTCCGTACGCCGCGGCATAGAGTCGGTGATGGGCGAGGACGACACCTACCTCGACGTCTTCGAGGAGGACATGAAATACTCGGACACCCCCATCAGCGCCAGCATCTCCGAGGGCTGCGCCGACCTCTTCCAGGTCTTCTACAATTACCTCGAGACGGTGCGCGAGGCCCCCAACGAGCTCATTGAGGAGGCCACCCTTACCCTACGCGAAGACTTTGCCCAATACTGGGCCCGCACCCTCTGCAACGTCCTCCGCGCCGTCAACGCCGTGCGCTACAGATAAGGCCGTGTGCCGCAACCCGGCTTATCCTGCCAATGTAGGGACATCGCTTTACAATGTCAGTCCTGCCGGAAGGCAGCGGCATGCCGCGACCCTACACCCGGTCCAACGTGCCAAAGGCACGTCCCTACATTTCCGGCAATCTTGCAACACCCCGGACAGCAATTTTTAATTTTCAATTTTCAATTTTAAATTTTAATCTCTGATATCGTGACACTGAAAGAATTCCTCGACAGCTCGCCCGTAAACTTTTTGGCTGTCAAAACCATACAGGCCGAGCTCGATAAAGCCGGCTTCACACAGCTCAACCTGCGCGACAAATGGGATGTCAAACCCGGTGGCAAATACTACGTAATCCAGAACGCCAGCGCCATCTTCGCCGTCATTGCCGGCACCGACCCGCAGCCGTCGGCCTTCCACATCGTGTCGGCACACAGCGACTCGCCCTGCTTCCGCGTCAAACCCGGCTGCGAGATGATGGGCGAGGGCCGTATGCTCCGCCTCAACACCGAGGTCTACGGCGGCCCCATCCTCTACACCTGGTTCGACCGGCCACTTTCGCTGGCCGGACGCGTCATCCTGCGCTCGGACGACGTCCTCAACCCCACCGCCGTCACCGTCTGCTTCAAGCGGCCGATGCTCACCATCCCGCACCTCGCCATACATTTCAACCGCGCCGTCAACGAGGGCAACAAGCTCTCCAAGCAGAAAGACATGCTGCCCGTTGTTGGCCGTCTGCCGGTGGACGAGGAGGCCGAGGGCTGGCTAAAGCGCACCGTTGCCCGCGAGCTCGGCGTCGACCCGTACGACATCCTCGACTACGACCTCTCGCTCTACGACACCACCAAAGCCACCGTGACGGGAGCATTCGGCGATTTCATCCAGAGCGGACGCATCGATGACCTCTCCATGGCCCACGCCGCCATGAGCGCGCTGCTGGATGCACGTCCCGACAGCGCCGCCACCCGCGTCATGGCCATCTTCGACAACGAGGAGACCGGCTCGGGCACCAAGCAGGGCGCCGGCTCGCCCATCCTCGACACCATCCTGCGCCGCCTCAACCTCAGCCTCGGCGGTGACGAGGACAGCTACCTGCGCGCCCTTGCCGCCTCGTTCATGATAAGCGCCGACAACGGCCACGGTGTGCATCCCAACTACGTCGAAAAGCATGACCCCACCAACCATCCCGTCCTCGGCGACGGCCCCGTCATCAAAATCAACGCCAACTGCAAGTACATGACCGACGCCGACTCGGCCGCCGTCTTCGCCTCGATATGCGAAAAAGCCGCCGTGCCCTACCAGTATTTCGTCAACCATAGCGACATAGCCGGAGGCTCTACCCTCGGCAACATCCTCACCTCGCAGATGCCCATGCGCGGCGTCGACATGGGCGCCCCCGTCTGGGCCATGCACTCGGTGTGCGAGACGGCCTCGCTCAAGGACCAGGAGTACACCATCCGCGCCTTCACCGAGTTCTACAACCTCTGACCGCACCTTTCCGGCCAATGACCGTCCGTACAGACATCTTCAGCGGCACGCCGTCCGCCTATGTCCGCCGCGTGGGCGTACTGCTGCTGTGGCGCCGGTGGTGGGCATGGCTCATCCCCGTCGCCGCCTGCTTCGTCGCCGCGGCTTGGGAGGCCGTATGGGTCTTCGTGGGCTTCATGCTGCTGTTCACGCTCTACCCAGGGCTGATGCTCATGGTGTATTACTACTACGCCTTCTCACCCGAGGCACTGCTGACCCTCCAGCCAAAGACCGTGGAGCTCTCCGACGGCACGATGACCGTCATCTACTGCGGCGAGCGGCAAATCGAACCGCGCACCTATACCCGCGCCGACATAAAAAGCGTCGAGACAGGACGCAAATCGGTGACCATATACTTCTGCAAGCCGCGCTACAGCCACCTGAGCATACCCCTCAGCGCTGTTCCGGACAGTCAAAGGACGGATTTTTTAACTTTATGCGATAATCTCGCCCCCGATTTGGCATAAAAATTGCTCTTAATTTGTTCTATCATCATCAGACATGCTTATCTGAAACAGTTTTTATGACACAAACCGAAATAAACAGCATAAACGACCGCGTCGTCGAGCACGTCGCCGGTGGACGCGTCCGCGACGCCCTGGCCCTGCTGCGCAACACCACGGAGTCGCAGATGCTGTGGGAAATCACCGACGAAATCAACCGCATCGAGCAGAGCTATGCCTACATGCTGCAGTACCTCACTGACGGCTCGGCCGACCCGGGGCGCGATGACATGTACGCGGCCATCGTGTCCGGCATCTACGGCATCCTCGACCGGCTGACGCGCCGTCTGCGCCTGCCCGAGGCCCCTACCCTCTATTTCAGCAGCGTCCGCGTCGCCCAGGCCCGCAAGCCGTCGCTGACGGCCATGCTCGACCAGTGGCAGAAGTCCTACGCCTCGGCAGTCGCCGCCGGCACCGAGAACGGCGACACCACCGAGCGCCGCGAGCTGGAGCGCCTTGAGACAAACCTCTTCCGCGTGCTTTGGACCGACATGCCCTTCGATGCCTCCGACGCCGTCGTCCTCCGCGCCCTCGACCCCGCCACACCCCGGCGACTCAAGTCGCTGCTGGTTACCGGTCTGACCTTAGGGCTGATGGAATATTTCGACGCCGCGCGACTTGACGCCCTAATCGAGATTTACACCACCGGCGTCAGCGCCATCACCGACGAGGGCGACGAGCGCGAGGGCGCCTACGACCTCACGAGCATGGCCCTCACCGGCATCCTGCTCACACTGTTCAAGTACCGCAAGCGTCCGCTGCCCGCCACCACGCGCCGCCGCCTCGACGCCCTGCGCACCGTTCCACGCTGGCTCAGCGACCTGCGCCTGGCTTTCCTCGAGCTCATCCGCACACGATATACCGAGCGCATCAACCGCACCATGCAGGAGGACATCATCCCCGGCATGATGAAGATGCGCACTCAGATTATCGACAACATCAGCAAGGGCGACCTCGACCCCGCCGACCCCGACGCCAACCCCGAGTGGGAGGAGATACTGGCAAAGAGCGGCGTCGCCGACAAACTGCGCGAGCTCACCGAGCTGCAGCAGGAGGGCGCCGACGTCTTCATGAGCACCTTCTCGCACCTCAAGAGCTTCCCCTTCTTCACCGAAATCTCCAACTGGTTCATACCCTTCGAGGCCGGACGCACCGACATCGCCAAGTCGCCCATGCCCGACACCCTCGCCCGCTTTATCGAGCGCCTGCCCGTGCTGTGCTCCAGCGACAAATACTCGTTCTTCCTCTCGCTGTCGATGGTTCCCCGCGAACAGCAGGAGCTCATGCTCTCGCAGTTCAAGAGCCAGAGCGGCCAGCTCATGGAGGAAATGACCTCGGCCCTCGACGCCGGCACCCCCGACGAGTTGCGCCGCCGCACCCTCAGCGGATACATGCGCAACCTCTACCGCTTCTACAACCTCTTCCGCCGCAAGGGCGAGTTCTACAACCCCTTCAGCGAGGGTGTCAACCTCCTCGAAATCCCCGACCTCGGCTACGCCTTCGAGGATGCGGACCTGCTGCGCGTCGTGGCCGAACTGTTCTTCCGCTACGAATACTGGCAGGACGCCGCCGGAGCCTTTGCCCGTCTCGACAAGGTCGCCGGGCCCGACGGACCGGTGTTCCAGAAGCTCGGCTACGCCCACGAGCGCCTCGGCGACGCCGACAAGGCACTCGAATACTACCATCAGGCCGAAATCTTCACCCCCGACAGCCGATGGCTCCTCTCGCGCCTCGCCGCCGTCTACAGCGCCAAGGGCGAGCTTGCCCAGGCCGCCGACTATTACGACCGGCTGTCCAGGCTCGACCCCGAGAGTGTCGAATATGCCCTCCGCTCGGGCTTCATCCTCCTGCGCCAGCACCTCTACGACAAGGCCATAAAAGAGTTCTACAAGGCCGAATACCTCGACGGCAAAGGCACCCGTGCCTGGCGCCCCCTGGCATGGACGCTGTTCCTCGACCGCCGTTTCGACGACAGTCAGCGGTACTACGACCGCATCCTCGCCGACGCCCCCACCGCCACCGACCTGCTAAACGCCGGTCACCTCCAAATGGCTCTTGGGCAGTACAAGGAGGCCATAGCCCGCTACACCGAGGCGCTGAGCCTGAAACACGGCAACACCGAAGCCCTCCTCACCGACATCAAAAACGACACCGAGGCCCTCACCGTCGCCGGCGTCCCGCCCCGCACCGTCGCCATGGTCACCGACGCCCTGCTCTACTCGCTCAAAAAATAGGTTGAGCGGCAAGTTGCCGCCAAGCCATGTAGGGACATCGCTTTGCGATGTAGGGTCGCGGCATGCCGCGGCCTTATCCGGATGGTTGCTGACATTCGGCGGACGCTTTAAAAAGCGTCCCTACATGCCGGAAATACCCGGCCTGATTTTTAATTTTCAATTTTCAATTCTTAATTTTACATCCTATGGTAATCCAACGCAAACAGACACTGCTGCTTCTGGCAGCCCTGATACTCATGGTCGTTTTTCTGTTCATGCCCGTGGGCATCGTCAGCCCCGGCGGCAAAGAACTCATGTCGAGCGATTTCCTGGTCTCGTACATTATGGCCATCACCTCCGTGCTCCTCATCGGCGCCGGCATCTTCATGTTCCGCAACCTCAAACGTCAGATGGCCATGATGTGGGTCATCATCGCCCTCCTCGCCGCCACCGGCATCACCGTCGCCGTCCAGGCCTCGGGCATCCCCGGGCTCGAATTCCAGTGGACCGGCACGCTCTTCCCCGACATCTGCGCCATCATCCTCGTCTTCCTCTCCTGGCTCTTCATGCGCGCCGACCTGCGTCTCCTCCGCAGCGCCGACCGTCTGCGGTAAGTCAGCTGTTACCCTATGTTACCCTCACAGGGTAACGGATAACACCACCTGCTTCCTACTATTTATCCCGGCCCATGTAGGGACATCGCTTTGCGATGTTTAGCCTGCCGCGAATGGTCCGAACCGGATTAGCCAACGGGCCGGCCTAACGTGCCAAAGGCACGTCCCTACATGGAGAAATCCCGCATACCGTTGACAAAAAAATCCCGCAGACCGTTGACAATCCGTCATCGGTCTGCGGAAATTTTTTGTGACGTATTCTTACTTTTTGAGTTTGGGGGCGAGGTAACGGGCGGTATAGCCCTCGCCGCGGGCGACTATCTGCTCGGGGGTGCCGGTGGCGACGAGGGTGCCGCCGCGCTCGCCGCCCTCGGGGCCGATGTCGATGACGTTGTCGGCGCACTTGATGACGTCAAGGTTGTGCTCGATGACAACGACGGTGTGCCCCTCGGCGATGAGGCGGTCAAATGCCTTCAGCAGCGTCTTGATGTCGTGGAGATGCAGGCCGGTGGTGGGCTCGTCGAAGATGAACATCGTGGGCTCGGTGTGGGCGCCGCCGAGGAAGCTGGCCAGTTTGACGCGCTGGTTCTCGCCGCCGGAGAGTGTCGAGGACGACTGACCCAGGCGGACATATCCCAGGCCGACCTCAGCGAGGGGTTTCAGCCGCTCGGCGACGCGGCGGGCGGTGGCGTTGTCCTTATCGGCGGAGAAGAAAGCGATGGCGTCGTCGACGGTCATGTCGAGGATGTCGTTGATATTTTTGCCGCGATAGGTCACCTCGAGCACCTCGGGCTTGAAGCGCTTGCCGTGGCAGGCCTCACACTCGACGGTGATGTCGCTCATGAACTGCATCTCGATAGTGATTGTGCCCTCGCCCTTGCACTCGTCGCAGCGTCCGCCGTCGGTGTTGAACGAGAAATAGGCGGGAGTGAAGCCCATCTGCCGCGACAGCTGAGTGTCGGCGAAGAGCTTGCGTATCTCGTCGTAGGCCTTGATGTATGTGGCGGGGTTGGAGCGCGATGACTTGCCTATGGGGTTCTGGTCGACGAACTCGACATTGCCCAGCGCCGACAGGTCGCCGCCGATGCCGTCGAATTTGCCGGGGGCGTCGGCGGGCTGTCCGAAATGGCGCGCCAGCGAGCGCCATAGTATGTCGCGCACAAGGGTGGACTTGCCCGAGCCGCTGACGCCGGTGACGACGTTGAGGACGCCCAGGGGAATGCGCACGTCGATGTCGCGAAGGTTGTGCTCGCGCGCGCCCTTGACCTCGATGTACGAGCGGGACTTGCGGCGGCTTGTGGGGACGGCGATGCCGTCGCGTCCGGTGAGGAAATCGGCGGTATGGCTGTTCTTTGCGTCGGCCAGGCCGCTGTACGGGCCCTGGTAGACGATGGAACCGCCGAGGCTACCGGCGTCCTTGCCAACGTCGACGATGTAGTCGGCATGGCGCATGATGTCCTCGTCATGCTCGACGACGACAACAGTGTTGCCGATTTTCTGCAGGCTGCGCAGCACGCCCACTAATTTTTCGGTGTCGCGCGAGTGCAGGCCGATGCTGGGCTCGTCGAGGATGTAGAGCGAGCCGACAAGACTGCTGCCGAGGGAGGTGGCCAGGTTGATGCGCTGGCTCTCGCCGCCGCTGAGGCTGTTGCTGAGGCGGTCGAGGGTGAGATAGCCCAGGCCGACGTTGACCAGGAAGGTGAGGCGGCTGCGTATCTCTACCAGCAGTCGCTGCGCAATCCTGGCGTCGTGCTCATCCAGCCGCAGGTCGTTGAACCACTGCAGCAGGTCGGACACGGGCATGGTGACGAGCTCGCCGATGGACCTGTCGCCGACGCGGACGTACGAGGCCTCGGGGCGCAGACGGCTGCCGTGGCAGTCGGGGCAGGTGGTTTTGCCGCGGTAGTTGGCGAGCATGACGCGGTACTGTATCTTGTGCTGCTGGGTGCCGATGAACTCGAAGAAGCCGTCGATGCCCTTCGAGCCGGGGACGCCGTGCCACAGCATGTCCTTCTGCTCCTGCGTGAGGTCATGGTAGGGACGGTGGACGGGGAAGCCGACCTGACCGGCGGCGTGGATGAACTCGCGCTTGAACTCGCTCATCTTGGGTCCGCGCCAGCACATCACGGCATCGTCGTAGACGGACAGACCGGGGTTGGGGATGACGCGGCTCTCGGCAATGCCCATAATCTTGCCGAAGCCCTCGCAGCGCGGGCATGCGCCGTAGGGGTTGTTGAAATTGAACATCTGGTCGGAGGGCTCGGCGAAGGTGATACCGTCGGCCTCGAAGCGTGTGGAGAAACTGCGGCGGACGGGCTTTTCGGGCTTTTCCCACACCAGCAGCTCAAGGACGTCGTGGCCCTCGAAGAAGGCCGTCTCGGCCGAGTCGGCGAGGCGCGCCAGGGTGTCCTCGTCGGAGGCAGAGGTCATGCGGTCGACAAGGAGCATGCGGCCGCCCGCGTCGGTGGACTCGGGGTCCACGGACGTCAGCAGGTCCTCTATCTCCTCGAAGTTGCCGTCGGCGTCGACCATGCGCGAGTAACCGGCTTTCTGATATACGTCGAGCTGGGTGACGAAGCGGCGCTTCTCGGGCATGGTCACGGGAGCGGCGACGGCGATGCGTGTGCCCTCGGGGAGTGTCCGGACGGCCGCCACGACGTCCTCTACGCCCTCGCGCCGTACCTCTTTGCCGGTGACGGGCGAATAGGTGCGGCCAACGCGCCCGAAGAGCAGGCGCATGTAGTCGTATATTTCGGTGGACGTGCCGACGGTCGAGCGCGGGTTGCGCGTGTTGACCTTCTGCTCGATGGCGATGGCGGGCGGCAGGCCGCGGATGTAGTCGCACTCGGGCTTGTGCATGCGTCCCAAAAACTGGCGTGCGTAGGCGCTCAGGCTCTCGACGTAGCGGCGCTGGCCCTCGGCATACAGCGTGTCGAACGCCAGCGACGATTTGCCCGAGCCGCTGAGGCCGGTGACGACGGTGAAACGGTTGCGCGGAAACTCCACATCGACGTTCTTGAGATTGTTGACGCGGGCTCCCTTAATCTGAATATTCGACGAGGGCGCACGCCCCCCGTCCTTTTCGATGATTCGGTTTATTTGCTTAGTTATGCTTCTTGACATTCCTTGTATATGTTCTGCGATGAAGCGACACGACTTAACGGCCTGACATGCCGCATTTTCGGCCCCGTTCCCATTCGTGGCGGAGCATTATACAAAGGTACTGATTTTTCGGCTGACGCACAAGCGGCCTCAACTTTTCAAAACATCTTTTGTAGTTTGTTAATTAAACAGGAAGCTATGTCAGAATACGATTCAGTGATGTAGGGACATCGCTTTGCGATGTCAATCCTGCCCCAATGAACCGACCCGGCAGGCTTAACATGCCAAAGGCATGTCCCTACATTCAGGCTATTCTGAGCCCTTGCTATTTAAACAGCGGCGTCAGCAGGATTATGACGATGGCGGCGGGGCAGACCCAGCGCAGCAGGAAAACGACGAGGCCGACGGGGACGTGCTTCAGGCGCCCCTCGTTGGTGAGCTGTGCGCGCATCAGTTTTCCGCTCAGCTTCCAGCCGGCATAGATGCTTATCAGCAGGCCGCCGACGGGGAGGAAGATGTTGGAGGAGACGTCGTTGAAAAGATTGAAGAAGCTGACGGTGTAATCACCTATGGTGATGTCGCTGACGCCGGAGAACGACAGCGTACACAGCACTCCGCCCACGACTGCGATGGCCGTGGAGACGATGCAGGCACGGCGACGCGACCAGCTGCGCTCGTCGACAAAATATGCTATCGAAATCTCGCTCATGGAGATTGTCGACGTCAGCGAGGCCACGACCAGCATCAGGAAGAACAGTATTGCCACGCCGATGCCTCCGGGCATGGAGGCGAAGATGGAGGGCAGGACCTCAAAGACCAGTGTCGGGCCCTCGGTGGGCTGTACACCGTAGGTGAAGACGGCGGGGAAGATGAGGATGCCGGACATCACAGCCACCAGCGTGTCGAGGCCGGCGGTGATGGTCGCGCTACGCAGCAGCTTGGTTTCCTTGCTGAAATAGGAGGCGTAGGTGAGCATACAGCCAAGGCCTATCGAGAGCGAGAAAAAGGCCTGACCGAGCGCGCTTATCACCACTTTGGGCGTGATGGCGTTCCAGTCGGGGGCGAACATGAAGCTGAGGCCCTCGTGTGCGCCGGGCATGAACAGCGAGTTGATGCTCAGGACTATCAGTATGACGAAGAGCAGCGGCATAAGGATGTTGGACACGCGCTCGATGCCTTTCTGCACGCCTCCCTGCACGACGAGGTAGTTGACGGCAAGGAAGAGGAGCGTCCAGAACAGCGGGCGCCACGAATGTGCCGAGAACTCGCTGAAGACGCTGCCGTAGTCGGTACCCCGGACAAGCAGCGAGCCGGTGCAGGCCTGCCACAGGTATTCAAGGGTCCAGCCTGCCACAACGGAATAGAAGCTCAATATCATGAGCGACGATATTATGCCCATATATCCGACGTAGTGCCAGGGACGCGAGGCACCGAGACGGCGGAAGCATCCGTAGAAATCGCTGCGCGACTGGCGTCCGAGGACAAACTCGGCGCATATCACGGGAATGCCGAGCAGGAGGATAAAAGCCACATAGCAGAGGATGAAGGCGGCGCCTCCATGGCTTCCGCACTCGTACGGGAAGCGCCAGATGTTGCCCAGCCCGACGGCCGAGCCGACGGTGGCGGCGATGACGCCGAGGCGCGTTACAAACTGCGATCTCTTCGGTTTTGTCTCTGTTGGCATGTTTTTTTACCTTAGGAATGGTGTTAAGCGTGTCGAAATGCGAATTCCCGGTAATGTAGGGACATCGCTTTGCGATGTTAATCCTGTCGGCCTGCAGGCCTAACGTGCCAAAGGCACGTCCCTACATTCAGGCAATTCTGACACGTTTTTATATTCTATGCAAATCAATTGGCCCGCTCCTCTTCCGGAGTTTTGAAATAATCACGGGCCTTGGGGTGGTAACCTTTGGGCGTTTTGGCGGCTTTGTGCCGTCCGGTCTTTTTAGCTTTGGCTGTATCGGCGGGCGCGGCCTTGGGGGTGACTGCCGGGGCAGCTGTGACCACGGGCACGGGAGGAGCCGGGACGGGCTTGCGTGTGGCGAACCACAGTATGGCGCAGATGGCAGCCAGGCATACCGACAGCAGGGCGATGCGCTCGCGGCTGAAAACGGGTTGCTTTTTTGCCATCGGTCAGAGGATATTCGAGAGGAATATGGTGACGATAGCTACCGGAGCCACCCACTTGAGGATAAACCGGCAGGCCTTGGCAAACCACGGCCTGTACATGCCGTCGTTGGTGACCTGGTCGCTGAAGAAGCGCTTGGGAGCCGCCCAGCCGACATAGAGGCTGGTGCCGAGGGCCACGAGGGGCAGCATGATGTTGTTGGTGAACTGATCGAGGGCGTCGAACATTATCAGTCCGGCAATTTTGATGTCTTTGAGCGGGCCGAAGGACAGTGCGGTTATCGACGCCAGCACCATCAGCGGCAGAAGCACGGCCAGAACAGCCTTATGGCGCGACCACTTCATGCGCTCCTGCAAAAAGCATATCACCACCTCGGCGATGGAGACGGTGGAGGTCAGCGCGGCAACCATCAGCAGCAGGAAGAACAGCGCCGACCACAGCGAACTGAAGGGAAGCGCTGCAAATACCTCCGGCAGGGTGACGAACACCAGTGTGGTACCCGAAACACCGTGACCCTGAAGGCCGAAAGCGCTGACGGCGGGGAAGATGATGAGGCCCATCATTATGGCCACCAGCAGCGTCAGCGACGACACTATAACCGCCGTCTGGCCAAGGTTCGTGCTGTTGGAATAATACGATGCGTAGGTGATGAGGATGCCCATTGCCAGGCTCAGCGAGAACATCGCCTGTCCGAGTGCATTGATGCACACCGCAGGCGTAATCTTGCTGAAATCGGGAGTAAGGAAGAACTCGACGCCTTTTCCGGCGCCGGGCAGCGTCAGCGAAATCACGCAGAAAACCAGCAGGATGACGAACAGCAGCGGCATGGCGATATTGGACATGCGTTCGATGCCGCTCTGCACACCGCCTAACAGAACCACGATGTTGAGGCCGACAAAGACAGCCGTAAACAGCGAGGCCTCCCAGGGCGAGCACACTATCGCGTCCTTGACATCGGTGAAATAAGTGTCGGCGACAGTCGCTCCGCTTTCGGGGCCGATGCCGGCGAAAAGACTTCCGTCAAGGCTCTGCAGCAGGTAGTCGAGAGTCCATCCGCCCACCACCATATAGAAGCAGAGGATAAGGAACGAAGCCAGTACGGCGCCGGCACCTACCGTCCACCATGCCGTGCCGGGAGCCTGCTTGCGGAAGACGCCCACGGCGTCCGACCGCAGGCCGCGCCCGAGTGCGAACTCCGACACCATCAGCGGCACACCCAGCAGGAACACGCAGGCGATGTAAACAATCAGAAACGCCGCGCCTCCGTTTCCCTGCACCTCGGCGGGGAAGCGCCATACCGTGCCCAGGCCGACAGCCGAGCCTACGGTGGCGGCAATAAGTCCTATCTTGGTTTTGAAAAGTGGCATAACAAGTGGATTTTATATCCTAACGGGATTTTTTGCCTTATAATATTCCACAAAAGTACAAATTTTTCTTGCAAATCGTTCATGTACGGCCAAAACTTCCCCAAAGATTGCACAAACTACGGCCGCAGACAAGAACTTAACAAAGTTTAACCCCGCGTGCGGTGCCTTACATGGCCGTAAATGAGTAATTTTGACACATGAAAGCTGATATCAGCTGTTCCCACTCATCACAGGTACAATCAAATTATCACACATTAATAAATAGCATTCATGAAAAAGGGTATTCTTTTTGCCGCAGCGCTGGCCGGCGCGCTGGCCGTTCAGGGAGCCGTCACTCCCCAGTGGCTGCGCAACCCCGCCATCTCGCCCGACGGCAGAACTCTGGCCTTCACCTACAAGGGTGACATCTGGACCGTCCCCGTCAGCGGCGGCCAGGCACGTCAGCTCACCACCAACGAGGCTTACGACACCGCTCCGGTATGGAGTCCCGACGGCAAGACAATCGCTTTTGCCAGCAACCGCGCCACCGGCAGCCAGGACATCTTCACCATCCCCGCTCAGGGCGGCACGGCACACCGCATCACCACCGACAGCGGAAGCGAGACGCCACGCGCATGGCTGAGCGACTCCACTCTGCTCATCTCGGCCTCGGGCATGGGCGCCCCCTCGGCAATCCTGCATCCCAGCGCCGTCTCGCAACCCATGTACACAGTCAACGTCAACCGTCCCGACCTCCGTCCCAAGCTATACGCCCACGTGACGATGAACGCCGTCAGCGCCGACAGTAAGGGGCGCCTGCTATATCAGGACCGCAAGGGCTACGAGGACGTTCTGCGCAAGCACGAGCGCTCGTCGGGCACCCACGACATCTGGCTCACTGACGGCAAGACATACACCAAGCTCACCGATTTCAACGGCCACGATGACAGCCCCGTCTGGACCGGCGATGACAAATTCGCCTACATCAGCGAGAAAGACGGCGTCCTCAACGTCTGGGAGCGCAATCTCGACGGCACCGGTGACCGTCAGCTCACCGCCTTCAAGGACTTCCCCGTACGCTCGCTGACAGCGGCCAAGGACGGCACATTGGCCTTTACCTGGGACGGCGGCCTGTACGTCATGGCACCAGGTTCACAGCCCCAAAAGGTCGACGTCACCATTGTTGCCGACGACTACGACCGCGACCTGCAGAAGCGTATCCTCGGCAGCGGCGCCACCACCATCGCTCCGTCGCCCGACGGCAAGGAGGTGGCCTTTGTCCTCCGCGGCGACGTCTATGTCACCTCGGTGAAATACAAGACCACAAAACGCATCACCAACACTCCCGGCCAGGAGCGCCGCGTCACCTTTGCCCCCGACGGCAAATCTCTCGTCTACGACAGCGAGCGCGACGGCCAGTGGGGCCTGTACCAGACTACCATCAAGAACCCCGACGAGAAGAGCTTCGCCTACGCCACCGACCTCGTCGAGACACCTCTCTACGTCGACAAGGACGGCAAGCCGGCCCAGCAGCCCGCTTTCAGCCCCGACGGCAATAAGGTCGGATTCCTGCTCGACCGCACGGAGGTCTGCGTCATCGACCCCAAGACGAAGAATGTCACCACCGCCCTTGACGGCAAATACAACTACAGCTACTCGGACGGCGACGTCACCTTTGCCTGGAGCCCCGACTCGAAATGGCTGCTGTGCTCGTACATCGGCGACGGCGGCTGGAACAACACCGACATCGCCCTTGTCAAGGCCGACGGCTCGGAGGTCGTAGACCTGACGGAGAGCGGCTACAGCGACGGCAACCCGCGCTGGGCCATGGGCGGCCGCGCCCTCACCTACGAGACCGGACGCTACGGCATGCGCAGCCACGGCAGTTGGGGCGAGACCACCGATGTCGTTGTCATGATGCTCAACGGCGATGCCTGGGACGAGTTCAACCGCACCGAGGAAGAGGCCTCCCTCGCCAAGGAGGAGAAAGCGGACAAGGAAGACGGCGACAAAGCCAAGGACAAGAAAGACAAAAAAGGCAAAAAGGATAAGAAGGGCAAAAAGGACGGCAAGGACGCCGACAAGCCCGCCGTCAAGGACCTTGAATTCGAGCTTGCCGACCGTCACCACCGCACGGCGCGCCTCACCGGCATGTCGGGCTTCACCGGCGACTACTACCTCAGCGAGGACGGCTCTAAACTCTACTACACCACCGTCAACGCCGACGGCAAGGCCAACCTGATGATGCGCGACCTGCGCGAGGGCGACACCAAAGTCCTCGTTCCCGGCCTCAGCGGAGGCTTCGAGCCTGACGCCAAGGGCGAGAACCTCTTCGTCGTCTCGGGCCGCGGCCTCAGCAAGGTCTCCATCCCCGACGGCAAGAAGGAGGACATCGAATTCGAGGCTCCGTACGACCGTCACCCCAGCCTTGAGCGCGAATACATCTGGGACCACATGGTCAGCCAGGTCGCCGACAAATTCCACGACGTCAGGATGCACGGCGCAGACTGGAAAAAGGTTGGTGCCGACTACCGCAAGTTCCTGCCCGACATCGACAACGGCCGTGACTTCGCCGAACTGATGAGCGAAGCACTGGGCGAACTCAACGCCAGCCACACCGGCGGCCGCTACCGTGGTGCCGGAGCCCGCATGTCGACAGGCCGCCTCGGCGCCTTCTTCGACGAGAACTACGACGGCGAGGGCATCCGCATCGCCGAGGTCCTTCCCCGCGGTCCTCTGTCTGCCAAGAAAGATAAGGTGAAAGCCGGCGACGTCATCACCGCCATC
>JBJEDC010000030.1:0-19381 GCA_051871645.1 Muribaculaceae bacterium | reverse complement strand
ACTAATCAATAATCCAAACAAATGAAAAAAATCTATTCCCTGATGTTTGCGATGGGTGCTGTCTGCGCTGCTTCGCTGACTTCCTGCTCGAGCGACTCGACTGACGCCGAGTATGTAGCCGTAAAGGAAAGCCGCTCAGGCAACTGGAGCTTCTACAGCCCCGATGGAGACGTCATCTGCAAGGACGAGTTCAAAAGCGAGCCTTCGCCCGTCATCAACGGATACTTCTATGTTCCCGAAGGTAACAACGGTCTGTATACACTCTACAAAATCGGCGAAAAGCCCGAAGCCGTCAAAGACTGTGACGGCCTTGTTGACGTAGGCTATATGAGCGAAGGCATCGTTCCCGTGGTCAAAAAGAATGCCCGCATCTCTTTCGTCGACAAAAACGGTGAGGTCAAGTTCACCCTCGAGCCCGTCGGCGGCAAGGAAATCCGCGAGGCCCAGTCTTATGTATCCGACGGCCTGATTGCCATAGAGAACGAAGAAGGCAAATGCGGTTACGTCAACACCAAGGGCGAGACCGTTATCGAGCTCAAATACGACGGAGCAATGCCCTTCCGCGAGGGCCTGGCTGTCGTCGGCAAGACTGACAAAGACGGTGGCTTCGGCTCTTTCCTCGTAATCGACAAGAAGGGTGAGACCGTCTTCAAACTCAAGGACGGCTATTTACCCTCCGGCGTTTACTACGAAGGCTACCTCCTCAGCACCGACGCCAACGGCCAGTATGTTCTCCTTGACAAAAAAGGCGAGCAGGTTTACAAGTTCAAGGACGGCGTCCGCGTCAAGGCCTACAACAAGAAGTATGCCTACATCTACAACTCCGACGGCTACGGCATCATGAGCCTCGAGGGCGAGATGGTAATCAAGCCCGGCAAATTCAGTGATTTCCAGTTTGTCGGAGATGACAAGTTCCTTGCCTACAAGGACCGCAACACCGTGCTCCTCGACGCTGACGGCGAAGAGGTCAAGGACTTTGACGGCCGCGTCCGCTACAACAAGAAATTCGGTTTCTATAACATCGGCTCGTCCACCACAACCTTCATCGACGAGGACGGCAAGGACAAGAAGGACGCCAGCTTCTTCAGACTCGGCGACTTCGAAATCGGCAAGATAACCGTACGCAGCGCTCACCGGAGCAAAGAAGAGATAGAGGCTGTCGAAGCCCCTGTTGTCGAAGAAGTCGTTGACTCCGTAGCAGAGGTTGTTGAATACTAAAGACCTTTCCGGGCCCCTGAAGGGTCATCGATAAGCTCCAGCACGGAGGCTGTGCCACGGCATGGCCTCCGTGTTTGATTTCTTCCGGAGCTTTGCACCAATCTCTCATGCTTTTTGCCTAAATTTGCAGACGGGAATTCAACCCCGCACCTTAACGTCAAAAAAACAGGACAAGCGCTCAATGATGACACATATTTCCGAAAAAACCGGCAGACGGGTAATATTTGCGGCTCTGGCACTTATGGCGGTATGCGTTTTCGTCGCCATGAATGCCTTCACATACACCGGCGACGACCTCAGCTACAAGGTATGGTGGCAGGCCTTCGCCGACCGACGCGGCATTGTGCTCGGTTATCCGGCATTCGTGATGCATCACTGGGTCACCACCAACGGGCGCCTGGCCAACGGGCTGACGCCGGTACTGCTCGCGTGGCTGCCGAAATGGCTTGTCGACGCACTGCTCGGCATCGCCTTCGCGGCCCTCATCGTCATGATACTCAAATCAGTCGACTGGGGCCGGGGCGGACGCTTTACGGCAAAGTCGCTGCTGACGGCCCTGGTGGTGTTCACGTTACCCTGGTGGGACTCTCTGCTGCTCTACGACTGCTGGCTCAACTATCCGCTGGCGGCGCTGTTCGCCCTGGCGTCGGTATACTCGATGAGCCGCGACCACCGCAAGGGCATCACCGTCCTGCTCGGGGTCTTCGCCTTTGTGGCGGGCGCCATGCACGAGGCCTGCGGCGTGGCCCTTTCGGCCGGCATACTGGCATACCGGCTCATGCACAAAAGAGAAATCGGAAAGTCGCGTAAGGCAATAGGCCTGGCGTTTATGGCAGGAGCCCTTTTTGTCGTTTCGTCGCCCGGGATATGGACCCGCTTCGGCCATCCGATGTTCGAACCGCGCGGAACCGCCGAAACGCTGCTGACATCCGACTTTTACTCGATAGCGCTGGCTGCGGTATGCGCCGTCATGGCCTGCTTCAGTGGCGGACGCCGGCGGCTTGCCGAGCTGATACGCACCAGGTGGACAATCTTTGCGGCAGCGGCTCTTGTGTCAAGCCTTTTCTGCGCCGTGTCCGGGATAATAGGCCGGACAGGATTTTTTGCGCAGATATTCTCTCTGATATCCCTTTTCGGCATGTTCCCCTACTCACGACTGCGGCTGAAGCCCCGGACGGGCGCGGCCATCGGCGTTGTCATTCTGGCCGTCACCTGCGTGCAGATGATACTCTTTGCCGTGTGGGAGCATCGTCTCGGCGCCGAGCTGCGCGAGGTGATAGAAAAGTACAAGGCATCGCCCGACGGAATTGTTTTCGCCGACTACACCCGCGACGACGAGGTCCCGGCGTTTCTGCTCAACAAAGTCCGTGGCGTCCCCGATGCCGATGACGCATGGATACTCCGGAGCATAGCCTGGTATTACGGCGACACCGACAGCCGTCCGCTGAAAATTCTGCCCACGGGAGTTCGCGGCATCGACCCCGGCGCGATGACAGAGCCTCTGCGCCTCGGCCGCTACGTCATCACAAAAACCCTGCCTGCGGATACTTACTCTATTGACGTCTATGATTACATGCCCCTCCTCGCCGTCAGAATCGACGGCACCGAGTACATGGTCACACCCTTTACCCTGCGCGGCACCACCCTCTACAAACTCGAGCCACGCTACGTCGACTGGGGCGACTGATACGGACGGCAAACCGGAATTTCTGATATATTTACGAGGCTGAGCAAACAAAAGTGTCAAACTTTTTGCCCGCCTTGTGCTTTTTTGCTAACTTTGGCGATATTAACGAACCCTAATCTAACCCCATCAGGCCGGAACCGGCTTTTGCGGACCTGCGGCCTTAAAATCCATCAATGGAAAAAATTGTCATTACACTGCTGGCCGTGACGTCGTTACTCGTCGGCGCCGCCATGTCTTCGTGTTCAAAGAGTAAGAACGGGAAAGAGAGATCCGAGGCCCGTGAGGCCGTCGACAACAGCTCGCCCGAAATGCTTGCCGTGCAAATCGAGAAAGACGGAAGATGGAGCTTCTACGGCAAGGACGGCAGGGTATACTGCAAAGACTCCATAAAGTGTCAGCCCTCGGACGTCTGGAACGGCTACTACACCATAGCCGCCGAATATTTCAAGGGCGTTGACTTCAACTACCCCTACACCGTCTACAAATTCGGCGAAAAGCCCGAACCCGTCCCCGGCTGTACCGACCTCAAGGCGGCAGGCTTCATGAACTGCGGCCTTATCCCCGTCACAAAAAAGGGCGAGCGCATCTCTCTTGTCGACGGCGAAGGCAATGTGAAGTTCCGCCTCGACCCCGTCGACGGCAAGGAGGTGATGTGGTGCGCCCCCGCCTTTTACGAGGGCCTGCTCGCCGTATGCGACAGCGACAATAAACGCGGATACGTCGACACCGAGGGTAAAGTCGTCATCAAGCCCCAGTTTGACGGTGCAAGCCCGTTCTGCGAGGGGGTTGCCATTGTCCTTGAGCACACACCCGAAGGCGTCATCTTCAAGACGATTGACAAAACGGGCAAGGTAGTCTTCACCTTTTCGGACGGCTTTTTGCCGCAGTCGAATGTCTTCAGTGACGGCTGTATCATAGCAGG
This sequence comes from Muribaculaceae bacterium, assembly GCA_051871645.1. Taxonomy (GTDB): domain Bacteria; phylum Bacteroidota; class Bacteroidia; order Bacteroidales; family Muribaculaceae; genus CAG-873. Next base: position 15,554 of record JBJEDC010000030.1, on the reverse strand, counting down.
CAAAGACGTTAACCGCTATACTGAAAGTCGTTATATCATCGTTGACAAAACCGGCAAAACAGTCTTCAAATTTCCGGACAGAGTAGCCCAGCCCAGGTGTTACGACGGCAAATACGCGACCTTTAACGGCGGGGAGTCTTTTACCCTCTGCTATCTCAAGAGCAAAAAGCCGGACCTGGAAGTTGATTTCATGCTCGACTACATCGGCAACGACAAATTCCTGAAATGGGACAACGGAGAAGGCTACATCGTCGACAGTAACGACAAGGAACTTCTCCGTCTCGATAAATTCCCCTGGTACGGATATTTCGAGGGCTTTGGCATAGCCGGTGTCAATACGGCGGGCGGATTAGACTACGTCACCTTCCTCACCGATGACGGCAAGCCGCGTCCCGGAGCCACCTTCTACCGCGTCGGCGGCATGGGCGTCCTCAACGTCAACACCGACTACCCCGCCGCCCTCAACGCCCCCGACACCCTCCCCGAAACCGACTGAACGCTACGAAAAAAATTGAAAATTGATAATTAAAAATTGAAAATTTAGATTACGATTTCCCTATGACAATCAGCAAATCAATTTCAGGCTTCTTCGCTGCTATCGCTCTGTCTGTAGTCGCTGTTCCGCAAGCATTTGCCGAAAACTCTGCAAACGGTTCGGAAACACATAACGATGCCCTCATTTCCGAGTCCGCCACACCTGAGAGCGAGCCCTTAAAAGGACAGAACAATTATGATACAGCCCCGAGTTTTCCCGGCGGCGAGATGGCTATGTACGAGTGGCTGAGCTATAACATCATGTATCCGGCTTTAGCATCCGAAGAAGGGGCGCAGGGTAAAGTCGTCATAGGTTTTATAGTAGAGCCGGACGGCAGACTCACCGAAATAAAAGTCGTTCGCAGCGTACATCCCGCACTTGACGCCGAAGCTTTGCGTGTTGTCAAGAAAATGCCCAAATGGAAGCCCGCCCTCAAAAACGGACAGCCCGTCCGCGCCCACTACAACGTCCCGGTAAACTTCCGGCTCAAATAACGCTCCATTCTTAATATCAACCTACATATCAATCGTACATGGCACTCCGCAAAGCAATTTTAAAGACGCTGGCTGTGGTGGCTTTATTTGCCGCCTGGCCGGTGGCTCATGCCGCCGATAAAACGCCCGCGGTGACAGCGGAGAAAAAGCCCGTAACTATTACTACAGTCGAGCACAAGCCCTCGTTCCCCGGCGGAGAAGCTGCGATGTATAAATGGTTGGGCGAAAATCTTAAGTTTCCTTCCTCAGCAGTGGACCTGCCGAAAACGATACGCATCGTCGTTGAATTTATCATCAAAGAGGACGGCTCGATAGGTAACGTTAAAGCGGAATATCCCAATTTTCCACCCCTCGCCACCGAAATAATACGCGTTGTCAGCATGATGCCCAAATGGGAACCCGGCCATATAAACGGTTTTCCCACCTGCGTCAGATACGAACTGCCGATAACCTTTAAACTCAAGAGATGAGCGCTCAAGCCTACGCCCGCATCTCCTCCCCCACCCCGAAAACAAACCCACAAACCAATCGTATATGAGACTTAACAAATCAATCATGGGCACGCTGGCCATCGCGGCGGCCTGCCTGACGACAGTGACATCGTGCTCGGGCGACGAGCGCGACCTCCCGTACGAATACATCGCGGTCCAGGAGAGCGAGGACGGCAACTGGAGCTTCTACAGCCCCGACGGCAAAGTCCTGCTCAAGGACGAATTCAAAAAACGGCCATCGGATGTCGTCAACGGATACTTCTTTGTCCCCGAGGGCAAAAAGGACGCCCTGACACTGTATAAATTCGGCAGCAAGCCCGAAATCATCGCCGAAGGCTTCAAAGAGCTGGGATACATGGGCGAAGAAGGCCTCATCCCCTCCGTACGCGAGAATGAGCGCATAGCACTGCTCGACGGCAAAGGCAAGGTTAAATTCACCCTGATGCCCGTAGGCGGTAAAGAGGTCACCGAGTGCGCCGACAGTTACTCCGAAGGCCTCCTTTCCTTCGCCGTTATCGACGACAAAGGCCTGACAAAGTGGGGCTATGTCGATACTGACGGCAAAGTCGCCATCGCGCCCAAATATTCGAGTGTGGAAGACTTCAGCGAGGGTCTGGCCATTGCCAGCGTTTCCGACACCCCTTACGGCGACGAGGCCCAGTTTGCCATCATCGACAAAAAGGGCGAGATTGTAAAGAAATACAATCCCGGCACAATTCCCTGTTCATCAGGGTTTCGTTCGGGACGTATGGCCTTCTGCGATGCCAACGACCGCGGTATAATCGTTGACAAGAAAGGTGAGACAATAACAAAACTGCCCGCCAAAGCCAAGGGTATCGCCGGGTTTGACAATGATTATATTGTCTTCACGGACGAGGATAACAATTACGGCGTCATGAACTATGAGGGCGAGGTGCTCGTACGTCCCAAATACAGTACTATCAATATTATCGGGCACAACCGTTTCTTAGGCAATATCAAAGGCTCGGACGACAATGACACAGGCGTTATCTTCAACTCGGACGGCGACGAGGAAATGCGCATCGAAGGTTTCCGGGGTGTATCCTGGTTCGGCCAGTATGGTCTTATCGGTGTCGACAAAAAAACCAGTACGTTCCTCGACAAAGACGGCAAAGCCCGCAAAAACGCCGAATTCTTCCGCATCCACGGCGAACACCCCGTCACGGTTCACAGCGATTATTTCAACGCCGAGGCCGTCATCAGCGCGTTTACAAGCCTCGTCAACGACAAGGGCGCAGGCAGATATGCCCCCGGCATGACTCCCGCTCAGATTTTCCAGGGCATCAACCCCGAGGAATACCTGTATAAGGAAGTCGCTCCCTTTGATGACCTGAAAAAGGAGGGTTACAGATACTCCATCGTTGCCGAAGGATTTTTCAGCAGCAACATCGCCTTGTCCGAATATGACGAGAACTTCCAGAGCAGATACATATGGAATCCAAACAGCTCCCTGTATTTTATAACCCTCGAAATAACCTCGGACAAATGGGACGCCAAAGACTCGGAGGCTCTCACCAACGCCTTCATCAAAAAAGGTTTTAAGAAAGAAGCCTGCACCAGTGTCGAAGGACCCCGATACTGCGCCATGCTCACCAAAGGCGACTTGATGCTGATGGTCGCACACGACGGCGTAGGCGTATTACGGAACGAGGAAAGTCTGCGCAACGTCGGGCTGCAGACAATCGACCAGTGCGACCAATACAACCGCACTCACGACAGCGCCGAAGAGGCCGTAACCGAAGTCGAGGAGGTCGCCGTAGCCGACACAGTCGCCGTTGTCGAGGAAGTTGAAAGTTACTGACACTAAATATTAAAGACATGAAACATAACAAATCAATTCTGGGCACGCTGGCCATCGCGGCGGCCTGCCTGACGACAGTGACATCGTGCTCGGGCGACGGGCATGACCTCCCCTTCGAATACCTCGCGGTCCAGGAGAGCGAGGACGGCAACTGGAGCTTCTACAGCCCCGACGGCGAAACCCTGTTCAAGGACGAATTCAAAAACCGCCCCTCTAACGTCGTGGACGGATATTTCTTTGTCCCCGAGGGCAAAAAGGAGCTATACACGCTTTATAAATTCGGCGGCAGGCTCGAGCCTGTCACCGAAGGCCTGAAAGACGTAGGCTACATGGGCGACGGCCTCATCCCCGCCGTACGCGAGAACGAGCGCATCTCGCTGCTCGACGGCGACGGCAAGGTGAAATTCACCCTCCAGCCCGTGGGCGGCAAGGAAATCACCATGTGCGGCGACCGTTACAGCGAAGGGCTCCTGAACGTAGCCGCCGACGACGGCAAAGCCGGCGCCAAGTGGGGTTTTGTCGATACCAAAGGCAAGGTGGTCATCGCCCCAAAATACTCGACGGCAAGCCATTTCAAAGAGGACCTGTCAGTAGTCTGCACCACCGACGAACCCTTCGCCGACGATGCCGAATTCGCCATCATCGACAAAAAAGGCGAGGTGGTGAAAAAATTCAAGGCCGGCACATCACCCATCGTATACCAGTTCCACTCAGGACGCCTCGCCCTCCGTGACTCCAACGAGCACATCATCATGGTGGACAAAAAAGGCGAGACAGTGGCCAAGCTGCCCGTCAAGGCCAAGGCCGTCTCAGAGTGGGACAGCGACTACATCGTGTTCAGGGACGAGGATGACAAGTACGGCATCATGGACTATGAGGGCGAGGTCCTCGTACGTGCAAAGTACGACAACATACAGATTATCGGCTCGAACCGCTTCCTGGGCAACATCGAGGAGTCCGACGAGACAAAGGCCATTATCTTTGACAAGAACGGCGACGAGGAAATGCGCATCGACAGCTACAAGAAAGGCGTGGTATGGGCCGCGCAGTTCGGCCTGGCCGGAATTGACAGAAAGACTACCACCTTCATCGACAAGGACGGCAAGGCCCGCAAGAACGCCGAGTTCGCCAACATCGGCGGCATAGGCTCAGGCACCGTCATCAGCGACTATTTCAACGCCGAAGGTGTCATATCCGACATCACCGCCCTCATCACCGACAAGGGCATCGACAAATATGCCATCGGCGAAAATCCCTCGCAGACCTTCCCGGGCCGCGAACCCCAGGACTTCACCTACAAATCGTATGTGGACCTTGATGACCTCGCAAAAGACGGCCTGAACTACCGCATCACCGCCGCCATCTACTTCTCCGCCGCCATGTCCGACTGGGGCTACGACGGCAGCTACAACCGCTATTACTACTGGAACCCCAACAGCTATCTGGACAAGGCCGTCATTGACATCAGCTCCGACAAATGGGACGCCAAGGAGTCCGAAGACCTGGCCAAAGCCCTCGTCAAGAAAGGCTTCAATAATGAGATGAATGCAACCGGCAAAGACATGTACAGCGCATGGCTCACCAAGGGCAATCTGGGCGTGTTCATCAACGGCTCACGCATAACGGTCTGCCAGAACTCCGACGGCAACGTCATCACCATCGGCGAGATAATCGGCGCCTACAACCAGGGCGCCACCGAAGGCCTGGCCACCCCCGCCGTCAGCTACGACCCGCCCGTCGTCGCCGACTCGGTAGCCGTGGCCGAAGCCGGCTTCTGATTTCGCCCCGCAGCAACACAAATTCGCCGCACACCCCACACCCCCTGCCTCATCCCCCGGCAGGGGGTGTTTTTTGCATTATATTCCCCGATTTTCTTGCCAATAATATTTCTTAGCTAATTTTGGGAAAAATCAAAACAAGACTGAGCCTAAAATCCGTTCTAGGCCTGCTTCACCTTTCCGGCAGACCGCCCGAAGCCTCCACGACTATGACGCACCTTAAATCCATCCTCAAATCCATCCTCGCCCTGACGGCAGTCGCCGCTGTCCTCTCCGTCGGCTCCGGGTCCTACGCCGCAAGCCCCGGGACTCCCGCACCCGACGCCGTCGCAGACTCCGTTGGCTGCAAACCCGTCGACCTCTCCGGGATGGCGATTATCGATGATTCGAAAACGATGTACCCCGGTGGCTAGGAAGCGTTGTTCAAGTTTCTGCGCGACAACATCAAATACCCTGAGGAAGCGTCCAAAAACAATATCGGGGGGGGGTGCGTAGTCGTGCAGTTCATCGTTGAGGCCGACGGATCAGTCTCCAATATCGAAATTGTAAGCAGCGTACATCCGGCCCCCGACGCCGAAGCCCTACGCGTCGTCAGCCTGATGCCCAAATGGAACAGTTTTGACGACGGACCACGAGGTATCTGCTATCGTCTGCCTCTCTACTTCAAGCGGCCGACGGAGAAACCTCAGGTTCAATCTCAACAGCCCCAGGCTCAATCTCATCCATGACATTTGCCAACTCAACCTTATGCGCACTGCTGACGGCGACCTGCCTGTCCGTGGCGGCTTATTGACGTTTGACCGAAAAATCGGCGGCTTTCATCGACTAACCGCCATTTTTCTTGCCCATACTCTCACATATCGCTAATTTTGTAGCGACAAGACAGACAGGAGAGCCCACCGTGTATGACATCAGACCGGCAGCCTCCGGAAAAGTGACCCTAATCCTGAAATCAACCAACAATCCTGTACGATATGAAACTCAAAAGAACAATCTTCGGCTCGCTGGCAATGGCGGCCGCCTTCATCCCGGCAATGACATCCTGCTCGGGCGAAGACGAGCGTGACCTTAACTGCGAATACATCGCCGTGCAGAAAAAAGAATGCAGCTACTGGAGCTTCTACAGCCCTGACAACGACATCAAATTTGAGGACGGGTTCAAGAACCCGCCATCGGACGTTGTCGACGGCTATTTCTTTGTCCGCGAAGGAGACAACGACTTTTACACACTTTATAAATTCGGCGACAAGCTCGATGCCGTCGCCGACGGGCTCAAACAGGTAGGATACATGGGCGAGGGCCTGGTTCCCGCCGTCCGCGAAAACCAGCGCATCACACTGCTCGACGGCGAAGGTCAGGTAAAGCACACCCTGGAACCTGTCCACGGCAGGGAGGTGCTTAAGTGCCGTCCTCAGTTTGCCGAAGGGCTTTTGGGTATAGCCGTCGACGACGGCAAGGGCTCAGTCCTCTGGGGGTATCTGGGCACCGACGGCAAAGTCGCCGTCAGTCCGAAATATCCGATGGCCGCCGACTTCCACGACGGCCTGGCCATAGTATGCCTGTCCCGCGAGGATTACCTCAGGAACAAAAAATTCAGCCAGCCGGACGAAGACTTCTTCAATGAAGACAGATTCAGCCAGACGGACGAAGACATCTTCAATGAATATACCCGGTGGGGGATAGATTATTTTTTCAACAAAGGCTTCCAGTTTGCCATCATTGACAAGGAGGGTGTTGTGGTCAAGAAATTCAAGCCGGGGGCACTACCGCTCAACGACAGGTTCACCTCCGGACGTCTGGCGCTCCGCGGCGCTGACGGACGCGTCCTTATCGTCGACAAAAAAGGCGAAACCGTGGTAAAACTGCCCGAAAAGGTGAAGACAGTGACGGACTGCGACAGGGATTACATTGTTTTCCGTGACGATGACGAAAAATCCGGCGTCATGACATACGACGGCGAGATTATCGTCCGTCCGAAATATGACAAACTGTACATTATCGGCACCGACCGTTTCCTGGGCAATGGCGTGGATGTCAAGGGCCAGCACTGGTCGGTTATCCTCAACGGCGACGGCAAGGTGAAGATGCGCACCGGCAACTACGACGTTTCATGGTGGCTGGGGCAGTTCGGCCTTGTCGGCCGCGGCTCGAGGGGAATAGCGTTCTATGACAATACCGGCAAGGTACGCAAGGGCGCAAGATTCTATAACATAGGCGGCATCGAGCCCGACGACATCGAGAGCGACTACCCCGTCCTTGAAGAAGCCGTGGCTTATATTGCCAATAGCATTACCGACAACGGCGTTGGCCCGTACACCCTCGGCGAAACGGCCGAGCAGTTCTACACGGCCAGGCCTTATAAGGATGATAATTTTTCGGTTTATTATTATCGACTCGTCCAACTGTCTAAATCTGTAGATGATAATGATTTTATACAGGTCTTTGCCTTCTTCTCCGAAAAGAGAGCCTTCCGCGTAAACGACTACTATTACTATTCTACCGACTACTTTGATAGCGATAGATTCACCTGGAACCCAAACAGCCGTCTGTCGTTTCTTTATTTCAGTAACGACTCAAATAAATGGAACGCCCGGGACGCCGAGGCTCTGGCCCAGGCCCTTACCAAGAAGGGGTTCAAAAAAGAGGCCTCCACTGTGGCCGGCAAAAAATGGTACGGTGCCTTGCTTGTCAAGGGCGACCTGGCAGTGTTTATTCTTGAAGGAAAAGTATACGTATGCAGAAATTCGGAAAACAATCGCAACGAGATTCTAAGCATAATCGATAAATACAACAAGGCCACAGACAAAAAAGACCTTCCCGACATTAATGTCATGTATATCAATATACTGTAATCCTACAAACTGAAAAGTCAATAGATTATGGCTATCCACAGAACTTTTTGGGGCCCGATATTTCTCACGACCGTCTGCATGACAGCTCTGACGGCCTGCTCGGGCGACAGTGAACGTGACCTTCCATGCAGCTACATCGCCGTGCAGGAGGAATACGGGGGCTGCTGGAGTTTCTACAGTCCCGACGGCGAGCTCAAATACCCCAATGCATTCAAAAACATGCCTTCGGACGTGGTGGACGGATACTTTTTCGTACAGGAAGGCAACGACAGCCGGTACACTCTGTACAGGTCTGAAGACAAGCCCGTGCCCGTCGCCGAAGACCTGTCGCAGGCCGGATTCATGGGCGATGGCCTTATCCCCGTTGTCCGCGCCAAAGAGCGCATCACCATGCTTGACGGCGAGGGCAGGGAAAAATTCATTCTCGAGCCTGTCGATGGCAACGAGGTCATCAGATGCAGCAGCCGGTACCACGAAGGACTGCTGGCCATCGCCGTCGGCGACGGAAAAGGAGGAGTAAGGTGGGGTTATGCGGATACCGAAGGCAAAACCGTCATCGCACCCGGATACTCCGAGGCCTCCGACTTTCACGACGGCGTAGCCCTTGCACGCCTGCCCAAAGAAGGCGCCGATTTCGGTGCCGAGTATGTCATCATCGACAAAAAGGGCAAGGAGATAAAGAAATTCGACCTCGGTACAAAACCTCAGGGTAAACGCTTCTTCGCAGGCCGTCTGGTTGTATGTGACAAAGACGGCCGCTTCTCGATTGCAGACAAAAAAGGCGAGACAGTGGCAAAGCTGCCCGAAACAGTGAAGATGGTGTCCGACTGGAACGACGACTATGTCATCTACAGTGACGAAGAGCCCGAACCGTCTGTTTCCGAGTACAGCTACGGCGTGATGAACTACAGAGGCGAAACAGTCATCGGCCCCAAGTACAGCCAGCTACAGATAATCGGGCCCGACAGCTTTCTGGGCACCGAAAAGACTCAGGACGGACAGACGCGGGTTGTCATTCTGGACGAAGACGGCAAGGCCAGGATGCAGACCGGCAACTATCCCTATGGCGCGGTATGGCTGGCTCAGTTCGGCATTCTCGGCTCAGGCAGCACAGGTCTGAAATTCGTCAAGGACAATGGCAAAAGCCGTCTGAAAGCCGCATTCGCCCGGGTCGGCGGCCTGGCTCCCGAGTTTATCAACAGCGAATACTTCAACGCCAAAGATGCGATTGAATGCTTCGTCGGCCTCATCACCGACCGTGGGCTGGGCAGATACGTCCTCGGCGGGACATCCGACCGCTTCTTCACCGACCCGTACGCCGACAAGGAATACACATACAGCAACGTCACCGGACTTGACGATATGGACAGACGCGGCAACAATTTCCGCATTTCGGCACTCGCAAATTTCTCCGACGTAATCGTGCTTTCCTCAAAAGCCGATGGCGGGGACAACGTATGCGCCTGGAACCCGAACAGCCGTCTGTACCGAATTTCCGGCTCTATCTTCGCCGACAGGTGGGACGCCAAAGACTCGAAAGCGCTGGCGGATGCCATAGCCCGCAAGGGTTTTACCATAGAAGCCACAACCCGGCCGGATACCAAATCTTACAGCGCACTCCTCACCAAAGACAATATGGCCGTCATCATCACAAACTGCAGTTTCAAAACGGGCGTCGACATCACTATATGTTTCAATACAAAGCAAGCGCGTGAAATGGCTGCGGAGGTCATCAGAATTTACGACAGCCAGGCCGACAGAGATGACGTGTCGACTTCACCCTACATCATCTACGACCCCACAGCTTCACTGGCTGATACTTCCGCCGGAGAATAAAAAAGAGTCTTTTTATCCACTTGGAACTTGTAAAACCTATGTCCTTAAACAAAACATTTCTTATCTCGCTGACACTGGGAGCGTCTTGTCTCGTCACAATGACATCGTGCTCGCATGACGACGGGCGGGATTTTCCCTATGACTATCTGGCCGTCCAGAAGGAGCCGGACGGGCTGTGGAGCTTCTACAGCCCCGACGGCGACCTCGAATGCAAAGACGAATTCAAAAACCGTCCCTCCGACGTCGTGGACGGATATTTCTTTGCCCAGGAAGACAACCCCGGACTTTTGAGCCTCTACAAATTCAGCGACGTGCACCATGCCGTAGCCTCGGGATTTGACCAGCTGGGATATATGGGCGACGGCCTCATCCCCGCCACGCGCGACAAAGAGCGCATATCCCTGCTCAACGGCAAGGGCGAGGTGAAATTCACCCTCGAGCCTGTCGGCGGCAAGGAGGTCACGATGTGCCGGCCCCGCTTTTCCCAAGGTATGCTGGCCATTGCCGTAAATAACGCCAAAGGCGTTCCCGCCTGGGGCTATGTGAACACCAAAGGCGAAGTCGCCATCCCGCCCCGATACACCATAGCACATGATTTCAACGAAAATCTGGCGATAGTATGCCTATCCGACTCCACCCGCGGCGAAAAAGCCGAATGGGCCGTCATTGACAAAAATGGCGACGTCGTCAAGAAGTTCGCCACGGGAACCGAGCCCCTGAAAGACCGTTTTTTGTCGGGGCATCTGGCCGTGCGCGACAAGGACGGACACATCGCAATGATAAACAAGAAGGGCGAGACAGACATAAAACTGCCCGAGTCAGCGACTTCGGTGACAGACTGGAACGACGGCTATATAATTTACGGCAACATCGGCGACAAATATGGCGTAATGAACTATGATGCCGAAATCATTGTACGTCCTAAATTCGAGAAAATGCAGATTATAGGCTCGGACGAATTTCTGGGCGACCTTATCAAGCATGACGGCACACAACAGGGCGTGATCTTCAAGGGCGACAGCGACAACAGCAAGCGCACCGAATGTTACTGGGACGGCGTAACCTGGGAAGGACGCTTCGGACTGGTGGGACATACCGGCGGCAGCGATATTTTCCTCAATAACAACGGCAAGCCCCGCAACATCGCCACTTTTAACAGGATCGGCGGTGTTGAGCCCGGTACAATCTTCAGCAATTTCAATGTCAACAACGACGCCATAAAATACATAGCCGACATCATCAACAGCAACGGAGTCGGCAAATTCACGATTGGTGAAGTGCCCGAAAAATTATTCACCGACACAGCGAAGTATGTGTCCAAGTTCAATGCCGAACTTCCCGAACTGTCTAAAAACGGCAATGGTTTCAGTATCACGACCACAGCATATTTCTCTTCCTATATCAGCGGCTTCTGGTATGACGATAACTACAGACCGATCTACGACTGGAATCAAGACTGCAGCCTGAGCCGGTTCTCGATAGACGTGACCTCCGACAAATGGGACAACAAAAAAGCTACGATGCTGGCAAAGGCTATCGCCAAAAAGGGATATATCTTAGACGACAGTACCAATGCCGGCGAAAAAAATTATTGCGCGTTGCTCACCAATAGCAAACTGGCCGTTATAATCGAAAACAACACCATAACAATCTGCCGGAACTCGAAAGAAAATCGCGACAATGCAAAAAAACTTATCAACAGCTACAAAACCGGTGGCGAGAGGCCTTATTTCGATTTTAAATAACCGATGACATTGCTGTCAGCTAAGCCTCGGTTACCCGAACCAAATTATCCACCCCTTTGCCGTGAACGCCGGCCGGGGGTGGATTGTTATATAGTATCACACATTCATCATACGCTACAATGACACAATACTGGAACACCGACCGCATCATGCGCCTCATCATCGGCGTCACCCTCACCGTGGCACTGCTGTGGCTGATATATTACCTGCGCGGCGCCCTGCTGCCCTTCTTCGTCGCCGTCCTCATAGCATACTTAATGCAGCCCCTCGTCAGCCTGAACCAGCGGGTGCTGCACACCAGAAAGCGTGTCGTGCCCTCCGTCATAGCCCTTGTCGAAGTCACCGGAGTGATTGCCCTGATACTGTGGCTGACGATACCCACCGTCACCACACAGCTGGGCGAGCTGTCAAAGATAATCGATGACGTGCGCACCGGGCGCATCGAGCCGTCACGCGAGATGAGGCACATAATCGACTTCGTCGACCGCCATCTCAATCCCCGGCAGATTACCCACATGCTCACCCATTTCCAGCCCGAGGAACTCATCCGCAAAGGCTCGTCCCTGCTCGAGCAGTCCTTCAACGTCATCCTCGAGACACTGGAGTGGATGCTCACAGTCATATACGTCCTATTCATCCTCATCGACTACGAGCGCATCGTCCGGGGCCTCAAGATGATTGTCCCGCAGCGCTACCGCAAACGCACCCTTGCCGTCGTCGATGACGTCAAGAACGGCATGAACCGCTACTTCCGCGGCCAGGGCGTCGTCGCCCTCTTCGCCATGGTCTTCTACTGCGCCGGCTTTGCCATCGTCGGCCTCCCCCTCGCCATACCGCTGGGCATCCTCGTCGGCTTCCTGTACATGATACCCTATTTCCAGTACATCACCGTCATCCCCGTCGCCGTCATCGCCTTCATCTACACCCTCGGCGGAGGCGTCAGCTTCTGGCCCCTCATCGGCAAGTGCGCCCTCGTCTACGTCTTCAGCCAGTGCGTCTGCGACTACATCATCACCCCCCGCGTCATGGGCCACGAGCTGGGTCTCCACCCCGCCATCATCTTCCTCTCCCTCTCTGTCTTCGGCTCCCTCTTCGGCATCCTCGGCATGATCATCGCCCTCCCCGCCACCGCCCTCATCTTCGACTACTACACCCGCTACATCAGCAACCGCTGACCGCCCCAATCGCAAATTCAGAAAGCAAGAAATAAAAAAGGGGGCGACATCTAATCGTTCCCTCAATCAGATGCCGCCCCATAGTGCCCAGAACAGGAGCATTAACTATGAACTGTATTGAATAGTGCTCATTTTTGAGTGAATGTCAATATTTGCGTAAAACGCTGTATTTCAATCATAATAAATTGAATTAAATCAGTTCAAATTTCAATCAGACTCGAACTCGATTTGTTAAAATTCAGGGTCGGTTGACAAATGGTTGACAAAAATTGTTGTGTATATGAGAGGGTATTATTACCTTTGCATCAGACAAATAAACTAAGTTGAATTTAAATAAATCTCTCTAATGGCGACTGTAAAACGCACTTTATCGACTAAATCAACTCCGACCGGAATAGTCGAAATACACCTAAGAATATCCGTTTCTCGTGGGTGTATCATACGAATCAAAAGTGGTCTCTACGTTGACCGAAAAAGATTCAACGACGGCAAATTCATAATGCCTCGTGACCCGGCTGAAAAGAAACAACTCCGCGAACTTGAGGACAAGCTTGAGTCGATGGAAAAGTTTCTCATACGCCTGTGCGAAGACACACCTCAGGAAAAGCTCAATAAAGACTTCGTCCTAAATCAACTTGAAATATTCCTCAACCCACCAGTGGAGGAGGCTCCCGTTGCGCCCGAAGTGACCTTCTTCGACATCTTCGAGGACTATATCACAAAAAAGAATATCTCCGAGTGGAGAATAAAGCATCTGCGCGTTCTCAAACGTGCGCTGATGCGATATGAACTCTATGTCCGCGCCAATGGTAACCGCCGGTATAAAATCAAGCTCGATGACTTCACAGTCGATGATGTGAACGACTTCGAGAAGTTCCTCCGCAACGAACATAAGTTCTACAAGAAGTATCCGAAAATCTACGAAGCTGTTCCGGCGGATACGCACTCTCAGCGTAAAAAGCCGAAGCCCCACCCCAAGGGGGACAATACCATTGTCGGACTCTTCGGATTGATGAGGGCTTTCTATCGCTGGTGCAGAGACCAGGAACTGACGACCAACGATCCCTTTGCCAAGTACAACGGAACAACAACCGAGGTGTACGGCACTCCCTATTACATCTCTCTCGAAGAACGAGACAAGATTGCCGACTATGACCTTTCTGCAAATCCCTCACTAGAGGCACAGCGTGACATCTTCATCTTTCAGTGCTTGATTGGTTGCCGTGTGTCCGATCTTATGGCTATGACTCCGGCAAGCATCATCAACGGTGCCATAGAATATATGCCGCAAAAGACCAAAGGAGAGCGTCCTCAGGTAGTCCGTGTACCGCTCAATGCACGTGCAAAGGCTCTGGTAGAGAAATATGCCGGGCGTGATGACTTGAAAGGGAAACTGTTCCCGTTCATCAGTTCGCAGAAATACAACGTGGCTATCAAGAAGTTTTTCACCGTATGTGGAGTGGACCGTATGGTGACTGTCCTCAATCCGACGACTGGTGCGGAAGAGAAACGCCCCCTCAACGAAATCGCAAGCAGCCACCTGGCCCGACGCACCTTCATCGGCAATCTCTATAAGAAAGTCAAGGACCCGAATCTCGTGGGCTCCCTCAGCGGTCATAAGGAAGGCAGCAAAGCTTTCGCCCGCTACCGCGACATCGACGAGGATATGAAGAAAGAACTTGTTGATTTACTTGATTAAACCATTGGGATTTACTGATAATCGAAGAATAATGCGTAATTTTGTATTATGACACAGGATTTGACACTCTCTCAGAATAAAGAGTACCGTAGCTGGGTTAAGGAACTCAAGCAACGCTACCTTTCCGCCCGTCTTAAAGCATCCGTAGATGCCAACCGCACATTGTTGGAATACTATTGGAGTCTGGGACGCGACATCGCCGACAAACAGTATGCCAACACTTATGGCACCGGATTCTACAAAACGCTTAGTCATGATTTGAGGTCTGAGATGCCCGGAGAAAAAGGCTTTTCAGAGACCAACCTTAAATACATGTATTATTTCTATCGCCTTTATTCTCAATTAATTGAAAATCGTCCACGGAATGTGGACGATTCCCGGAATCAGAATCATCCACAGGGCGTGGACGATTTCGTTTTGAAAGAAATATGCTCAATTCCATGGTTTCACCAAAGAACAATTATTGACAAGAGCAAAGGGGATGCTAAGAAGGCTCTCTTCTTTGTCCGTAAGGTTATAGAAAACAGCTGGGGACGCGATGTACTACTGAATTTCCTCGGCACCGACCTGTACGAGCGTCAGGCGAAAGCCCTTACCAATTTCAGCAAAACGCTTCCGGCCCCACAAAGTGATCTCGCACAACAGACCACTAAAGATCCATACGTGTTCAACTTTCTGGCGATGACGGAGGACTATAACGAGCGGGAACTTGAAGACGCTCTTGTCGCCAACGTGACGAAATTCCTTGTGGAGTTAGGCACCGGATTCGCCTATATGGGGCGACAGTATCGACTGCAAGTAGGAGAAAAAGAAATCTTCATCGACCTTCTGTTTTACAACACCCGCATACACGCGTATTGCTGCGTGGAATTAAAGACCGGCTCATTCGAGGCTTCCCACCTCGGACAGTTAGGTCTGTATGTGACGGCAGTCAATCATCAGCTGAAGACAGAATACGACAATCCTACCATCGGATTGTTGATTTGCAAGGACAAAGACAACATCGAGGCTCAGTATTCATTGGAGGCATACAATCTTCCTCTTGGAATATCTCAGTATGAGTTGTCCAAACTCATTCCCAAAGAAATAAAGAGTTCTCTGCCATCTATCGAGCAGATAGAATCAAC
>JBJEDC010000029.1:0-20321 GCA_051871645.1 Muribaculaceae bacterium | reverse complement strand
TATGCCGTTGCCTTGCCGTCGGCGGTGATGTTGTACGGACTGAGCGTAGGCATGCCGCCGTCGGTGGCCCGAGCGGCGGTGATGCTGGCGGTGTTTGCCCTGAGCGGATACCTCGAAAGACCGTCATCACCGTATAATGCGCTGTTGGTAACGATAACGGTATGGCTGTTCATAAATCCGATGTGGCTGTGGTCACCGGCGATGCAGTTGTCGTGCGCGGCTGTGGTCGGCGTCATCTGGTTCGGACGCCTCGCGCCGTCGCCGTACCGTCATCAGTGGCTGAGTGCGATGTGCTCGCTGGTATTGGCTCCGATAGGCGCCCTCGTCGCCACCTCTCTGCTGTCGGTGCTGTATTTCCACGCCCTGCCGGTGTGGTTCCTACCCGCGAACATTGTTGTAGGACTGCTTGTGCCGGTGATACTCACGGGCGCCGCCATTGCCACATTGTGCACGACTATAGGGCTAAATCCAGGCTTTTTGCCCCGGTTTGTCGACAGCGTATACGGTCTGATGGAGAAGGCGCTGAACGGACTGGCAGACTTGCCGCACTCGCAAATAACGGGCATATACCCCGATGGCTTGCAGATGACGATTTTTGCCGTTGCCGTAGTGCTGATTTTTGTGTCAGTGAAAAGACCGACACGCCTGACATTTGCCGCTACGGCGCTGACGGTAATTGCTTTGGTTATGTCCGTGCTTTCTCGGAAAGGAGCACCCGAGACCGAAATCTATATCCCGGCGGACTCGCATGACGCAACTGTGGTGTTCGGCAGTCGCGGCGTGCTACTGGCTAATACGTCTGATATAGAAGATGTAAACCGGACATTCCGACACCTCGTCGGCCATCGGCAATGTGACTCCATAATTGCCGTTCAGGGAAATGCCAGGGCAGGGGAGGTGACGAAAGAACAGGCATTGTTGTGCTTTGACGGACATATTATGCTGATTGCCGATGAAGAGACAGCGGCCTACATCGGCCCCGTAGACTATTTTGTCATCACTGACGTTTACCGGGGCGGCATTGTGGCTGACGCTCAACGTCTCAAAGCCGACACGGTCTTGCTGACGCGACATCTCAACGCCAAAGTGCGCCGCCGCTATGCCCGGGAGCTGGAAGGAGCCGGACTGCCGTACCGTGACATCAGCCGCACCGGCTGGCGCTATGTGCACCGGTAATGCCCTTGCTTTTCTGAGCCAAAATTGCTAATTTAGCATCCCGAAATACAAACCTTAAATACGAGCACTATGGTCAAGCATATTGTAATGTTCAAGTTCAGCGGCACGGACGGGGAGCGTCTTGCCGTTGCCAAATCCTTCCGTGACGCACTGGTAGCCCTGCCGGCGCAGATTGAGCAGCTGCGGTCAATCGAGGTAGGCATAAACATCAATCCCGCCGAGACGTGGGACCTGGTGCTGACGGCCACCGCTGACACAATGGCCGATGTCGCCGCCTATTCGGCACATCCCGCCCATCTTGTCGCCGTAGCCCTTATCGCCGGTCACAAGGAAGCACGCGCTTGCGTCGACTACGGGGTGTAAAAGGCCGAAACAGCTGAAATTTCAGCGTTTGAAGAGGCGCGACGAGGCCATGACGGTGATGACGTCGCCTTTCTGAGCTATCACGGACGGGTCGGTGATGTCGAGCATGGCCTGGTCGAAGGTGGCTACCTTGAGCAGGCTGAGGCGCTTGACGGGACGTGTGGCGGCGATGATGCGCACAAAATCCTTCGAGCCCTCGGCGGTCTTGGCGGCCTCGGCCACCATGTCGACGTACGATTTGCCCTCGTGATATTCGTCGACCGGCGCCTTTACCATAAAGACGTCGTCGGTGATGTCCATCGTCGTAATGTCCCGTCCCAGGCGCATCTCGCGGGCCAGGTCGGCGGCGGCGTGCTGCTCGGGCATGAGGATGCGGTCGAGCTCGAAACATTCGAGAATGGCCTGGTTGAGCGGGTCTATGGCGCGGGCATAGATGTGTTTGACGCCCGCCTGCTTGAGCAGGGCGACGGTCTTTACCGAGGCGCCGAAATTCTCTCCGATGCACACCACCACCAGGTCGCAGTCCTTGTAAGGCAGCACGTTGAGGGCCGATGCCTCCGTCGTGTCTACGCAGTAGACGGTGGCGAGGGTGTCCTTCATCTGGTCGACGCGCGACTCGTCGCTGTCGACGCCTACCACCTCGTGGCCCATGTCCTGGAGGTCCCGGGCGAGGTTCTGGCCGTAGATGCCAAGGCCGATAATCAGGTATCGCATATTGTATTCCTTATATTTGTATTAAGTGTCTTCAGTTGATGATAATCTGCTCTTTGGGGTAGTGGCCGCTGATGTCGCGACGGTCGGGGAAGACGCCAATCAGCAGCGACAGCAGGCCCACGCGTCCGACAAACATGGTGACGCAGAGGATGAGTTTGGAGGCCAGTGACAGCGACGCAGTGATGCCGAGCGACGAGCCGACGGAGAATGTGGCGGAGACGGTCTCGAAAATCAATGCCTTGGCTGACATCTGCGGCTCTATGAGCATGAGGGCGACAGCAACGACGAATGTCGTCAGTATCGAAAGCGTCACCACGGCATTTGCGCGGCGGACCGATGAGTAGTTGATGCGTCGGCCGAATGAGCTGACAGAGCGGCGCGAGCGCACGATGCTGACCAGGTTGAGGCAGACGGTGCCGAAGGTGTTGACCTTGATGCCTCCGGCCATCGACTGTGACGAGCCGCCAATCCACATCTGTATCAGTATCAGCAGCAGCGTGACGTTGCGGAAGCTGTTGGGGCTGATGGAGTCGTAGCCGCCGCTGCGTGGTATGAGCGAATTGAAGACCGACTGTACCGACCGCTCGTAGAAGCTCATGCCGCTCATCGAGTTGGAGCTCTCGAGCAGAAAGAACGACACGGTGCCTACGGCAAGGATTATCAGCGAGGTTGTCATGGCCACCTTGGTGTTGAGGTCGATGATGTGGTGCGGGGCATGGCCCCTGACACGTCCGAACAGCCGCATGAAGCGCATCTTCCACCACTGCGTTAAGCTGTCGCGGATATTTACGAGGACGGCGAAGCCCACGCCGCCGAGGAACAGCAGCACCGACATGACGATGTATATGGTCTGGTCGCCGCCCATGAGCTGCGGATTGTGCATGCCTCCCTCGATGTTGCAGAAGCCGACGTTGCAGAAGGCCGACATGGCCTGGAAAACCGCCGCGAAGATTTTCTCGCCCTCGCTGACGAACATCCCTTCGGGGAGGGTGAAATAAATCATGACGGCGCCGATGGCCTCGAAGACGATTATCGTTATCAGTATGTAAATCAGCGTGGGCACCAGCGAGCTCAGCGTCTTGGAGTACACCATGTCGCGCAGCATGAGCTGGCTGTATATGCTGCGTGTGCCGCTGAAGAAGATTGCGAAGAAACTGGTGAAGGTGAGCACGCCTATGCCGCCCACCTGAAAGAGGATGCAGATGATGACCTGCCCCAGGGGCGTAAAGGTGGTGGGGATGTCGAGGGTGGTTAGACCGGTGATACAGACGCCGCTGGTGGCTACGAAGAGTGAGTCGATGTAGCTGATGGTATGGTATGTACAGCGCGGCATCATGAGCAGAAACGAGCCGATGAGGATGAAGAAGAGGAAGCTCCCGGCCATCATCATGGCCGGGTTGGTGCGCCGTCCCATCAACGCCATCATCCCCTTGCAGATGCACATTGCCGAATAGGCGCTGAGCGCAAGGTAGAGGTAGACGGGCCCGTAGAGGAACTGTTTCAGCCCGGGCAGCCACGGTATGGCCTTGAACGGCACTATTACAGGCAGCAGCGTCATCAGCATCAGCCCGTTGACAATCCACACGAACAGACGTATCGTGTGCTTCGATTGGGCGGGCTTCAGCGACTGGATGAAGATGTTGAACAGGAATATGCCCTGGATGACGCGCACCGTGCGGCGGACATGTACAAACAGATGTGCGTCGTGCTCGAAGCCTATGTTTATCAGCAGCAATGCCACGCACAGAATGGCGCCGACGAGGCTCAGGCTTCCCGTCCACGCGGATATTTTGTCGATGATGCTGAAAAAGCTGAACTTGCGGCGCAGGCGCTGGCCTGCCCGACGGGCGCGGTCACGGAACAGCGGGGTCTGGCGCAGCAGTATGCGCTGCTCCATCTCCTTCTTGCGCCTGCGGCTGTCGGCGCCGCCTGCCGGTGTCTTCTGGCTGTGCTCGTCGGTCTGCACTGATGTGTTTTATGTGATGTGTGAGGATGTGATGTCTAATTATAAACACCGGAGGACGGGTAATGTTAGCTGCGGCCGCTGAAATAAAGAACCGGCGCCGCCGTGACCGGGGCGCCGGTGTATGAAGCGGAGAAAAAGTGCGTCAGGCCTTGCCGGTGCCGGAAACCTCGTGCATGACCTCGTCATCCGAGATTTCGCGGTCGATGGCCATGAAAGCGGAGTTCTGACTCTTGTATTCGGGCACGATGCGCTTCATCGAGGCCACGATGTCGTGCTCAATGTCGCGGACAAGGTTGTCGTGCAGTTCGGACAGATGCTCGCACACCTCGGCATAGTCGTATGTGCGCACCTTGGCAATCATGATTTTGCTGTGGTGCGTGGGCAGCGTGCGCTCGTGGTCGTTGAGCAGTTCCTCGAACAGCTTCTCGCCGGGACGCAGGCCCGTCTCTACAATCTCGATGTCCTTTCCGGGTTTCAGGCCTGCCAGCTGAATCATGCGCGTGGCCAGGTCGTAGATGCGGATGGGCTTGCCCATGTCGAAGATGAAGATTTCGCCGCCCTCGGCCATGCATCCGGCCTCCAGCACGAGCTTGCAGGCCTCGGGGATGGTCATGAAATAGCGGATGATGTCGTGGTGGGTGACCGTGACGGGACCGCCCTCGGCAATCTGACGGCGGAAAAGAGGGATAACCGAGCCGTTGGAGCCGAGCACGTTGCCGAAACGGGTGGTGACGAAGCGCGTGTTGTTGCGCTGCTGACCCTTGATTGACATTGCCAGCGACTGCACATATATTTCGGCTATG
Source organism: Muribaculaceae bacterium (assembly GCA_051871645.1). Classification (GTDB taxonomy): domain Bacteria; phylum Bacteroidota; class Bacteroidia; order Bacteroidales; family Muribaculaceae; genus CAG-873. The sequence goes on along the minus strand of JBJEDC010000029.1, from coordinate 15,299 downwards.
CGCTTCGAGGCGCCCATGATGTTTGTGGGGTTGACGGCCTTGTCCGTGCTAATCATGACAAAGCACTCCACGCCGTAGCGCATCGACAGGTCGGCCAGCAGCTTGGTGCCGAAGACATTTGTCTGCACGGCCTCCACGGGGTTGCGCTCCATCATCGGCACATGCTTGTATGCGGCGGCATGGTAGACAATCTGCGGACGGTAGCGGTCGAAGATGCCCTTCATGCGTATCTCGTTGGCGATGTCGGCTATGCAGATCTTGATGCGGACGTCGGGGAACGAGCGCTCCAGCTCCAGCTGCAGCTCGTGCATGGGTGTCTCCGCCTGGTCCACCAGGATGATGCGGCCGGGCTTCATGCCCGCAATCTGACGTGTTATTTCCGAGCCTATCGAACCGGCGGCGCCGGTAATCATGACCGTGCGGTCGCGCACGCTGTCGCTGACGGCGGGGTTGTGCGTGTCGATGGGCTTGCGTCCCAGCAGGTCCTCGATGCGTATGCTCTCCACCTTTGCTTTTATCGACAGGTTGTGGTTGTCAGTCGGGTCGTACGACTCAATCTGATTGAGCAGCATCATGTTGATGTGGTTGTTGAGGAAGACGTCCGCGGCCTCGTTGCGCAGGAAGTCAATCTCATCGTTCTGCACCAGCAGCGTGTCGGCGTTGTAGTCCCTGAATATCTCGGCCACCGTCTCCGGGTTGTACTCCTTGATGGGGATGCCGTTGACGGTCTTGTCGGTGAAGCTTGAGTTCGTGCTGAGCATGAGCACGGGCCTGAAGCCGCTGTCGGCCGACGACAGCAGCGCCGACGACATCGTGAACGAGCTTATGCTCGACCCCAGCACCACCGCGCGCCTGTCGTCCATCCCGGTGCTGAGCATGCTGTAGAAATATTTGATAAGCAGGCGCACCGTCACCATAATCGCAAAAGCGAATACACCCAGCACAAAGGTGTTCCAGGTGCCGAAATAGTGGCCGTGGCCCGTCCAGGCTATGACGGCATCGAGCAGCAGAATGGTCACCGAGGCAAGCACCACCGTCTTGGCCACCTGGTAGGTGTCGTAGATGGTGGACAGGCGGATTACCGACCGGAACGTCCGCAGCATCAGCATGAACATCGCGTAAATCGCTGTAACGGCCAGACTCTTGGCCCAGATGCTGAAAATACCGGCATCCGGTTCGGGGCCGGCGCTTGGATTGAACGCGAAGGTGAGCATTGCGGCGGCCCATACCAGAACGATGTCGGTGAACAACACCGCCCATTGCGGGGCCGGACCCTTGAGAAAACGTATTGTAAGCGGGTTATGAGTGAGAAAATGTGCGACTTTTCTTAGCATAACATGTCAGATTGGAAATGTGTTAAGGTTTGGCGTATGCGGATATGTAAACATACCTGTTCCGACTGCAAAGTTAATTATTTTTTGAAAATCATCCAACATTTTGTACATTTGCATTCGCTCCCCGGGCAAACTTTGTCCCCGCCCGCTTGTTGAAAAAGAACAACAGTTCAATGCGCAATGCACAATGCATAATGGCGAACCCGGAGGCTCAATTGCACATAGCGCATTAATTTTACAATTTTAATTTTAAATTTTACATTACATAACGCATAACGTCACCATTATGAAGAAACGTATTCTCGCGATAGCAGGCAAGCCCGGCCTCTATTCGCTCGTCAGCCAGGGCAAAAACATGCTCATCGTCGAAAACATCGAGACCGGCAAGCGCACCCCCGCCTACGCCGCCGACAAGGTCATGTCGCTGGGCGACATCGCTATCTACACCGACGGCGAGGACAAGCCCCTCTATGAGGTTTTCGAGGTCATCAAGGAGAAGAACGACGGCAAGCCCGTCGACCTCAAGGCCTACGACACGCCCGACAAGCTGCGCGCATGCTTCGCCGAAATCCTCCCCGAATACGATGAGGAGCGCGTACACAACAACGACATCAAGAAGGTCTTCAGCTGGTACAACAAGCTCGTCGAAGCCGGTATCAGCGATTTCCGCGAGGAAGAGGCCGAGGCCGACGTGGAGAAGGCCAAGGCTGAGGACATCGCCGAGGACAAGAGCGCCGATGCCGGTGACAAAGGCACTGCCGATGCCGCCGCCACATACGCCGCCGAAAAAAAGTAAGAGAATAGGCTGATAAAAACAGTGACAGCCGGATTGCCAGTTGGGCTTCCGGCTGTCACTGTATCCGGACGGCTGAGTTATTTTTCGGCAGGGGCTGTTGCCTGGGATGCTGCTTTGGCGGCCTGCTCGCGGGCGATGACGATGCGGCGCTCTATCTTTTCGCGGTTGATGAGGGTCGAGCGCAGCCGGTTCTTGGCGCTGGCGTAGTTGTACGAGGCGGCCGTGGCGGTGGTGAAGGCCGGTGTGAGCTTGCCCTGCGCCTTGCCCTTTTTGCCGTTGAGGGTGAAGGCCGTGGCCGGGTCGTCGGGATGCTCGCAGAGGTATTTGCCGAGGGGCTCGGCTACGGAGGTGACGATTGTGCCCACCTGGCCGTCACCCGAGAATACGTCAAGGGTAAAGCTCTGCCCTGAGGCTGTGGTGACGGTGACTGAGCCGAGGCCGATGTCGGAGGGGGCGAAGACGGCGATGGACCAGGGCGTGTCGGAGACGTCGTTGCCTTCGACGTTGATGCGCGGCTGCAGGGCCGCAGTTCCTACGGTTTTCTGCCCGGCCATCGACTTATGCACGGCGTAGGCGTTGAGTGCCGATGATGACTGCTCGCGGTTGAAGTCGGGATAGAGCCCGGCGATGACGCTGTTGAGCGAGTCGATGGCGCGGTCGAGGAGCGGGGCCTGGCTCTGGGCGAGGCCTTCGATTGCCCGGGCGCGTTTGGCGTCGGAGGCCTTGCGCAGGTCAATTTCCTTGGGGTAGGCGTGGTTGAGGCTGTCGTAAAGCCCGAGGGCGGCCTCGAAATTTCCGGCCTTGAGCAGGCTGTCGGCCTTTGCGCTGAGAGCGGCGGCGGCCTCGTGCTCCTTGTTGCCGCACGATGATGCCGTGGCGAGGACCGCGGCGGCGGTGATTAATGTTGCGAGGTGTTTCATGTCGTTATATGTGGCGCAGGTCAGCCCGCCGAGTCAACCCGGGTGACGTCCTTCACGCCCTTTACTGTTTTGATTTTCTTTATCAGGGAGTTGAGGGCCTCCTTGCCGCTGATGCCCACCACGACAAAGCCCTGGAAGAGGCCGTCGTGCGAGTCGATGGATATCGAGCGCAGCGAGGCGTTGCGTTCTTTGGAGATTATCGAGGTGAAGTTGGTGACGATGCCGATGTCATCGTAGCCGAGGATGCGCAGCGTGGCCGCCATCTGCCCGTCGAACGAGCCCGACCAGCGCGTGTCGATGATGCGGTCGGGGTAGCGCTGGCGGATGTTGGCGGCGTTGGGGCAGTCGCAGCGGTGTACCTTCACCACGCCCTCGCTGGAGATGAAGCCGAAGACCTTGTCGCCGTGGATGGGGTTGCAGCACTTCGACAGCTTGTAGTTGAGGCCGCGCACCTTGTTGCCGGGACCGCCGATTTCGAGGACCTCCGAGCGTGCGCCGCCACGGTCGCCCTCGGCCTCCTCCCCGGTGTTCTGCAGCAGGCGGAACTCGTCTGCCGACACCGTGGGCGCCGTCTCGCTGTCCTTTTCGGTCATGGCGACGTAGGCGTCGAGGACGGTGCTGACGTCGAGGGTGTTGTCGGCAAGGCGGTTGTAGAAGTCCGAGGCCGTCTTGTAGCCCATCTTCTTGATGAGTCGTCCCATGACAGCCTCGTCGGGCTCAATCTTGCGGTTCTTGAAACGGCGCTGCAGCAGCTCCTTGCCCAGCTCGGCGGCGCGGTGCTCCTGCTCCTTGAGGGTGGCGCGGATTTTGCTGCGGGCCTTGCCAGTCACCACCATGCTGAGCCAGTCGCGCTTGGGCACCTGCGTGGACGAGGTGAGGATTTCCACCGTGTCGCCCGAGTGCAGCTTGTGGTTGAGCTTGGCGTTGCGGCCGTTGACGCGTGCGCCCATACACTTGCAGCCGAGGCCCGAGTGGATGGCGAAAGCCAGGTCGAGGACGCTGGCGCCGAGGGGCAGGCGGTACAGGTCGCCCTTGGGGGTGAAGATGAACACCTCCTTGTTGTATACGTCGAGCTTCATGTTCTTCATGAGCTCGGAGGGGCCTGCGTCGGCAGTCTCGAGGATGTCGCGGACGTTGCGCATCCAGGCGTCCAGGCCCTGCTCGCTTGCGCCGCCCTTGTATTTCCAGTGGGCGGCGAGGCCCTTCTCGGCCACCTCGTCCATGCGGCGGGTGCGTATCTGCACCTCCACCCACTTGTCCTCGGGGCCGTAGACGGTGATGTGCAGGCTCTCGTAGCCGTTTGACTTGGGGATGGACACCCAGTCCTTCATGCGCGCCGGGTTGGGGCGGTACATGTCGGTGATGGCGGAGTAGGCCACCCAGCAGTCGGTCTTCTCCTGGTCACGCGTGGGGGCGGTGTCGAGGATGATGCGGATGGCGAAGAGGTCGTAGATGTGGCCCACGTCGGTCTTCTGCGCCTTTATCTTGTTCCAGATGGAGTAGATGGACTTGGTGCGCCCTTTAATCTCGAATTTCAGCCCCATGGCCTCAAGGCGCTTGCGCACAGGTGCGATGAAGGCGGCTATGTAGGCGTCGCGCTTTACCTTGGTCTCGTTGAGCTGGCGTGCTATCGAGGTATAGGTGTCGCGGTCGGTGTATTTGAGGGTCATGTCCTCCAGCTCCGACTTCATGGCGTAGAGGCCCAGGCGGTGGGCCAGGGGCGCGTAGAGATAGCCCGACTCGTTGGAGATGGCTGTCACCAGGTCGGTGTCGGGGTGGTGGTTGATGGCCTTCATCAGCGTCAGGCGCGCCGCGATGGTGATGATGATGACGCGGATGTCTTCGGCAAAGGCCAGCAGCAGGCGGCGGAAGTTGGCATCCTCGTTCCCGGCGATGTTGTGACGCCCGTACAGCGATGACACCTTGATGAGGCGCTGCACCGTCTCGGCCACATCGTCGCCCCACATCCTGCGCACATCGTCGACGGAGACGCGTCCCGTCTGTACCGGAGCCTCGAGGAGCACGGCGGCCGACATCGTGCGGTCGGGGGCCACATAGCGGCAGAGCGTCAGCGCCGTCTCCACGGCCATGGCGTCGCGGGGGAAGCCGAAGGCATTCCGGCCCGGGCCCTCCTCCCCGGCGTTCAGGGTCAGGGCCTGTCTGAACTTGCCGATGTCGCCCGGTTCGAGCACAGCACGCAGGCGCCGGGCCAGCTCGAGGGTACGCTTCGGCAGCGCCGCGGGGTCGTTGAATGTGATTTGTTCAGACATATCGTAATACCTGTTGTTGCAGACCGCAAAGATAGTGAAAATTACGGAATATTCGGCAAAAATGGCGGCCGGGGCAGGTGGAAAACGCGAAAAATCGCTAATTTTGCAGTCGAATTTTAATGATAAACCGCAGCAATGGGCTTTACAGACAAATCGAATAAGACAAGGCGTGTCCTGCACCGGCTTGTCGGCGTGCTGTCGGCGCCGGTGGTGAGGACGCCGGGGCTCTTCGCTGCCATGGTGCTGATGCTCACCGCCGTGCCGTGGACGCAGTATGTCATCGTCAAGCCCGGGACGGTCCCGCCCCTCGCCGCCACCGTGCAGATGCTGTCCGCGGCCATGGTCCTGGTGTGGGCCGTCCTTGCCGTGTACCTGCTGCTGAGGCTGTGGCGGCGTTGGGCGGCATGCCTGTGGCTCGTCCCGGTGTTTGTGGCGCTGACCGCCAACTGGCTTATCGACCTGGTGCTGATGGTGGTGTACAAGAGCTTCTTCAACCCCGACATCGCCGCCGTCATCGTGTCCACCAACCCCGGCGAGGCCACCGACTTTATCAGCGCCTACGGCACGGCCGAGGGCATGTACTGCGTCTTCGGGTCACTGGCGCTGTTTATCGGCGCGTACTTCGGGATGTCATATCTCAGGCGCAGGCTTTCCGCGGGTCTGCGTCCCGCCCTGCGCGTTGCCGCCGTCGTGATGATGCTTGCGGCGGCGCTGTGCATGGCGTTCATGCCGGAGAGCGACGTCACCCGCACCAACATCTGCGGTAAGACTGACGCCTTCACCGGCCAGGACTTCGGCCACGGGATAGTGCCCACCGGCGTCCCCCTCGTCACCGACGCCGACGCCGCTCCGCAAAAGATAGTGGTCATCATCGGCGAGAGCCTCAGCCGCTCCCACTGCTCGCTCTACGGCTACGGCAGGCCCACCCAGCCGCGCCTCGCACGCCTCGCCGCCGACTCCTCGCTGGTGGTGTTCAGCCAGCCTACCGCACCCGCCCTGCACACCATCGCCGCCTTCCGCTACATAATAGGCACATGGAACGGCCAGGCCGACCACAACTGGTACGACTGCCCCACCTTCCTCGAGGTCGCCCGCCGCTCCGGCTACCGCCTCAGCTGGATTTCAAACCAGTCGCCTAAGGGCGTCTATGACAACCCCGTCAAGAAAATCGCCGACTTCTGCGACCGCCTCGCCTTTACCGACAACGGCATGATAGGCAGCAAAGGCATGCGCATCGGCGATGACCTCGACAGCCTGCTCATACCCATGGCGCAGCGCTGGAACGACGGCGCCCGCGACCTCTCCGTCATACACCTCCTCGGCAGCCATGTGGCCTACTGGCTGCGCTATCCCCCGCATTACGGCCGCTTCCGGCGCGCCGACTATCCCGACCTGCCCACAGACCGCCAGCGCATCGTCCTCTCCAGCTACGACAACACCGTCCTCTACAACGACATGGTGGTGTCCCGCCTGATGCGCCTCTACGACCGTCAGGACGCCGTCGTCATCTATTTCTCGGACCACGCCCAGGACCTCTTCGAGTCGGACCGCCACTTCTTCGGCCACGGCCGCGACGGCGTCCCCGCCAGCGAGTCCGCCGCCGCCGCCATCCCCATGATGGTGTACATGACCCCCGCCTTCCGCCGCCGCCATCCCGACACCGAGGCCCTCATCCGACGCGCATCCGCCCGCCCCTTCAATACCACCGACCTCACCGCCCTCCTCATGCAAATCATGCACACTGAGTTCGCCCTGGCGGCTCCTGAAGAGAGGGGATGAGAATAAACCACCCCGGAGGGGGGGTAAAAAGGGGGGCAACACCCCCGGAGGGGGTAAAAAGGGGGATTTCTCGCATTATTTTTTTACTCGTCGAGGTTGTTGTTGCGGGGGTTGTTGTTGAGGAGGGCGTCATCCTCTTTGACGAGCTCGGCGGTGGTGGTACCGTCGGCTGCCACGTCATCAGCCACGCCGGGATAGCTGTCTACAGCTTTTTTGAATTTGTCGTCGTAATTTCTATCGTCCATAATAGTGTGTTTTTAGGAGTTGTTGAAACTAAAACGCCGGCAGGCGGCAAAAGGTTTTTATATATCGGTTATGAGGGCTGGCAGTCGGTTGAAGGCTCCAGAGGGAGACGGTTGAGTTCGTCGATGTAGTCGAGGATGGCGTTGCGGCCGCGGGTGTCGACCGACGAGGTGCGGAAGACGGGTGGCAGCTCCTCCCACTGTTCGAGCAGCATCTCGCAGTATTTGGCCGTCTGTATCTTGCCCGCGTTGGACGACAGTTTGTCCATCTTTGTGAAGACGAGGGAGAAGGGTATGCCGTTCTCGCCCAGCCACTGCATGAATTCGAGGTCGATGCGCTGCGGGTCATGGCGGGCGTCGATGAGCAGGAAAAGGTTTGTCATCTGCACGCGGCCCAGAATGTAGCTAAAACGCCGGCAGGCGGCAAAAGGTTTTTATATATCGGTTATGAGGGCTGGCAGTCGGTTGAAGGCTCCAGAGGGAGACGGTTGAGTTCGTCGATGTAGTCGAGGATGGCGTTGCGGCCGCGGGTGTCGACCGACGAGGTGCGGAAGACGGGTGGCAGCTCCTCCCACTGTTCGAGCAGCATCTCGCAGTATTTGGCCGTCTGTATCTTGCCCGCGTTGGACGACAGTTTGTCCATCTTTGTGAAGACGAGGGAGAAGGGTATGCCGTTCTCGCCCAGCCACTGCATGAATTCGAGGTCGATGCGCTGCGGGTCATGGCGGGCGTCGATGAGCAGGAAAAGGTTTGTCATCTGCGCGCGGCCCAGAATGTAGCTCTTTATCATCGTCTCAAGCCGTGCGCGGTCGGCCTTGCTGCGGCGGGCGAAGCCGTAGCCGGGGAGGTCGACAATCTGCCATTCGTCGTTGATGATGAAGTGGTTGATGAGCATGGTCTTGCCCGGCGTTGCCGACGTCTGCGCCAGCTGACGGTTGCCTGTGAGCATGTTTATCAGCGAGGACTTGCCCACGTTGGAGCGGCCGATGAAGGCGTACTCGTGCATGGGTGCCGGGGGGCACTTGTCTACGGAGGGGGATGAGGTGACGAAACGGGCTGTGTTTACTATCATAGATTGTCTGAAATTGCGCCTTACGCGTTTGCAAAGATACGGATTATATATTTGTTAACAAAATTATTCGTAATTTTGTGCGTGTCTTTCGATTTCCGGCAGTTCAGCGTAGAGGACGGACGGTGCGCCATGAAGGTGGGTACCGACGGTGTCCTGTTGGGCGCCTGGGCCATGGCTGACGACGGTGTGCGTCATGCCGTCGACCTCGGTGCCGGCAGCGGAGTAGTGTCGCTGCTGATTGCGCAGCGGTTCCCGCGGCTGGCGGTGACGGCTGTCGAGAACGACGCTGACGCCTGTGAGGACTGCCGCCAAAACTTCGTGCGGTCGCCGTGGCCGGACAGGCTGACGGCAGTGTGCGGGGACGCCCTCGGGTTCCGTCCCGACGTGGCACCCGGACTCATTGTCAGCAATCCCCCGTTCTTTACCGAGGATTTGAAATCGCCCGACGCCGCCCGGGCTTCTGCGCGCCATGCTGGAATGCTTTCGCCGCTGAGCGTGGTGACGGTGGCCGCTGAGGTGCTCGCCGCCCAAGGCTCGGTAGCGCTGATTTTTCCCACGGCGCTGGCTGATGATGTAATATATCATGCCGAGATGGCCCATCTCAAGGAGCGTCGCCGCCTCGACGTGGCGATGCGCGAGGGACGTCCTGCCGAGCGCACGCTGCTGCAGCTGAGCCGTGCCGACGGACCGCCGCAACGCGCCCGAATGGCCATAAGACGGCTCAACGGCGGCTATACCGACGCCTACCGCGCCCTTGTGGACGAATTCTACAAATACCTGCCATACGATTAATAATATAAGTATATGCGATTTACCATAAGTCTGCCCAAGCGCCTCGGCCTTTTTGTCCTTGTCGCCTTTCTTTGCTTCGTCATCACATCGTTGCTCATAGGCTTCGTCATCAGGATTTTCGGCATGACCGAGCCGTCGACACGCATTCTGGCAGTCATCCAGGACCTCGTGCTCTTCATGCTGCCCGCTTTGGTGACGGCCATGCTCATCACGCGTCTGCCGGCCACTTTCCTGATGCTCGACCGTCGTCCGGAGCTAAAGCTGCTGATGTGGGGATTATTGGCGCTGGTGTTCTCCATACCCGCCATGGAGACAATCATCGCCTGGAACAATCAGATACAACTGCCGCCGGCCATAGAGGAGTCGCTGCGTCAGGCCGAGATGCAGGCTCAGCACATGATAGAGGTGATGCTCGGCGGCCACAACGTCGGCTCGCTGGTGATGGGCATCCTGCTCGTGGGCATGCTGGCCCCGCTTGCCGAGGAACTCTTTTTCCGGGGCTGCCTCCAGCGCCTTTTTACCACCGGAGGCATGAACGTTCACCTTGCCGTATGGCTCACGGCCATTATTTTCAGCGCCATGCACGGCCAGGTCTACGGTTTTGTCCCCCGTATGCTCTTAGGTGCCCTCTTCGGATATGCCGCTGTCTGGAGCCACTCATTGTGGGTCCCCGTCCTGATGCACGCCCTCAACAATACACTCTACGTCATCGGCCGCTTCATCACCCGGTCAGACTCATCCTTATCCATATCGGACACCTCCTTTACAACCGGCTCTCTCATTCTTGCCGCCGCCTCCGTCCTGCTCACCGCCGCCTGCCTCGCCATGATGTACCGCTACCGCCCTCAACAGACCGGAGAGACGGTATGACAAGGAGTGCGCGGGTTGCCGAAAATCCGGTGATGCGCAACGCCGCAGTACAGTAAACGCATATAAAACTGGGGGTTATGGCATACTTTGTTATATTAATTTAACAAACGTCCGGATTGCCCTTTATCAGTACGCTTGGGGAGGGTCGGGAAGATGAAATTCCCATGTTGAAAACATCAATATTTTGTATTTCAACAGATTATGCGTACCTTTGCAAACGAACATAAAACTCAATCACATCCGCAGAGGCGGAGTGCAGCCGAAAATCGGCACGGTAAAACAGCGAATTCACACATGCAGTAGCCGTAAGCGCAGACACGATGTGCATGGCGGCTAAGGCAAAAATCCGGCTGCAAAAGGCCGGTCACTGACTCTATCTTTACAGACATCCAAAGCCTGTCCCGTAATCAGGCACGGTAACTATGCCATGCTGTTTTGCCGCATCGTTTCACATAAAATTTTCGAGATGAAAAAACTCTTTCTGATGATTGCGCTTGTAGCCGCAACGCTGATGTTCACCTCGGGCTTCAACGAAGAAGCCGGTAACGGTGGCCGGGGCGAGACAGCGGCAGATGTCAGGCTTGAGAACAGCTTCGGCAGCGTCAGTCTCAAAGACTATCGTGGACAATATGTCCTGCTGTCCTTCTGGAGCAGCGAAGACGCGGCATCGCGCATGCTTTGCGCAAACTATGCCCGGGAGTGCGGGAAAAACGGCAAAGCCGTACACCTCGGGGTAAATTTCGACGAGCAGAAGGCCTTGTTCGAAGCCATAGTGGACGCCGACAGCCTTGACGCCAGGGCGCAGTACAACATCACAGGAAAAGCCGCAGCCTCATTGCGGCACGACTATCGCCTTGAAGGCGGACAGCTGGGCACCGTGCTCATCGACCCCAAGGGTCGCATAGCGGCCGTCAATCCCACCGCCGAGCAGATAGCAAAACTCTGAACACACAACGGGCACCGCGAATTTCTGCGGTGCCCGATGTGTGTTCAGACGGGGGAGGGTCATTTGTGGCCTATGAGGCTCCGATTTGTCGAATGTCCTGTAAGCATACCGGTAATCAATCATTTACCGAAGAAGCGCCTTGAGCGTTTTTTGCGCTCTTCGATGCGCGCTTCAAGGGGCATGGCGGCATCCTCGTTGACCATTTCGTCCATGCATGCTGAGTAGCATGCCTTGAATTTGCCGTACATTTCGGTGGTTCCTTTTTCGTCGCTGGTCCATGACATGGCATTGTCAATCTTCAGCGTGCGGCTGACCTGTTCGACGTCGATGTTGGCGCCTATGAAGTTGAATGTCCAGCCTTTTTCTTTCAGCGTTTCAATCATTTTTGCTACCCTGGGACCAGTGTATTCGGTGGACGAATTCTCATAGCCGTCAGTGATGATGGTGACGACAGCGGTGGCGTCCTCGTGGGTGTTGGCGATGGCTTCCAGGTCGGCCAATGTCATGCCCACGGCATCATAGAGAGGCGTGCATCCGCAAGGTTCGTAGTCCCGGTCAGTGAGGTTATTGACCTCGGCGACGGGTACATTCTTGATGAGGTAACGGCTGGGGACAGAGCCACTCTGGAAGGCGTAGATGCTTACGAGGTGGCGCTGGCGGTCACCCGCCTGCTTCTGAGCGCCGCGGATGACGTTGAGCGTTTCGTTGCATCCCGAGATTGTGGCTTTTTTCAGGTCGTACATCGAGCCGCTTTCGTCAAGGATTATAAGGTTGAATACAGTGGTCTTGGCGATTGAGGTGTTGTTCTCCGTGTTCATAATCAATACGTTTAATAGGGTTGGTAGAATGGAAAATTAAAAGCTGAATAGTTGAGATGGCGCGCTTTCCCTCCTGAGTTGTAAGAATAATGAGGTCTGTTTTATAATTAATTGGGGGTTAAGGATATGTCACCATTCGAAAAGGCGTCGGAGCGAGAAGCCGTCGTCTTTTTTGTTGCGGCTTGCTTTGTCAGGGCAGGATGCGTTTCCCGGCTCGGCCATGTCGTAATCTCCGTCGCAGTCGCAGCAGCCGATTTCGGGCTCTGCAGCGCAGGCACATATCGGCTCGATGGAGTCGTTGTCAGTCGTTTCGGTGCTCTCGGCCTCCCTCTCTATCTCAGGCTTGAGCGAGTACAGCCGGGGAGGACGCGAGGCCGTCCTTACCTCCGCTATGCCCTGGTCATCGAGAATGTCGCTCTGCAGAAGTTTGCGCTGAAAGTTGCGCCGGTCATACTGCGTCCGGTTTATGATTTCATATACGCGCTGCAGCTCGGCAACAGTGAATACCTTGTTGAGCAGCCGGAAAGCGACCGGACGCAGGCGTATTACGTCGCTGAGGTGGCGGCGTGCCTCCTCGATGATCTCGCGGTGGTCGAAGGCGAGGGGCGGCAGTTTGCTCTCGTCGAACCACAGAGCCATATTGGCGTCAGAACCGGCGCGCGGAGTGCCGCATTTGTCCTGGCTGACGAGGGTCAGGAAAGCCACCGTCACCACCCTCTCGCGCGGGTCGCGGTGGACGGCGCTGAACACCTTGAACTGCTCGAGGAACATATCGGCAATTCCTGTCTCCTCCATCAGCTCGCGTCGGGCGGCATCCTCCACCGTCTCGTCGATGTTCACGAAGCCTCCCGGCAGAGCCCACATTCCCTTGAAAGGCTCCAGCCCGCGCTCCACAAGCAGCACGTTCAGTTTTTCGCCATCAAAACCAAAGATGACGCAATCTACCGTCAGCGCCGGGTGTGGATACTTGTAGCAATACATCTTCTTGCCTCCGTCAGTGGTGCTATTTGTCAGATCGTTCATAAAGCATACACTTTGTGTGATTTCGACGCAAAGGTATAATACATAATTTTAACAGCCAAACGATTTGTTGTCAAAATGACGCAAACACTCAAATTTTAACTTTTGTTAACTCCATTGGCTCATTTCACTGTCCCTCTAATCCCAAATACATTAATATACATAGGTCAAACGAGAATATAAATAGTTCAAACGAGCCCTTAAGTTCTAAAATTTGACAAGTGTCAACAATAAAAACCGCCAAAGTTTGGAGAATTAACGAAAACTCCCTACCTTTGCCAAGCAAAAACGGAGAGGTAGTGACTCTGTCACCCGAAAGGGATGCCACAAATCACGAGAAGCACCTCATCCCGTAACATACGACCCAAGGAAAGATGCCGGAGTGGTCGATCGGGGCGGTCTCGAAAACCGTTGTACGGCTCCGCCGTACCCAGGGTTCGAATCCCTGTCTTTCCGCGAATGTACCCACGTACATCTCCAGAAAAAGCCTGTAACTATCAAAGTTACAGGCTTTTATCTTACTTGCATCCTTGTTGATAACTGTTAAATGCGACAGCAAAACGACTCGAAAACGACCCCTTCAGACCCTATGACGTTGCATAACCGTTGCAAAAATCGTTGCAGAAATTGAAAATGCAACAGTAAATCGCCCAACTGCAACAGCGATCCTCATAAGTATCTGTAAAGTCGCAAGTTAGTCTGACACAAGTCTTCACCAACCTTATTTTTAACGGCCCGTAATTTTGCACATGGTACCGTGTACCCGCAACCCGGGGACATTATCAAAGAGCAGAGACAATGAACCCTCCTCCGTTGCACTTTGAACTGTACCGCGCAACGTTACACAATTCTCAACTCCAAAAGGTATGGTAAGAACCAACTACAAGACCTCCTTCTTTCTCAGGAAGAACGTGGTCAACAAGAACGGAGAGTCAGGAATATTCCTTCGCCTCACCGTCAACAAGGAAGCAGCGCAGATCTCAACGAAAGCGACCTGTGCCGTCGGCGATTGGGACACCGAAGCCGGCAAGATGAGAGGAAAAACGAAAAAAGCGAATCAGCTCAACGATTTCCTCGCCGAAATAAGAGCCGCAATCCTATTCCATATTCAGGAAATGGAGCGGCGTGACGAGGTTGTGACTCTTGAAAAAGTCAAGAACGCCTATCTCGGCATTTCCTCCCGCGCTGAGACTCTCATGGAAATTTTCAAGAAGTGGCTGGATAACGCCGAAAAACTCGTTGATGTGAGCAAAAGCCGTGAGACTTATCGCAAATTATTGCTGTCCGATAAAAATTTTATCTTGCCTCAAAAATTTTTATCGGACAGCAATATATTCCAATCTTGATTAGTGCGATAAAGGAGCAAAGATTTGTCGAATTCGATTACATTCTTGTAAGAAAGGGCAACAAACTGATTTCTAAGAGTGTCAAGCCTCATTTCCTTAAAGAGTCCCTCGGGCTGTGGTATCTTCTTGCCCTTGATGAACATGATACTCTCAAGGCTTACGGCATCGACAGGATGCAAAATATCAATGTAGCTGACAAGACATTCAAACGTGATGAGACCATAAACCCAGATGAGCTTTTCAAACATAGCTATGGCATATGGGATGACCCGTCTATGCCTGTTGAGGAAATAGTGCTTTCATATTCCCCACTTGACGGTAAGTTTATAAAGACGACTCCATTGCATAGCTCGCAAAAGATACTCATTGACAACGATATCGAATTCATAATAAGTCTGCGGCTCAGAATTACAAATGATTTCGTCATGGCACTTTTATCAAGAAGTGCGTCTCTTACGGTGATAAAACCGCCGTCGTTGCGTGCAAGAATCAGAGAAATTTACAAAGAAGCGATTGAAAGAAACAACTAAAACAAATATAAGAAGATGACTACAGAAATTGAAAATTACAGAAAAGATGGTTTCATGGGTTTTGTTCCGGTATCGGAACTTCGTGGCAACACAAAGGTTATGCCCGAAAGTGGCGGTGTCTATATAGTCGTTCGCGAAAGCGACAAGGCTCTGGAATTCCTTACAGAAGGAACGGGCGGTTTCTTCAAGGGGAAAAATCCTAACGTAAGCATCGACGAGCTAAAAGTGAATTATGTCGCCGATAGTAAGATTGTATATATCGGCAAAGCGACAAGTCTTAAAAAGCGAGTCGGTCAGCTTCTCCGATTCGGAGCAGGTTCGGCAGTCGGTCACTGGGGCGGTCGCTACCTTTGGCAGCTTGCCGATTCCGATAATCTGCTCATCGCATGGAAGCCAACTCCGACTGTCGATCCAAGGACCGAGGAAGTGAGGATGCTTGAAAAATACGTGTCACTTCACGGTAAGTTACCTTTCGCAAATCTTACAATGTAACAGATATGCGCAGCCTGTCCTCATTGGTTCATAGTGCATTGTTCCCGTCAACGAGAGTTTACCACGATGCCA
>JBJEDC010000028.1:0-3930 GCA_051871645.1 Muribaculaceae bacterium | reverse complement strand
TTAACATCCGATTCTACTCTTTTTAACAAATGCACCGGAATTTCGGCTTGGGCCCAACAAATTGCACTTGGTAAAAAAAATGAGGCGATTTCAGAGATTGAAACTCAGAAATCGCCTTTTGAGTGGAGTATAGCGGACTCGAACCGCTTACCTCAACACTGCCAGTGTTGCGCTCTACCAGATGAGCTAATACCCCGATTTGCTCTGCAAAGGTAAGCGGTTTGGTGGACATGGCAAAGTTTATGGAGAAATATAAAGTTTTTTTAACATAAACACGATTCGTTGTTGAGCAATGTTAATGGTTTTGGGCGGTGTGTTGGCGGTGAGGGGAAATTGTTGTAACTTTATGGCGTAATTTTTAGGGTTACCGGAGCGTTATCACTTAATAGTGACCTGTCATTACCTTATTTTCTGACCAATCAGGATTTTCTGACCAATCAAATTAAACTCGATAAGAATTAGTGCAATGAGAAAGCATGTTTTTGTGGCGCTGATGGCTGCTGTGGCGCTTTTGCCGGCGCTGAGCGCGTTTGGGCAGGGCTGCCCGGGATGCGGAAAAAACGATGCCTTTAACGGCAAAGACCGGGCCGTTGGCTGTAAGTCTGCTGATGACTGCTGCGAGCAGGTTGTCGTGGGCGCGGGCCAGCCGGACAAGTATATCCCGCTGCTGAAGGGCAAGCG
This sequence comes from Muribaculaceae bacterium, assembly GCA_051871645.1. Classification (GTDB taxonomy): domain Bacteria; phylum Bacteroidota; class Bacteroidia; order Bacteroidales; family Muribaculaceae; genus CAG-873. The sequence goes on along the minus strand of JBJEDC010000028.1, from coordinate 3,249 downwards.
GGTGGCGCTGTTCTCGAACCATACGGGAATGGTGGGCGACAAGCATACGCTGGACCTGATGCTGGAGAACGGCATCAATGTGGCGTGCATCTTCTCGCCCGAGCATGGTTTCCGCGGCACCGCCGATGCCGGCGAGCATGTATCGTCGGGAACCGATCCCGTGACAGGCATACGCATCGCCAGCCTCTATGACGGCAAGAAGCGCGGTCCCTCGCAGGAAACGATGGACGGCATCGACATCATAGTCACCGACATCCAGGACGTGGGCCTGCGCTACTACACATACTATTGCACGATGATTGACCTGATGAACGCCGCTGCCGCCAACGGCAAGGAGTTCATGGTGCTGGACCGTCCCAATCCCAATGGCATGTATGTCGACGGCCCCATCCTCGACATGACCTACCAGAGCGGGGTAGGGCGCCTGCCTATTCCCGTCGTACACGGCATGACGCTGGGCGAGCTGGCGCAGATGGCCAACGGCGAGGGCTGGCTGAAAGACGGCGCCAAGGTACCCCTGACGGTCGTTCCTGTCGCAGGCTACACCCATCAGACGCGCTACGGACTCCCCATCGCGCCGTCGCCAAATCTGCGCGACATGAAGGCGATATACCTCTATCCTGCGACCTGCTACTTCGAGGCCACGCCCGTCAGTCTGGGCCGCGGCACCGACATGCCCTTCCTGTGCTACGGCCATCCCGACATGACCGGCCGCAGCTTTGAGTTCACGCCCCGCAGCGTCCCCGGCGCCAAGAACCCGCCGCAGCTTGACAAACTGTGCCACGGCGTAGACCTCCGCGGTATCAGCGACGAGGAGGCCATCGCGCAGGGCGTTACCATGAAGTACATCATCGACGCCTACAACGACCCCGGTATCAATAAAGATGGCTTCTTCCGCGGTTTCTTCGAGAAACTCATCGGCCGCGGCGACATCCGCAAGATGATTGAGGAAGGCCGCAGCGCCGACGAAATCAAGGCCACCTGGGCCGATGACGTCGCCCGATTCAAACAGCAGCGCAAGCCGTATCTGCTGTATGCCGAGTAAGACAACTCAGCCACAATCAAGAAATTCACAACATTCCAACCCGCCCATAACCGTTAAAACGTGACACCTGTAATCGTCATCATCACCATTGTGGCGTATTTCGCGCTGCTGTTCGGAATAAGCTGGTTCGCCTCGCGCGGCAGCGACAACTCCACTTTCTTCACCGGCAACCGCCAGGCCCACTGGGGCATTGTGGCCTTTGCCATGATCGGCGCCGCCATCTCGGGCGTCACCTTCATCTCCGTGCCCGGCATGGTGGCCGACAAAGGCTACTCGTACCTGCAGATGGTACTTGGCTTCATCGTCGGCTACTTCACCATCGCCTATGTGCTTGTGCCGATGTTCTACAAGCGCAATCTCATCAGCATCTACGGCTACCTTGAGGACCGCTTCGGCCGCAAGACCTACCGCACGGGCGCGTGGTTCTTCTTCCTCAGCAAGATGCTGGGCGCATCGGTGCGCTTCTTCGTTGTCTGCGCCGTGCTGCAGCTTCTGGTCTTCGGGCCGCTGCACATTCCTTTCGAGTTCAACGTCATCGTCACCATCGCGCTCATCTGGCTCTACACCGTCCAGGGCGGCGTCAAGACGCTGATATGGACCGACACCCTCAAGAGTTTCTGCCTGATAATGTCGGTGATACTGTGCATCTATTTCATCGCGCAGAACCTCGGCTACGGTATCGGCGACACCATCAAGGCCGTCGCCTCGCACTCCACGGCGCGGATGTTCTACTTCGACGACCCGATGGCCGGCACCTACTTCTGGAAACAGTTCCTCGCCGGCGTCTTCATGTCGATAGCCACCACCGGCCTCGACCAGGACATGATGCAGCGCAACCTCGCCTGCAAGGACTCGCGCGAGAGCCAGAAAAACATGATAGTCTCAGGCGTCATGCAGTTCTTCGTGGTGGCGCTGTTCCTCATCCTGGGCACGTTGCTTGTCATGTTCATCGAGAACAACAACATCGGCATGCCCGCCAAGAGTGACGAGCTCTTCGGCCTCGTCGCCACCCATCCCGCCATCCCCGTCGCCGTGGGCATCCTGTTCGTCCTGGGCCTTATCTCCGCCGCCTACAGCGCCGCCGGTTCGGCCCTGACATCGCTCACCACCTCGTTTACCGTCGACATCCTCGGCGCGCACAAGAAGCAGGACGAGAAGCGCCTGACGCGCACGCGCAAGATGGTACACATCGGCATGTCCGCCATCATGGGCATCGTGATTATCGTCTTCTACTACCTCAGCGAGGAGGACGCCATCAGCGCCGTCTACACGCTGGCGTCGTACACCTACGGACCTATCCTGGGTCTGTTTGTCTTCGGCATGTTCGGCAAGAAGCCCGTCCACGACCGCCTCGTGCCTGTAGTATGCATCCTGGCGCCGGCCCTGAGCTGGGTCATTCAGTGGGCTCTCAAGCACTACTTAGGCTACACCACCAGCTTCGAGCTGCTGATAATCAACGCCATCCTGACCATCGCCGGCCTGTTTGCCCTTACCGTCGGCGCCAAGAAGAAAGAATTAAAGAATAACGGTGTGTCAAAATAACCTGAATGTAGGGACATGCCTTTGGCATGTTAATCCATCCAGTCATTATTCAGGATTAACTTCGCAAAGCGATGTCCCTACATCACGAAAAATATAATTTGATACTCCCCTAAAAACCGGGAAAGCCTATGCCGAGCAGTTTGTACGCCAGATATGTGTGGCTGATCGATACGATAAAGCGTCGCGGGCGCATCACCCGCGGCGAGCTGGACCGCCTGTGGCGGCTCAGCCCCCACGGGGCAGGCAACGCCCTGTGCCGCCGCACGCTGTACAATTACCGCGCGGCCATCCAGGAAATCTTCGGCATCGACATCCAGTGCGACCCCGCCACCTACGAATACTACATCGCCGAGGAAGACCATCACAACACCTCCGTCACCGACTGGCTGCTCAACAGCGGCGCCGTCAGCGACGCCCTGGCCTCGGCGCGCGACATCTCGGGACGCATCTTTCTTGAGGACGTCCCCAGCGCCCGCGAGTTCCTGGGCACAGTCATCGACGCCATACGCGAGGGACGCCGCATCAGCTTCGACTACCGCAACTACAGCCGCAGCCGTCCCACCACCGGCATCAGCTACGAGCCGTATTTTCTCAAGATTTTCCGCCAGCGCTGGTATGTCGTGGGCCGCAATGTCCGCGACAACAAAATCAAGACCTACGCC
>JBJEDC010000027.1:0-20583 GCA_051871645.1 Muribaculaceae bacterium | reverse complement strand
CGGCGGCTTTTTGACATGGCCAAATATTTCAGAAAGAATTAACAGAAATTAACATCACAAAAGTGAACTTTTTTTCGTTGATGTGGTTTGCCCCCTGATGACAGACTGACGTTTTAAGCTGAAGTTCAAAAGCTTGGACAAAAAATCGGAGAAATAATAGAAAAACGTAGAAATTTTTGCCTGTTCTCCATTTTGGTCAAAATCGGGCAAAATGTGGTACGATGAGGCTGTGACCCGGTTTATGTGAAGAGATTTTGCTATTTTTGCAGGGTGAAACGGCCTTTAACAATTAAGGGCCGCTTTAAACCTAAAACTTCGAAACTATGCATATTTTTAGATTTTCAGGGATAAAATGCTTTGCCGTGGCGGCCATGGGCCTGCTGCCGACGATGGCATGGGCGTATCATCCGGCGGATGTGGAGTTCCACAACGAGAGCGCGGACACGGTGCGCATCAACGAGATACTGACCGGAGCCATTGCCGGGCACTATGGCTCGACAGGCGAATATGTGTCGGCGATAGGGCGCGGATTTATCGGCACGCCATACGTCGCGCACACGCTTGAGGGCGCTGAGGAAAAACTGCGCGTAAACCTTGACGAGCTGGACTGCACGACGTTTGTTGAGACCGTAGCCGCGCTGGCGCTGACGGCGTCGGAGGACCGGTCGTCGTGGCGCGACTTTCTGGCGCATCTGGAAAACGTACGCTATCGCGGAGGCGAAATCAACGGCTACCCGTCGCGCCTGCACTATATCAGCGACTGGATTGTGGACAACAGCTACCGTGGAAACTTCCGCGAGCTGACAAATATTGTTGACGGCGTACGCAGCGTGGTGAGGTCAATCGACTTCATGAGCACGAACCGCGACCGCTACCCTGCCCTGACGGACTCGCTGAACTTTGAGCGTATAAAGAGCATCGAGCAGGGCTACCGCAACCACAAGTACATGTACATCCCCACGACAGTAGTGAGGCGCAAGGCCACGGCGGAGTTTCTGCACGAGGGCGACCTCGTGGCACTGACGACCAATCTCAAGAACCTTGACGTGACGCACATGGGCATCGTGATTTTCAAGGACAAGGTGCCATACCTGCTGCATGCGTCGAGTTCGCTGGGCAAGGTCGCCGTCAGCGACGAGCCTCTGGGCGATTTCCTCCGCCGCAACCGGCAGTTCACAGGCATCCGCATCCTAAGGCTGCGTGAGCTGTAGAACATTATAAAACGGCAAACAACAAAGCGGGCCGCTTCCGTGTGGAGGCGGCCCGCTTCGGGTTACAGGTTATGTGCGGTCAGGAGATTAGTCCTGGGGCATTTTGGTCTTTTTGCCATAGCCGTACTGGGCGGCAGCGCCGAGCTCTTCCTCGATACGGAGGAGCTGGTTGTACTTGGCCATACGGTCGGAGCGGCTTGCCGAACCGGTCTTGATCTGACCGGCGTTGGTGGCAACGGCGATGTCGGCGATGGTAGCATCCTCGGTTTCGCCCGAGCGGTGCGAGATGACAGCGGTGTAACCGTTGCGCTGAGCGAGCTCGACAGCGCGGAGGGTCTCGGTGAGCGAGCCAATCTGGTTGACCTTGACGAGGATGGAGTTGGCGCAACCCTCGTTGATACCACGCTGGAGGTACTTGACGTTGGTGACGAATAGGTCGTCGCCTACGAGCTGGCAGCGGTCGCCGATGAGGTCAGTGAGAATCTTCCAGCCTTCCCAGTCGTTCTCGGCCATGCCGTCTTCGATTGAGTCGATGGGATATTTCTCGACGAGGCTCTTGAGGAACTGTGCCTGCTCCTCGCGGGTGTAGGTCTTGCCGTTGGGCTCCTTGGCGGCGCCGTTGTTGAGGTGGCTGTAGTGGTACTTGCCGTCCTCATAGAACTCGGAAGAAGCGCAGTCGAGGCCGATGGTGACGTCCTTGCCGGGGATGTAGCCGGCTTTCTCGATAGCCTTGATGATGCAGTCGAGGGCGTCCTCTGTGCCGTCGAGGGCGGGAGCGAAACCGCCTTCGTCACCTACGGCAGTGGAGAGGCCGCGGGCGTGGAGCACTTTCTTGAGGTTGTGGAAGACCTCGGTGCCCATGCGGATACCCTCGTGGAACGAGGTGGCGCCGATGGGACGGATCATGAACTCCTGGAAGCAGATGGGGGCGTCGGAGTGAGCGCCGCCGTTGATGATGTTCATCATGGGCACGGGCAGCACGTAGGTGTTGCAGCCGCCGATATATCTGTAGAGGGGCAGGTCGAGGTAGTTGGCAGCGGCCTTGGCGACGGCGAGGGATACGCCGAGGATGGCGTTGGCGCCGAGTTTGCTCTTTGTGGGAGTGCCGTCAAGGGCGAGCATTGCCTCGTCAATCTTGATCTGCTCGAGAGCGTTCATGCCGATGAGGGCCTCGGCGATGGGGCCGTTTACGTTGGCTACGGCTTTGAGAACGCCTTTGCCCATGTAGCGCTTGGGATCGCCGTCGCGGAGCTCGAGGGCTTCGTTTTCGCCGGTGCTGGCTCCCGAGGGAACTGATGCGCGGCCAAAGGCGCCGCTTTCGAGGTATACGTCAACTTCTACGGTGGGGTTGCCGCGGCTGTCGAGGACTTCGCGGCCGATGATTTTCTCAATTTTCATAATCTGAGCTATTTGAATGTTGATATTGAGTTAGTTTGTGTTGTCGGTTATGGGGGAAGGCTGGTAATTGTCTGCAAGTCTGGAGAGCGATTTTTCGTCTCCGTTTTTCGAGTGCAAATATAGCGAATTTTTTCGTTATTTCCGCTGAAATAGTTTTAATAATGGCAAAATGTCGTTTTTGTGACCATAACGAAGGTTAAAAAGGCCAATCCGATGGTCAAAAAGGGATAAGAACCCGGCTTTTCAAGGACAAAAACGCAAAAAACCGGCAGACCCGAAGAGGGAATGTCGGTTTTTTTTTGCGTCAGCGATGGAATTACTCTGCTGCGGGAGTTTCAGCTGCGGGTGCCTCTGCGGCAGGAGAGGCTGCCTTGCGGCGGCTGCGGCGAGTCTTCTTGACGGCCTTGCCGCCCTTGTCCTTCAACATGGCCTCGTTGTAGTCGACGAGCTCGATGAAGCAGGTCTTGGCGTTGTCGCCGAGGCGGTTGCCGGTCTTGAGGATGCGGGTGTAGCCACCGGGACGGTCGGCAATCTTTGTTGCGACGTCACCGAAGAGTTCCTTGATGGCCTCCTTGCTCTGGAGGTACGAGAAGACGAGGCGGCGGTTGGCCATGCTGTCTTCCTTGGCGCGGTTGATGAGGGGCTCGGCGTAAACGCGCAGAGCCTTAGCCTTGGCGAGGGTGGTGAAGATGCGCTTGTGCATGATCAGCGAAACTGTCATGTTGGAGAGCAGTGACTCGCGATGGGCTTTCTTGCGGCTGAGATGGTTGAATTTTTTATTGTGTCTCATCGTTGTTGTAGTCAGTCTTTATCGAGTTTGTATTTTGTGATATCCATTCCGAACGACAGGTTGAGGCCTGCGAGGAATTCGTCGAGCTCGGTGAGCGACTTCTTGCCGAAGTTGCGGAATTTGAGCAGGTCGGTCTTGTTGAAGACGACGAGCTCGCCGAGAGTCTCGACTTCTGCGCTCTTGAGGCAGTTGAGTGCGCGCACCGAGAGGTTCATGTCGACGAGCTTTGTCTTGAGCAGCTGTCGCATATGAAGCACTTCCTCGTTGAACTCTTCGTTGTTTTCGCCGGCGGTGGGCTCGAGAGCAATCTTTTCGTCGGAGAAGAGGGCGAAGTGGTGAATGAGGATTCGGGCGGCTTCCTTAAGGGCGTCCTTGGGGAGGATTGTGCCGTCGGTGGTTATTTCGAGAGTAAGTTTGTCGTAGTCTGTCTTCTGGTTTACGCGGAAGTTCTCGACGGCAATCTTTACGTTCTTGATGGGAGTGTAGATTGAGTCGATGAAAATCTTGTCGATTTCAACGGGCTCGTTGTTCTCCTTGGCGTGTTCGGCGTGCTCGTCGGCGGGAGTCCAGCCGCGGCCTTTGTCGATTGTGAGAACGATAGTGAAGGTTGCCGAGGGGTCGAGATGGCAGATTACGAGGTCGGGGTTGAGCACCTCAAAGCCTGCGAGGGCCTTGGAGATGTCGCCGGCCGTGAAAACTTCCGTTCCCGAGACGGTGATCGTAGCCTTTTCGGAGTCAGTGTTCTCGACGGTCTGTTTGAGGACTACCTTCTTGAGGTTGAGGATGATGTTTGTCACATCCTCCTTGACGCCCGGGATGGTGTCGAATTCGTGTTTGACGCCGTCGATTTTAATCGACGAAATGGCGTAACCCTCAAGCGCGCTCAGCAGCACGCGGCGCAGGGCATTGCCGACGGTAATGCCGTAGCCGGGCTCCAGAGGTTTGAACTCGAATTTGCCAAAAGAGCTGGTAGATTCGAGCATGAGCACTTTGTCGGGTTTCTGGAAGTCTAATATAGCCATCGATCTTGGAAGTTTTGTGTGTAGTTATTACTTTGAATACAACTCGACGATGAGCTGCTCCTTGATGTTTTCGGGGATATCCTCGCGTGCGGGGACGTGGAGGAACTTGCCTGCCTTTACGGTCTCGTCCCACTCGATCCAGGGATACTTGGTGTGGTTGAAACCAGCGAGGGCGTCGGCGATGACCTCGAGGGACTTGCTCTTCTCGCGTACGCCTACGACGTCACCGGCCTTTACCTGATAGGAGGGGATGTTGACGACGGCGCCGTTGACGGTGACGTGGCGGTGAAGGACGAGCTGACGTGCGGCGGCACGTGTGGGAGCCACGCCGAGACGGTATACGACGTTGTCGAGGCGGCTCTCAAGCAGCTGGAGGAGGATTTCACCTGTGATACCCTTCATCGAAGAAGCCTTCTCGAAGAGGTTGCGGAACTGTTTTTCGAGTACGCCGTAAGTGTATTTGGCTTTCTGCTTCTCGCGGAGCTGGATGCCGTACTCAGAGGTTTTGCGGCGACGGTTCTGGCCGTGCTGGCCGGGGGGGAAGTTGCGCTTCTGAAGCACTTTGTCGGGGCCGAAGATGGGCTCGCCGAACTTGCGGGCGATTTTGGTTTTGGGGCCTGTGTATCTTGCCATTTCTTTTTGGGGTTTGTGACTCGGGCTCTGTTTCTCCGGCCGGCCTCGCCGGTGGCTGTGCAGCCGCGACCATAGAGAGGTGAATGATTATGGTCTTATCCACTGCCGCCGCGGGGCTGTCGCCTTGTCCGTTACAGGGGGTGACGCTGGCCGGAAGCCTTTGGAGTCGGTTGTTTGTTTTTTGCTTTTTACTAAAAGAATAAGTTGTGCCGAGCGTGACTGTGTATCAGACGCGACGACGCTTGGGAGGACGGCAGCCGTTGTGGGGCAGCGGAGTTACGTCGATAATCTCGACAACCTCGATGCCGGCGCCGTGGATGGTGCGGATAGCGGACTCACGGCCGTTGCCGGGACCCTTGACGTATGCTTTTACTTTGCGGAGACCGAGGTCGTAAGCGACCTTGGCGCAATCCTGAGCGGCCATCTGAGCGGCGTACGGGGTGTTCTTCTTGGAACCGCGGAAACCCATCTTGCCGGCCGACGACCATGAGATGACCTGGCCTTCGCTGTTTGCCAGGCAAACGATGATATTGTTGAAAGACGAGTGCACGTGAAGCTGGCCTTCGGCCGATACTTTGACGTTTCTCTTCTTGGCTGCGACTGTTTTCTTTGCCATAATAGGTTAATTTTATTTAGTAGCTTTTTTCTTGTTGGCGACGGTTTTCTTGCGACCTTTGCGGGTGCGGGCGTTGTTCTTGGTGCTCTGGCCGCGTACGGGCAGGCCGTTGCGGTGACGGACGCCGCGGTAGCAGCCTATGTCCATCAGGCGCTTGATGTGCAGCTGAATTTCGCTGCGCAGGTCACCTTCTACCTTGTAGTCGGAACCAATAACTTCACGAACCTTGGCTGCCTCGTCGTCGGTCCAGTCCTGGACCTTCTTGTCGCGGTTTACACCGGCTTTGTCGAGGATGTGCTGGGCGGCGCTGCGGCCGATGCCATAGATGTAGGTCAAGGCGATTTCACCTCTTTTGTTCTGGGGGAGGTCAACTCCCACGATTCTTACTGCCATAATCTGGTTTTGGGTAATTTAGTAAGTTTACTGTCTGGTGGAAAGTATGTCGGAGGCCGTCATCACTGCGCAGAGTCTATCGCGCATCCGTTTTTGTGTGAAGTTGTGAGAGGACGGGCCGGCACTTATTCCGTCAGTTTTATCCCTGGCGCATTTTGTACTTGGGATTCTTTTTGTTGATCACATACAGGCGACCCTTGCGGCGGACGATTTTCGAGTCCGGGGTGCGTTTCTTAACAGAAGCTCTGACTTTCATATCTTTTAGTTGTTTTTGAAATCTGTGTTACAGGGTTCCCTGTTGCCGGGGTCAGGCCCGGGCGGGGACGGCTTGCTGGCCTTTGGCGTCAGTCTTTATTATTTGTAGCGGAAAGCGATACGGCCTTTTGAGAGGTCATAGGGAGACATTTCGACACGGACACGGTCGCCGGGCAGGATTTTGATGTAGTGCATGCGCATCTTGCCTGCGATGTGGGCTGTAATCTGGTGGCCGTTCTCCAGTTCGACGCGGAACATGGCGTTCGAGAGGGCCTCGATTACTGTGCCGTCCTGTTCTATTGCAGCTTGTTTTGCCATAAATTATAAGGAATGATGTTTTTGTGTTGTGTATGTCAGCTTGCCTTTTCGGGGTTGCTTGAGCACGCGGGACGGGGTTCAGAAAAATCTGTCGCCCATTACCTGGCGCACATAGTCGAATGTTGTCAATATCTCGGTTTCGCCGTTCATGATGGCGATGGTGTGCTCGAAGTGGGCCGAGGGCTTGCGGTCGCGTGTGCGGCATGTCCAGCCGTCGCGCTCGATGACGATGTTGCGTGTGCCCATGTTCACCATAGGCTCGATGCAGAACACCATGCCGTTGCGCATGACCGGTCCGGTGCCGCGGCGGCCGTAGTTGGGGACCTCGGGGTCCTCGTGCATGTCACGGCCGATGCCGTGACCGCACATCTCGCGCACCATGCTGTAGCCGCGGGCCTCGCAGTACTGCTGCACGGCGCTGCCCACGTCGCCGAGGCGGTGGCCAGCACGGGCGGCCTCGATGCCTACGTAGAGCGACTCCTTGGTGGTGCGGAGCAGGTCCATGACCTCCGGGCTGACTTCGCCTACGGGGAAGGTGTAGCACATGTCGGCCATCCAGCCGTCTTTCTCCACGACGTTGTCGATGCCTACGATGTCGCCTTCGCGAAGGCAGTAGGCCGAGGGGAAACCGTGCACGACGGTCTCGTTGACTTCGATGCAGAGGGTGGCGGGGAAACCTTCGTACCCCAGACAGGCGGGCTTGCCCCCATTGTCCAGGATGTACTCCCGGGCAATGGTGTCAAGTCGGCGTGTGGTAACTCCGGGCCTGATTTCGGCGGCTATCTCGCCCAGGCAGCGGCTGATGAGGTCGCAGGCGGGGCGCATGGCTTCAATCTGTTCCGGGGTCTTGAGATATATCATTTCAAATTGCTGTTTTGCGTTCGCTAAGCTTCAATCAATAGGCCGAGCCGGTGGTGCGGCCCTTGATTTTGCCGTCCTTCATGAGGCCGTCGTAGTGGTGCATCATCAGGTGCGACTCAATCTGCTGGAGAGTGTCGAGGACGACGCCCACCATAATCAGCAGCGATGTGCCGCCGAAGAACTGGGCGAAATTCTGGCTGATGCCGAAGAAGCGTGCGAAAGCGGGGAGGATGGCCACGATGCCCAGGAAAATCGAGCCGGGCAGGGTGATGCGGTCCATGATGTTGTCGAGGTACTCGGCGGTCTTGGCTCCGGGCTTGATGCCGGGGATGAAGCCGTTCTCGCGTTTCATCTGCTCCGCCATGTCCTTGGGACGGATGGTGATTGCGGTGTAGAAGTAGGTGAACACTACAATCAGGAAGAAGAAGATGAGGTTGTACCAGAAGCCGTTGATGTCGGTGAGCGCGGCGACGATGCCCTGGCCTGTCTCCGAGTTGCGGCCGAAGCCTGCGAGGGTGACGGGGATGAACATGATAGCCTGGGCGAAGATGATGGGCATTACGCCGGCGGCGTTCACCTTCAGGGGGATGTAGCGGCGGACACCGCCTACCTGGCGGTTGCCGACGACACGCTTGGCGTACTGTACGGGTACCTTGCGGGTGCCCTGCACGAGAGCCACGGCGCCGACGGTGACTGCGAGCAGCAGCACGACTTCGACGATGAACATTACCAGACCGCCCTCACTGCCGGTAGCACCGGGGAGACGGCTTGTGAACTCGTAGAAGAATGCTCCCGGGAGACGGGCGATGATGCCCACCAGGATGATGAACGAGATGCCGTTGCCGATACCGCGGTCGGTGATGCGCTCGCCCAGCCACATGATGAACATGGAGCCTGCGGCGAGAATAATAGTCAGGTAAAGATATGTCCAGAAGGTGAACTGCATCGAAGCGGAAGCACCTGCCTGGGTCACCTGGTACTGGAGGTTGGCCAGATACGCGGGAGCCTGCAGGAAGAGGATGAGCACTGTCAGGTAGCGGGTATACTGGTTGAGCTTCTGTCGGCCGGACTCGCCTTCGCGCTGCATCTTCTGGAAGCTGGGAAGCACCATGCCGAGCAGCTGAATGACGATGGACGCGGTGATGTAGGGCATGATACCCAGGGCGAATACGGATGCCTGTGAGAAGGCACCGCCGGCGAACATGTCAAGCAGCTGCATCATGCCGGTTCTGTTGGTGAATTCCGAGATGGCGTCGATGGCCGCCGGCGATACGCCGGGAAGGACCACATAGCAGCCCAGACGGTAGATGAGCACCAGCAGACAGGTGATGAGCAGGCGCTTGCGCAGCTCCTCGATTGTCCAGATGTTCTTTAAGGTTTCAATAAATCTCATGATGTGTTGGGGGAAGTGGTATTGTTGCTTCAGACTTTTGTGATGGTACCGCCGGCGGCCTCAATGGCTTTCTGGGCAGCTGCCGAGAATGCGTTGGCTTCGATGGTGAGGGCCGAGGTTACGGCTCCGTTGGCCAGGACTTTCACAAGCTGCGAACGGCTGATGTAGCCGGCGTTGCGGAAATCCTCGATGCCAATCTTCTGAAGCTGGCGCGAGTCGGCGAGGGCCTGTACGAGGTCGAGGTTGATGGCTTTGTACTCAACACGGTTGATGTTCTTGAAGCCGAATTTGGGCAGACGGCGCTGGAGAGGCATCTGACCGCCTTCAAAACCGATCTTGCGTTTGTAGCCTGAGCGCGACTTTGCGCCTTTGTGGCCGCGGGTTGATGTTCCGCCTTTGCCCGAGCCCGGGCCGCGACCGATGCGGGTCTTGGAGTGAACTGAGCCTGCGGCGGGCTTGATGTTACTTAAATCCATGTTTATAAAGTATTAAGTAGTCTTCGATTGTAATTGATTTATTGCCTGCCCCGGTCCGGCGTAGCGGTGCCGGGGACGGGCTTTGACCGTTGTTATGCCTCGGTCACTTCGACCAGGTGGTGCACTGCCTGAACCATGCCGCGGATTGAGGGGTTGTCTTCCTTGACTACGGTGTGGTTCATCTTGCGCAGGCCGAGGGCGTCGAGAGTGCGCTTCTGCACCTTGGGGCAGTTGATGCGGCTCTTGATCTGCTTGATTTTTATCTGTGCCATTTTATAGAGTTGTCTTTTGTGGATTTGTTGAATTAGCCGTTGAAGACCTGCTCTACGGAGATGCCGCGGTTGGAGGCTACCTGAGCGGGCGAGCGCATTTCGCCGAGGGCCTTGATGGTTGCCTTGACGAGGTTGTGGGGGTTGGACGAGCCTTTGGACTTGGCCAGCACGTCGTGGATGCCCACGCTCTCGAGGACGGCACGCATAGCGCCGCCGGCCTTTACGCCGGTACCGTGCGAGGCGGGTTTGAGGATGATGCGCGAGCCGCCGAACTTGGCCTCTTCCTCGTGAGGAATGGTGCCTTTGTGGACGGGAACGCGGATGAGGTTCTTCTTGGCTGCCTCCACGCCTTTGGCGATGGCGGCCTGTACTTCGTTAGCTTTGCCGAGGCCCCAGCCTACTACGCCGTTTTCGTCGCCTACGACGACAATGGCTGCGAAGGTGAAGGCACGACCGCCCTTGGTTACTTTGGTGACGCGGTTGATGGCTACGAGGCGGTCCTTGAGTTCGAGGTCGCTGGTGTTTTTAACTCGATTGCTTTTATTTGCCATGACTTTGAATTAGAATTTGAGACCGCCTTCGCGAGCTGCGTCGGCCAGGGATTTAACACGACCGTGGAAGAGGTATCCGTTACGGTCAAAAACTACTTCGCTAATGCCGGCGGCCTGGGCCTTTTCGGCGATGGCCTTGCCGACCTGTGCTGCTATCTCGCACTTTGTGCCGTTGGCCTCGAGGCCTTTGGACGAGGCTGCTGCCAGGGTCTTGCCCTCGAGGTCGTCGATAAGCTGGACGTAAATCTGCTTGTTGGAGCGGAACACGGTCATGCGGGGACGCTGGGCGGTGCCGGAGATTTTACCGCGGATGCGGGTTTTGATTTTTGTTCTTCTCTGTATCTTGGTTACCATGATAATTGCTTTTTAAAGATTATTTGGCACCGGCCGACTTGCCGGACTTGCGACGGATGACTTCGCCCACAAACTTGATACCTTTGCCCTTGTAGGGTTCGGGCTTGCGCAGCGAGCGGATTTTGGCGCAGACCTGGCCGAGGAGCTGCTTGTCGGCGCTTTCGAGAATGATGAGGGGGTTCTTGTTGCGTTCGCTCTTGGCCTCGACTTTTACTTCGGGCGGGAGCTTGATATATATAGCGTGGGAGTAACCGAGCGCGAGGTCGAGGACCTGGCCGGTAGCGTTGGCGCGGTAGCCGACGCCCACTAATTCCATTTCTTTCTTATAGCCTTCGGAGACGCCTACAACCATGTTGTGGATGAGGGCGCGCACCAGACCGTGCTGAGCGCGGTGCTCGCGGTCGTCGGTGGGGCGGGTTACGACGATGTGGCCGTCTTCGACAGCGACTTTGATGTCGGAGTGAACGGTCTCTTTGAGTTCGCCCTTGGGGCCTTTTACTGTTACGGTGTCGCCATCAACCTTGACGGTGACGCCGGCGGGAATCGCTATGGGAGCTTTGCCAATTCGTGACATAATTTTTTCCTTTCGTTGTCTTTAAGGTTGATTAATAAACGTAGCAGAGAACTTCGCCGCCGATTTTTTCCTGAGCGGCCTGTTTGTTTGTCATCACGCCGCGCGAGGTGCTGAGGATGGCGATGCCGAGTCCGTTGAGGACGCGGGGCATGTCCTTGTAGCCGGTGTACTGGCGCAGACCGGGACGCGAGACGCGCTTGAGGTCTTTGATGGCGTTGACGCGGTCGGCGGGATCGTACTTGAGGGCGATCTTGATTGTGCCGGCGGGGGTGTCACCTTCAACAAACTTGTAGTTGAGGATGTAGCCCTGTTCGAAGAGGATCTTGGTGATTTCTTTTTTCAAGTTCGAGGCGGGAATCTCTACCACGCGGTGGTTGGCTTTGATGGCGTTCCTCAATCTTGTCAGATAATCTGCAATAGGATCTGTCATTTTGTTTGTTTGTTTAAATTGATTGGGATGTTCCCAACAATATTTAATAAAAAGTTTGCTTAGTCTTTAGTCTTAGTTCTGTATTCAGCTTGAGGCTTAATACTCAGCGGGTTCCTCTGGCCGGGAGGTAGGCGGGGACACGATGTCCCGCGCCCTGTATGGCCTTTGTGGAGGATACCGGGTGCGGGTGATGACTTGCCTTTCTGGCAAATTTCACGCAAAGTTACGTAAAATATTGCTGTTCAGCAAATTTTTTGATGCACTTTTGTGCAGGCTTGTGACGTGGGGTGACGGTTTAACGGTGTCCGTCGCTGTTTTCCGTCGCAGCCTGCTCCGGTACCGGAGGGGTTCTGTTTCGGTGGTTTCGTCTTGTTTTTCCGTCCCCGGGGCCTGTAAGCCGAGAGGAAGTGGCGTGCCGCGATGCCTGCGAAGAGGTCCGGGCAGCTGCCGGGATGGGCTTCAGGGCTTGGGGGGGCGGGAAAAGTAGTGCGGGGTTTACCAGCTGGCTTTCTTCACGCCGGGGATGAGGCCCTGGGAAGCCATCTCGCGGAACTGGATACGGCTGATGCCGAACAGGCGGATGTATCCTTTGGGACGGCCGGTGATGGAGCAGCGGTTGTGCAGACGCACGTACGAGGCGTTCTTGGGCAGCTTCTGCAGCTTCTGGTATACCTCGTAGGCGCTTTCGCCTTCCTTGGCGAGCTCTTTGGCTTCCTTCTTGAGGGCGGCCTTGCGCTCGGCATAGAGGTTGACGAGGCGCTGACGCTTAACCTCGCGGGCTTTCATTGATTCTTTTGCCATAGTCTGTATCAGTTTTTCTTAGCGTTTTTGAAGGGGAGACCGAAGGCTTTGAGCAGTGCGTAGCCTTCCTCGTCGGTGTTGGCGGTGGTCACGAAGGTGATGTTCATGCCCATCAGACGGTTGATGTTGTCGATGTTGATTTCGGGGAAGATAATCTGCTCGTTGATGCCGAGGGTGTAGTTGCCGCGGCCGTCGAACTTGCTTTCGATGCCTTTGAAGTCGCGGATACGGGGCAGAGCCACGCGCACGAGGCGCTCGAGGAACTCGTACATGCGCTCGCGGCGGAGGGTGACGCGCACGCCTACGGCCATTTTCTTACGCAGCTTGAAGTTCGAGATGTCTTTGCGCGACAGTGTGGGCACGGCTTTCTGGCCTGTGATGGCGGTAAGCTCGTTAACAGCTATGTCGATGAGTTTCTTGTCCTGGGTGGCGTCGCCGATACCCTCGTTGATGACGATTTTGGTCAGCTTGGGCACCTGCATGACGGTGGTGTAGTTGAATTCTTTCTCAAGGGCGGGGACAATGCGCTCCTTGTAGTCTTTCTGCAAAGTTGTGGTAGCCATTATTTAATCTCCTGTCCTGATTTTTTAGAATAACGTACTGATTTGCCTTCGTCGTTCTTGCGGAAGCCGACGCGGGTGGGCTTGCCGGACTTGGGGTCGATGAGAGCCAGGTTAGACAGATGCACGGGAGCTTCCATCTTGACGAGGCCGCCCTGGGGGTGCTTGGCGGTGGGCTTGGTGGCTTTGGTGACGAAGTTTACGCCTTCGACAATGGCGCGGTACTTCGAGGCCTGTACAGAGAGCACACGGCCGGTCTTGCCGCGGTCTTCGCCCGAGAGCACGTAGACGTTGTCGCCTTTTTTGATATATAGCTTTGTCATTTTTGCTTGTTTTTAGTGTTGGGTATCTCGGGTTGCTCAGAGTACTTCGGGTGCCAGGGAGACAATCTTCATGTTGGTGGCGCGCAGCTCGCGGGCTACGGGGCCGAAGATGCGGGTGCCGCGGAGTTCGCCGGCGTTGTTGAGCAGTACGCAGGCATTGTCGTCAAAGCGGATGTACGAGCCGTCGGCGCGACGGATTTCCTTTTTGGTGCGCACGACAACGGCCTTGGATACAGTGCCTTTCTTGACGTCGGTGCCGGGTATGGCAGCCTTGACGGTGACTACGATGATGTCGCCGACAGATGCGTAGCGACGGCCGGTGCCACCGAGCACATGGATGCACAGCACTTCTTTGGCTCCGCTGTTGTCAGCTACGTTTAAGCGTGATTCAGTCTGTATCATTTTACTTCACTTTTTCGATGATTTCTACTAATCTCCATTTTTTGGTCTTGCTCAGGGGGCGGGTCTCCATGAGACGTACGGTGTCGCCGACAGAGCATTCGTTGTTTTCGTCGTGAGCGTGGTACTTCTTCGTCTTGTTGACGAATTTACCGTAGATGGGATGCTTCTCTTTCCATTTTACGGTAACGGTGATGGTCTTGTCACCTTTGTTGCTCGACACAACCCCGATGCGCTCTTTGCGCAGGTTTCTTTTTTCTTCCATGTTGTTGGATTGTTATGGTGTGGTTGTGGTTTTTATTACTTGTTCTGTCCGA
Source organism: Muribaculaceae bacterium (assembly GCA_051871645.1). Lineage (GTDB taxonomy): Bacteria > Bacteroidota > Bacteroidia > Bacteroidales > Muribaculaceae > CAG-873. Next base: position 6,636 of record JBJEDC010000027.1, on the reverse strand, counting down.
GCTCGCGTGCGCGGAGTTCGGTTTTAACGCGTGCGATCATGCGGCGGTCGGCAGTGATCTTGGCGGGGTTGTCCAGGGGCGAAACCGCGTGGTTTGCGACGAGCTGGCGATACTCCTTCTCCATCTGTGCGAGACGGTCGGCCAGGTCTTTGGTGGCCATTTCCTTAATTTCTACTTTCTTCATAGCCGTTTACACGTTTTGGGTGGGGTCATAGTCGCGGCGGACGACAAACTTGGTGGTTACGGGAAGCTTCTGGGCTGCCAGGCGCAGAGCCTCTTTTGCGATGTCGAAGCTTACGCCCTCGACTTCGATGAGGACGCGTCCGGGAGTAACGGGAGCCACGAATCCTTCGGGCGAACCTTTACCCTTACCCATGCGTACTTCGGCAGGCTTCTTGGTGATGGGCTTGTCCGGGAAGATACGGATCCAGATCTGACCCTGACGCTGCATGTAGCGCGTTACGGCGATACGGGCGGCCTCAATCTGACGGCCGGTGATCCACTTGGACTCGAGAGTCTTGATGCCGAACGAACCGAAGGCCAGCTGGTTGCCACGCTGGGCGTTGCCTTTCATGCGGCCCTTCTGCGCGCGGCGGAATTTGGTTTTCTTAGGCTGTAACATTTGTTAAGTGTTGGCTTGTTAAAGATTGAGGTTAGCGGTTGGTTTTGGCACCACGGCGGAAACCGCCGCGACGGGGTGCGCCGCCCTGGTTTGAGGGACGGCCGTTGTCCTTGGTGCTGGCGAAATTGGGGGCGAGGTCTTTCTTGCCGTAGACTTCACCGCGGCAGATCCATACCTTTACGCCGAGCACGCCGACTTTGGTGTGTGCCTCGACCAGTGCGTAGTCGATATCGGCACGGAGGGTGTGCAGGGGGGTGCGGCCTTCCTTGAACATTTCGGAACGGGCGATTTCGGCGCCGTTGAGACGGCCGGATACCTGAACCTTGATGCCTTCGGCGCCGGCGCGCATGGTGCTGGCGACGGCCATCTTGATGGCGCGGCGGTAAGCGATCTTGCCTTCGATCTGGCGGGCGATGTTGGCTGCCACAATCTGGGCGTCAAGTTCGGGGCGCTTGACTTCGTAGATATTGATCTGGACGTCCTTGTCGGTGATTTTCTTGAGCTCTTCCTTGAGTTTCTCCACTTCCTGGCCGCCCTTGCCGATGATGAGGCCGGGACGCGAGGTGCAGATGGTGATGGTGATGAGCTTGAGGGTGCGCTCGATGACGATGCGCGAAACGGAGCACTTAGCCAGACGGACATTGAGATACTGGCGCAGCTTCGAGTCCTCAAGGATGGTGTCGCCGTACTTTTTGCCGCCGAACCAGTTGGAGTCCCAGCCACGGATGATGCCGAGGCGGTTGCTGATAGGATTTGTTTTCTGTCCCATGGTTTATGCTTCCTGATTGTTTTTGTTTTCGATGGCGTCGACCACTACATAGACGTGGTTCGAACGCTTGCGGATGCGGTAGCCGCGGCCCTGGGGAGCAGGACGCAGGCGCTTGAGCATCGGCGCGGGGTTAACGTATATTGTGCTGACGTAGAGTTCGCCGCTTTCGGCTTTGCGCTCGTTCTTGGCTTCCCAGTTGGCCACGGCCGAACGGAGGAGTTTCTCCAGACGGGCGGCGGCTTCCTTGTTGGAGAAGCGCAGGATGCCGAGGGCGCGGAATACTTCCTTGCCGCGGATCATGTCGGCGACGAGGCGCATCTTGCGGGGCGAAGTAGGAACGTTGGTGAGCTTGGCAAAGGCAATCTTTGCGGCTTCTTCCTTCTTGCGGTCGGCTGAAAGTTTTTTTCTTACACCCATTGTATTGTTGTGTTTCTTTTATCTAAATAAATTTGTTTGTTTTTGTGCGGGGTGCCCGGCGTTGCCGGGACTCCGCTGCCCTTTGTCAGTGGCCCGGCTTATTTTTTCTTGTTGCCGGCGTGGCCGCGGAAGGTTCGTGTGGGGGCGAACTCACCCAGTTTGTGGCCTACCATGTTCTCGGTGACGTAGACGGGGATGAACTTGTTGCCGTTGTGGACGGCGAAGGTGTGACCTACAAATTCAGGGGCAATCATTGAAGCGCGGCTCCAGGTCTTGATGACGGCCTTCTTGCCGGAGGCATCCATGTCGGCCACTTTCTTTTCGAGCTTGACGCTGATGAAGGGTCCTTTTTTTAATGAACGGCTCATAATAGCTTGTTTGTTTTGAGTTGTGACGTTTTTCCATCTGTCTGTCGGCCGTCGATGCGCGGGCACCGGGGCTTTCAGGCTGTCAGGCTCGTTTATTTCTTACGTCTCTCGATAATATACTTAGTAGAATGCTTCTTGGGAGCGCGGGTCTTGAGGCCTTTCGAGTACAGACCCTTGCGGCTGCGGGGATGACCGCCTGAAGCGCGGCCTTCGCCACCGCCCATGGGGTGGTCGACAGGGTTCATGACTACGCCGCGGTTGTGGGGACGACGGCCCAGCCAGCGGCTGCGGCCTGCCTTGCCCGAGCTCTCGAGGGAGTGCTCGCTGTTGCCTACGACACCTACGGTAGCTTTGCAGGCGGCGAGGATTTTGCGGGTTTCTCCGCTGGGGAGCTTGATGATGGCGTAGTCACCCTCGCGCGATACGAGCTGGGCGAAAGTGCCTGCCGAACGGGCGATGAGGGCTCCCTGGCCGGGACGCATCTCGATGTTGTGGATGAGCGTACCTACGGGGATTTTGCTCAGGGGAAGGGCGTTGCCGATTTCGGGAGCGGCTTCGGGGCCGCTGACGACTGTTGTGCCTACTTCGAGACCGTTGGGGGCTACGATGTATGCTTTTGCGCCGTCGACGTAGTAGAGGAGGGCGATGCGGGCCGAACGGTTGGGATCGTACTCGATGCTCTTTACTACGGCGGGGACGCCGTCTTTGTTTCTCTTAAAGTCTATGAAACGGAATTTGCGCTTGTGGCCGCCTCCAAGGTAACGGGTGGTAAGGTGGCCCTCGGCGTTACGGCCGCCCGAGGCGCGTTTTCCGACTGTAAGAGACTTCTCCGGTGTGGTAGCAGTGATCGTTCCCTTGAACACACCGATAACTTTGTGACGTTGGCCCGGGGTAGTGGGCTTGAATTTTCTTACTGCCATTGTTTATTTAGATATTGCTGAAAAAGTCGATGTTCTGGTCGCCGGCGACTTTGATGACGGCTTTTTTCCACTCGTTGGTCTTGCCGCGGAGCAGTCCTGACTTGGTCCAGCGGCTCTTGTTCTTGCCGCGGACTACCATAGTGTTCACGCGCTCTACCTTTACGCCGTAAAGCTCCTCTACAAGTTTCTTGATCTGGTACTTGTTGGCCTCGGGCGAAACGCGGAAGGTGTACACGCCACGGCGCTCGGTGAGCTGGGTGGCCTTCTCGGTGATAACGGGCTTGATAGTGATGTCCATTTTGTGGTTCCTCCTTTGGTTTAAAGTTTGTTGATTACTTCGAGGGAGTCTTCGGTGACAACGATTACAGCGTTGTTGAGGATGCTGTAGGTGTTGAGGTCCTGAGGACGTGCGATGAAGGTGTCGGGGACATTGCGGGCCGACAGCCATACGTTTTTGTCAGTGTCGAGCACGAGGAGTACCTTCTTGCCGTCGACCTTGAGGGCCTTGGCGATCTGCAGGTATGCCTTGGTCTTGGGCTGCTCGATGGTGAGCTTGTCCACTACGATAATCTGGCCGTCGGCGGCTTTTGCCGACAGGGCCGACTTGCGTGCCAGCTGTTTGACTTTTTTGTTGAGCTTGAAGCGGTAGTCGCGGGGACGGGGACCGAAAACACGGCCGCCGCCGACGAGGACGGGCGAGTTGATGTCGCCGATACGGCTGCCGCCGCCGCCTTTCTGTTTGTGCAGCTTACGGGTAGAACCTGAAACTTCGCTGCGCTCTTTGCTCTTGTGAGTGCCCTGACGCTGGTTGGCGAGGAATTGCTTAACGTCGAGATAGAGGGCGTGCTCGTTTACCTCGATGCCGAATACTTCGTCGTTGAGGACTGCCTTGCGGCCGGTGTCCTTACCTTCCTGGTTGTATATTGCGAGTTCCATATTCTTACTTCTCGATTGAAATGATTGAACCTTTGCTGCCGGGGATGCTGCCCTTGAGCATGATGAGATTGTGTTCGGGGATCACTTTGATCACCTGGAGGTTTTGAACGGTAACCTGCTTGTTGCCCATCTGGCCGGCCATGCGCATGCCTTTGAATACCTTTGCGGGGTATGAGCAGGCGCCTACCGAACCGGGAGCGCGGAGACGGTCGTCCTGGCCATGGGTGCTCTGGCCTACGCCGCCGAATCCGTGGCGCTTCACAACGCCCTGGTAGCCTTTACCTTTCGACACGCCGACAACGTCGACGAAGTCGCTCTCGGTGAACAGGTCGGCGGTGATGACGTCACCGGCCTTGTGCTCGCCTTCAAAACCTTTGAACTCGGCCAAGTAGCGCTTGGGAGTTACACCGGCCTTCTCGAAGTGACCGAGTTCGGGCTTTGTGCAGTGCTTTGCTTTCTGCTCGCCGAAGCCCAGCTGAAGGGCATCGTAGCCGTCGGTCTCCACGGTCTTGACCTGAGTAACAACACAAGGACCAACTTCGATAACAGTGCATGGAATGTTCTTTCCCTCGGCACTGAAAACGGATGTCATTCCGATTTTCTTTCCTAATAATCCTGGCATTTCTTTGTGTTTGTTAAATGGATTGTGGAATTGGTTGATTTATCTGTCTGTCATCCCCCGGGTGAGTTGAGGAAATTTTTCGCGGGGATGGCGGTTTGTTTGTGGTTTGCGGTATCCGCCGTGCTGCTCCCCCGCCGGCGTAGCTGCCGGCGGGGAGGCGGCGTATGACGGATATCAGACTTTGATCTCTACCTCGACTCCGCTGGGGAGTTCGAGCTTCATCAGCGCGTCGACGGTCTTGGTGGTGCTGTTGTAGATGTCGATGAGGCGCTTGTAGGCTGAAAGCTGGAACTGCTCGCGGCTCTTCTTGTTGACGAAGGTTGAGCGGTTGACGGTGAAGATGCGCTTGTGGGTGGGCAGGGGTATGGGACCCGAGATCACGGCGCCGGTCGACTTCACTGTCTTCACGATCTTCTCGGCGCTCTTGTCGACGAGGTTGTGATCGAAAGATTTGAGTTTGATTCTGATTTTCTGGCTCATGATATGTGATTCTTTTTATTTCTTTTACTTGATGAGGTCGACACGGCCCTGGCACTCGGTGAGGACTGCCTTGGCAATGGAGCTCGAAACCTCCGAGTAGTGCGAGAAGCTCATCGTCGAGGTGGCGCGGCCCGAAGTGATTGTGCGCAGGGCGGTCACATAGCCGAACATCTCGGCCATAGGAGCCTTTGCCTTTACCACGCGGGCGCCGGAACGGCTTGTCTCCATGCCCTCTACCTGACCGCGACGCTTGTTGAGGTCGGAGATGACGTCGCCCATCGACTCTTCGGGGGTGACGACTTCAATCTTCATGATGGGCTCGAGCAGGACGGGACCGGCCTTTTCGCAAGCCTTCTTGAAGGCCTGGATGGCGCATAGCTCGAAGGAGAGCTGGTCCGAGTCAACGGGGTGGAACGAGCCGTCGAGGACGGTGACTTTGAGGTGCTCTACGGGGAAGCCTGCGAGGACGCCGTTCTTCATTGCGGTAGTGAAGCCCTTCTGGATGGAGGGGATGTACTCCTTGGGGATGTTGCCGCCCTTGACTTCGTCGATGAACTGGAGACCGCCCTCGAAGCCTTCGTCGGCGGGCTCTACTCGTACGATGATGTCGGCGAACTTACCGCGGCCGCCGGTCTGCTTCTTGAATACCTCGCGGAGCTCGACGGGCTTGGTGATAGCTTCCTTATATGTAACCTGGGGACGGCCCTGGCGGCACTCTACCTTGAACTCGCGCTTGAGGCGGTCGATGATGATGTCGAGGTGGAGCTCGCCCATGCCGGAGATGACGGTCTGGCCGGTCTCTTCGTTAGTCTGGACGCGGAAGGTGGGGTCCTCCTCGGCCAGCTTCTGCAGGCCTACGCCCAGCTTGTCGAGGTCTTTCTGAGTCAGGGGCTCTACGGCGATACCGATAACGGGATCGGGGAAGTCCATGGCCTCGAGGACGATGGGAGCGTTCTCGGCGCAGAGGGTGTCACCGGTGCGGATATCCTTGAAGCCTACGCCGGCGCCTATGTCGCCGCAGCCGATGGCTTCTTTGGGGTTCTGTTTGTTCGAGTGCATCTGGAAGAGGCGCGAGATGCGCTCCTTCTTGCCCGAGCGGCTGTTGAAGACGTACGAGCCGGCCTCGATTTCGCCCGAGTATACGCGGAAGAAGCACAGACGGCCTACATAGGGGTCGGTGGCAATCTTGAATGCCAGGGCGCACATGGGAGCCTCCGATGAGGGCTCGCGGGTGAGGGTAGTGTCGGGGTCGCCTACGGCGTGGCCTTCTACGGCACCCGAGTCAACGGGGCTGGGCAGGTAGGCGCAGACGTCGTCGAGCAGGCACTGCACGCCTTTGTTCTTGAACGATGAGCCGCAGATCATGGGCACGATGTCCATCGAGAGGGTAGCCTTGCGCAGGGCGCGCTTGATTTCTTCCTCGGTGATGGTCGAGGGATCGTCGAAATACTTCTCCATCAGGTCGTCGTCGAAGTTGGCGATGTTCTCGAGCATCTTGTCGC
>JBJEDC010000026.1:0-20900 GCA_051871645.1 Muribaculaceae bacterium | reverse complement strand
GTCGTAATACGTATCACTTCCGTATGTATAGGACATGAGATTTGCTGTTACATAGTTGCTGGTGATGTCTGTACCATACTGTATGCCGTTTTTATAGATACGCATCGTGCCACCGATGACGACAGCCATCGCGAGTTGGCTCGCCCCGAACAATCCTTGACAGATGATATTGTCGGGAATGGTCATATTTCTGCCTACGGACTGGCCAAATCCCCGCGTTCCAATATAGAAATCAGAGTTCACTCCCAATTCGCCATCCGAGTTAAACAGCAGGCTCCCCTTGACATTCCCGCTACCATCCACCGCATCCAGCCGCTTGAAACTGCCCGTCACACCTTTCAGCACACCGTTCACCGTCACATTGGTAAACGTGGCATCCCCGCAGTCTATCGTCTTCGCCTTGATGGCTCCTGCCACATCCACCAAGTCCGAGTTGATAAGCGTGCCGTCCTTTGAGAACATCGCTATCACATTGCCGCTGTTATCCAGCAGCTGTGTCTTGTCGGCCGTCAGCGTTATCTTCTTGTTCTCGATGTCGATGCCCGTGGCCAGCAGCGTGCGCTTGTCCACCAAGTCGTCGCCGCCCTCTATCCATCCCGTGGCGTGGGCTCCAATCTCCAGCTTCGGCTGACACACCACAGGGTCGCTGTCGCTGTCCGCAGCGCAGATGTTGACAGAGGTCGGACTGCCGCTCTTCACATGCCAATGCACCCAGTACCGCTGCCATGCACCGCTGATGGTCAGATTCACAGACCCACTCGAAGAGGTCGTGAAGTCATTCTCCGACCCCGAACTTTCCACCGTCACCGTAGCCGAACCGCCCAGATAGGCGCTGATTCTCAGCTCCGATGTCGATGACGAATTGGCGATACCCTTAGCCAAGAACGACAACACCAGCTCGTCACCCGACAGGTTCTTCCCCGACAAGTCCCATGTCAGCACATCGAGGCCAGAGAAGTACGTGGCCGCACACCCGTCCACGCCATCCGTATAGGTACCGCTGTTCTCCGTCAGATTCCCTGTCACCACCAGCTCACGGGTGCCGTCCAGCAGGTTGCCGCCCGTATAGTCGTAGTCCTCTTCTGCCAGCGTCCATCCTGCATACGAATCCGCTTCCTCCAGCATCGGCTTGCGGAAGTATATTATTGGGGCGTTCGTATCGTTCATGGCATGGTAGATGAAGTTGCACTCAAGATACTCGTATGGCTCGTCATCGTATATCGTGAATTTAAAAGTAAACAGCTTCCATTCACCTGGAGTAGTATAATAGGTAACCAAACTCCTGCCGTTATGCCTATCTGATTCCAACGCATGCTCATGTAAGTAACATTCGACATAAACCCGATAGTCTGTGCCAAGATTAGATAGAGACATCAATTCGATAGAGGCAACATACGTCTTCCCTTTCTCTATCTTGATATTTCCTCCCGTGGCATGGTTCCAGAACAATCCGCTATAATTCTCCGATTTCGACGACTGTGTGGCCAGCATGTTATACCCCTTGTTCGTGGCGATAAGCTCGCTCGTGAGAGTCCCGATGACATGCTCCCGATTGTACAGCTGGCTACCCTTGAGCAGGTTCCTCCTGCCCACGCTCTGACTCTGCACCCGCATGCTGATACGCTCTGCCGTCTGCTCCACCTCGCTCTCGGTCATATACCCAGCCTCCTCGATAGAGGACACACGGGATGTCAGACTGTTGGCCGTCTGCCGCAGCGTAGTGATAGCCGTTGAGTTCCCCTCTGCCGTGCTCTTCACGGCAGCCACCTCGGTGCTGATTTCCTCCGCTTCTATCCTGATTTGCGCGATGCTATCCTGGTTGTTCACGCCCATTGTCAGCCCTTCGTTCGTCTTCTCTATCCACGACCCGCTGTCCACCGCCACGTCGATATACTGCTGGGCGATGATATGGCTGCCATCGTATGCGTCCACCCTCATGCGCACGATGCGGTCTGTCGCATCGATGGTGTACGACCGCGACCCATCGCCGTATATCCTGCTCCCGCTGACGGTCAGCGACACCTGCTCCGTGCTGCCGTCAGCCTTCACCCAGTACACCACCCAGCTGTCGGGCATGTATTTGCCCATCCCTCCGTCACCGCTCATGCGGTACAGCGTCATGTCCACATCCCACGTCAGCGTGAATCCGTCCTCGTCCATCACGCCCTCTCCCGACGGGAGCACCACACGCAGGTCTTTCTTCGCCACCGATATCGCGTATGAGTAGCCGGGGTCACCGCCGTCGCCCTTCACATACACCCACTTGGCCATGCTTACGGCCTCCTCCACCGTGTCCTCCCGTGTCTCGCTCACCCACGTTCCCATATAGGCGTACGCGGAGCCGCCGGTGTTGCTGAGCACGATGTCGCCGGCCGACGGGCTCCCCACGTTGCTCCATGCCACATGCACGTAGCTCGACTTTCCGCTTATCCGTCCGCAGTCCGCGAATCCGTTCACGTCACCCGTCCCCGTATAGGTCCACAGATGGCCGTCGATGGTGTACGAGTCGCCCAGCTTCGCCCCTTGCGAGGGCAAATCCTGCGTCGATGCCAGCTCCCCTTTCATGTTGATGCCGGTTCCGTCCGTACCGTCCTTCACGATGCTCAGCGTGATGGAGTCGCTCATCTCGATGTAGTCCTTGGTCTCCCTGATGATTTCTGACATATTTTTCCTCCGTTTTTCTTGTCCTTTCCGGTTATTTTTCGTATCTTTGTGTCGTGGAACTGCCAAGACGCGCATTCCTTTCTTGTTTTGCTTATAAGGATAGCGAGGCCGTGCCCGTTGTCGCCGTGTCGCTGTCCGTCGTGATATAGACCTTACATTTAGCCACCGTGCTGATGGGTGTTTTTATTTCGTTTCCACTCGTGGCAAGCATCACCCCGTACCGTCCCCATGCCCTGTACTTCCCGTCATCACATCGCTTCGCCCAGTAGGTGTGCGCCCCGTGCTGCAGTGCCGTCTTATCAGTAGGCACCTTTACCGTTTGGTGGAGCACGATGCAGCGTGTCTCCACAAAGGTGAGCACCGCCGACATATCCACCTTGTACAGGTTCCCGCCCAGCGGTAGCATGGGGAGTGATTTTATGATGTCTCTTCCATATTCTCCGTGCACCAAGTCATGGAATCGCCATTTCGTCACATTCTCGAAATCTTCATGCATTCTGGTACAATACCTCGCCCTCCAGCAGGGATACATATACATCCCCGTGATGTCCTCAGACGCTTGTACAATGAGGTGGTTGCCGTCTACCGCCACCGCTGTCAGCTCGATGGGCTCTATCAGCCGCCTCGGTATCTGCACGCTGCATTTCCATCGGTCTATCGCGTCAGAACTGGACACCGTTCGGTATCTGCGTTCAGTGTCCGACACATTCGGTTTACCGTCCTTGCTCCACGCAAAGTTGCCAAGAGGTATCCTCCCTCCCATGCTCTTGCCGTCTATCCACACCTTGCATTTCAGCACCACGTCCTGGTATTCCTTGTCAAATATGGTACCCTTGTCGCTGGTCAACTGCACCACGGCCGTTCTCCGTGCGCTCTTGCCGTCCTTTCCGTCCTCGCCCTTGGCCACGTACACCGCCCAGTAGTCCTTGCCCTCGCCCGTCAGGCTCGGTTCCTTTCCCTGCACCGTGTCGCCCGTCTTCACGGTGCATATCCACACCTGCCCGCCGTAGGTCACCAGGTCGTTGTGCCCGTAGGTCTTCGCCGCGTCATACGCCCCGCGCATACAGGTCACCGTCGTCGTGTCGTCGGGCTGCGCATACGGTCTCATCACCAGATGGTCGGTGGTCACCACCGTCTCGTCCACCGAGAACCTGTTCACCACATACCGCTCGTCCAGCGCATACCTGTCGATACCCTTGTACAGCGTCCACCCTATGTTGTCTCCGGCCGAGATCATGGCCGCGTTCTGCCGGCTCTTGTCCCACGCATGACCCAGACCCACCACGTTGTCGCCGGCCTGCGGCACGCTGTTCAGCGTTCCGTCCACACCCGGCAGGTCGTCGAGCGTGTACGTCTTCGTCTCGCCGCCCTCTGTCACGGTGAATGTCATCCCCGTGTCCGCATTGTCGGAGAGGTCCATGTAGTGGTACCGCTTCCCGCCTATCTCCACCGCCTCCGCATCCACACCGGTGCAGAGCCGCCAGTAGTCCTGGTTCGTCACGGTCTCGCCCTCGCTCATGTTCTCCGTCTTGCACCTCGCCAGCTGGCCCACCTTCCACTCGTTCTTCACCTCCCGCTCCCCGTCGTTCGCCAGGAAGTAGCAGCGGTAGTAGCTCACCGTCTGGTCTTCCGTCTCGTCCGTGATCTCCTCCCCGGCGGCGTTGCAGGGCCTCACCATGTCCACGCGGTTGCCGCAGGGCGAGAGCACCACCGAGCCGCCCACATAGGTCATCTCGTGCACATCGAGCGCAGCGACCACCATCTTCATCCGCACGATCAGGTTGTCTGTCTCCATCGTGTAGCGCCCGTTGTCCTCGGTCACGCCATACCCCGTACCGTCCAGTCCCTGCGCCGTGCCCGCGTGATAGTCGGGGCTCTGCAGGCGCGTCGCGATCAGCTTCTCCAGCCTCGCCACACCGTCTCCTCCTATGTAGTACGGGTCAACCAACTTCAGGCCGCGAAGCAGCGTCAGCACGTTCGTCAGCGTCTGGTCCTTTCGGCTGCTCACAAAGTCCCTGTCCGTCCTCAGCGCGCTGTACAGGTTGTTGTCGGTCGGCATCGTCTTGTCGCCCGTACGGATCAGGTCGGGCAGCCCGGTGCCCGTTCCCTTGCCCACCACCGTTTGCTTCAGACTGTCTATCCGGTCGTTCACCCTGTCCATCGCACCCTTGTGCAGCACGTCGCTCACCTCGATGTCCATCTGGTACGGCTGGTTCACCTTGCGCGTGATCTTCGTGATGCGGCTGCTCCGGTAGCCGGTGTCCGGGAAGAGCTTCTCGCTCTCTATCCTCACGCGCCTGCCCACCGTCAGCGTCTCGCCGCTCTCCTCCATCCACACGGGGTCGGTCACGCACTTATAGGCGCTCACGTCACGCCAGTGGTCGGCGTTATACTGCTCCACGGCCGCCAGCAGCTCCTGCTCGGCGGCAGGATAGTAGCTGTCGGGCATGCGGATGTTCCACAGTATATACGTGTCGCCCACCTTCGGCACCAGCTCCCCGCCGGGCAACTGGCTGTCGCCGCCGTCAGGCCATATCGTCATCAGCTCAAACTCCATCGTCTCACTGTCATAGTTCACCTCGAAGTAGTGGTCGTCACCGGTGCCCAGACCGCTCAGCTCGCCGCTCCCGAAACTCACGCGCTTCGTCTCCCCGGACAGCTCGTACTCGTTGGGGTCAAAGTCCAGACCGCTGTCCGAGAAGTAGTACACCGTCATCGCCTTTCCATCCTCGTCTGTCACCTCCTCGCTGCGCACGCTGCTCACGGTGCCCAGTCGGCGGGGATAGATGCCGCTGAAGGCATCCTCCTCGTAGCGGTCGTAGATGCCGTACTCGTCCACATGCGTCTCCACATACTTCCTGCCGTCGGGCAGCACCAGACGGCTATGGCCGTAGGTCGTCGGGTCTATGTTTCGGCTGCTGCCGATCGGGAACAGGCGCGTGTAGAAACCCTCCGTGCCGCTCGTGTCACAGTCCACAGTCGTCAGACCCTTGCCGTGACCCAGCGCCAGCTCCTCGCCCGTCTCGCAGCGGCACACGTTCACCGTCTGGCCTTCCACCCACCACTCGGCGTCGCCGCCCACCTGTTCGGCCACCGTCTTCAGGGCCTCGTCACAGTAGGTGCCACGGTAGTCCACCACGATCAGGTCCGTCCCGTCCACCTGGCCCACCTTCCAGTCGCTGCCTCCCATCCCGGCGTTCATGCAGCGCACGATCATCGCCACATGCTCCCTCGGGGTCGCCGTCAGTGTGAACACGGGTTCCGCATCGCCGTCCGTGGTCTCCAGTACCAGGAAGCGCTTCACCATACTCTCCACGCCATACAGCTTCACGTTGTACTCCCACTCCACGTCGCTCTTCTGTGTCGGCTTGTAGCGGTCGGTCAGCCAGTAGCGCTCACCGCAGTACTCCGTATAGTCGTTCACGTCCAGGGCTATCCTGTCCCAGTAGCTGAACGAAAGGCTCAGCACATTCTCACCCTGCACCTCCTTCACCTGCGTGCTGCTGTCGTTCACAGCCAGCTCCGCCTTTACATCACCGTTCTGTCCGTATATCGTTATAACCATATCCTAACACCATTCTGATAAGAAAAAAAACAGCCACCGTTCCCGCAGGTTCCGCCTGCGGCAGAGGAAGCCCCACACGTTTTACCGTTTTACCCCTTTACCTTTTTACCTTTAAATAACCGGCACCGGCTCCCTGAATCTCACCTTAAACCGTCCCGCATGCACCCCCTCCTGCCACAGATAGGTCAGGGGGCGTGAATTTCGTGCTGTCCGTGTACTTCAGCCGGAGTGTCAGGTCGATGGCCGGAAGCTTCAGGTCTATCCACCCGTCCTTCCCCTCCTTCAGGAAGTTCACGAAACCGAAGTACCGCTGCAGCCACTGAGCCCTCGTGTCCGCATACAGGGCGAAGCACAGCGTCACGTCCCGCGGCTCGTTCCTCGGCACCAACTTCTGGGCATATTTCTCCCCATGCTGCTCCCGTATGTTCACGCTCACGTCCGTCTTCACCTTACTCGGGGTCAGCAGTTCCGTCAGGTTATCCATGCCACCCTCCTTCTCCTCACTCAGGAAGACCCCATACGTCTCCCAGATGTCGGTGTCGTTCATCAGCACCATCCCGCTCAATATCTTTCCCATACACTTCCGTCATTTAGTTATCAGTTATCACTTCCCAGAGATAGGCAGCCACCGTTCCCGCAGGTTCCGCCTGCGGCAGAGGCAGCCCACCCGTTTTACCTCTTTACCTTTTTACCCCTTTACCGATTTTCCTTTCAAAGGGTCACTTCACCTTCACCCCGTCACGCAGCATCTTCGCCACTCCGTCCGCGATAGCCTCCAGCCTGGCGGCACTCGTACCCGTATGCTCCTCGATACGTGCCAGATGGCCCTCCGCGGCGCTCATCTTCTCCACCACGTTCTCCAGCCGGCTGTCCATACTGCTCCAGTGCTGCAGGCCGCTCGTGAACAGACCCTCCAGCTTCGTCCCCTGGTCCTGGGTCATCGCCGTGAAACCGCCCGCTTTCGCGCTTTGCCTCGTGCCGCCCTCCGACGTCTTGTCGTAGCCGGTGGCCTTCGCCAGGTCGTCGCGCAGCTTCATCGCTTCCTCCACGTAGCCCATATACTCGTCCTGCAGGGCCTTGCGCTCCGCCTCCGTCAGGTCGTTGTCCTCCATCGCCTTGCCAAACTTCCCCCACCATTCCTTCAGCTTGTCGCTGTACAGCTCGCCGATCTTGTTCGAGAGCATCGCGCGCATGAAGTATTCCGACACGTTGTCCGCAAAGTCCTCTGCCGTAGCGTCCATGTCCATCAGCTGGTCCACAAAACTGTCGTACAGGCCGTCAAACGTGATGCCCGTCAGACCCGCATACAGCTGGTCCGTCAGCTCCTCCAGCTTCCCCGCCTGCTCGATATAGTCGTCCAGCCTGTCAGCTACCGATTCGCCATAGCCGCCCTTGCCGCTGCTCCGTATCCGCTCCCACATGTCCACGTTGCTCCGCAGCACCTTCATCTCCTCCGGACTCAGGTTCCACAGGTCACCGTTCCACTGGCGGCCTATCTGGCTGCTCAGCTTGGCGATCTGCGCCTCACTGAAACCGCCCCAGTAGTAGTTCCAGCTGTGGTGGCTCCCATGATAGCCCGCCTGCGCCTGTGCCATCTGCAGCAGGTTCGCGTTCGTCTCCTGCTGGTACTGGTAGGCATCGCGGTATGCGGCCACGCTCCGGGTGCCCTTGCTCGCCTTGATCTCGTCCGTCAGGTCTTCCACCGCACCCTGCAGCAGCTCGTTCCGTTCGGTCAGCCGGTCTATCGTGGCCTGCACCTCCTTGGCGTTGCTCGTGTCAAACCACGACGTGAAGCCGCCCCACGTCAGCGCGTCCAGGATGCCGGCCACACCGTCCACCACAGATTTACCCACCGTCGCTATCAGGTCGCCGCTCAGCACGTCTTCCAGGATGCCGCTCACGGCTCCGAAGACGGCCTCCAGCATGCCTTCCACCACCACGCTGACACCGTCTTTCAGCAGGTCCACTATCTCCGCTATCCAGCCCACGATGGGCATGTCCTCCAGCGCGTCGGCCACACTTCCCATCGCGTCGCCTATCTTCCCGCCTATCTTGTCGGCGCTGTTCCCCAGCGTGACGAGTCCCTCATAGGCTCCGCTCACGCTGCCCGAGGCCAACTGCCGCAGGCCGTCCACCACACCGTCCATGCCGTCCCTGAGCGTCGTGGCCGTCTCGCTCATGGCGCGGCGCGCTTCCTCGGCTCCCTGCTCCAGGGTGGCCACACTCGCGGCAGAGGCAGCCTCCTGCTGCTCGGCGGCATATAGGGCAGCCCCCGCGGCCTCGCGCTCCGCCTCCGTACCGCCCTCCACGGCCTTCAGGTAGGCCTGCTGGGCGGCGGTCAGCTGCCGGTAGCTCTCCTTGTAGGCATCCTGTGCGGTGCCCAGTGCGGCCAGGCGCTCGCGGTACACGTTGAGGTCGGCTCCCAGTTTCCTGAAACTGGCCTCGCCGGCACTGCCCATCTGCTGCTCCATCTGGCGGATGGCGGTGAGCAGTGTCTCCTGGCTCGCCGCGTCCGAGTTCCTGAAGGCCTCCGTCTGCACATATTCCTTGGCCTTTTCCAGCTCGGGAGCCACCACGTCGCGAAACATCCGCCCAAACTCGCCCATCACCATGCTCCAGTCCGTCGTTGTCCGCAGCTCCTGCGAGGCCACGCCCGTGAGCGTGCGGTCGCGCTCAGCTTCCAGCATCCGCCGCTCGCCCTCCGTCGTGGCCTTGCGTATCTTCTCCGCATACTCCTCGGCGATGGCCAGCTTCTGCTGCTGGTAGCTGCCATACTGGCGCAGACTGGCCTGCATCGAGGCAAACTCCTCCCGGTAGGCATCGGCCACAGCGCGGCGGCGCTGCTGCTCGTTCCGGTCATAGGCGGTACCGATGGCTTCCTGCTGTCCGGGAGTAAGCCCGCCGCCCATCCCGGCTTCCACGTTGTCGCGCCGCCAGCCGGCCTCCTGCTTGCCGATCTCGGCCTTTCTCGCCTCATAGTCACTGTCGATCTGCCGTAGCTTCTTCTGCAGGCCTTCCTCCATCGCATCGATCTCGGCAGCATCGTTCTCGCGCTGCAGGGCGGCGAGCTCCTCGCCCAACTTCTCCGACACCTGTCTGCGGCGCTCCGCCTCGCGCTCGGCAGCCTCGAGCTGCTTCCGTTCCTTGTCGGCCTGCGCCTTGCCGTTGTCATTTCCGGCTCCATCAGCGTCTTCCTGCGGGTTCTTGCGGCGGTTCTGCTCGGAGCGCAGCCGCAGCAGCTGGTATTTCAGCTCGTCCGCACTGTACGTCCCGCGCTGGTCGCCCGTCGTGATACGACCATACTGCTTCTCGTGCACCGTCATGGCGGCAAGCAGGCGCTCGCGCTGGCGCACCTGCTGGGCCAGCGTCTCGTTGCTCACGCCGGTCAGGTTCTCGAAGTAGGCGTTCACGGCATCCTTACGCTGCTGGTCGGTGAGGGCTGTCCTACGTCTCTGCAGGCTCTTCAGCTCCGCCTCCTCGTCCTGCGTCAGACCGCCGGTCTTGCGCATGCGGGTACCGCTGCCGTTCATGTCCTCCCAGCGCTCGGTGGCCTTCTTCGCCTCCAGCGCGCCGATACGGTCATCCACCTGCCGCAGCTCGTTCGCCGTGTTCGCGATGCTGCGCTGCCGCTCCAGGGCGGCTATCTCCTCCTTGATCTGCTTGATGTTCCTCAGCATCTCATACTCGGTGGCATACTTCGCGAAGATGTCGGGGTATTGCTGCTCCAGCTTGCGCAGCGCCTCACGCCGCGTGTCCGTGCCAGCGGCCTCGTTACCGGCCACGGCGCACAGCTCCTCCATCTTCTGCCGGTGCTTCTCCTCGGCATCGATCAACCGCCGCTTCTGCGCCTCATAGGCCTCGTCGGCCTCCATCACGCGCTCCGACTCCGTCTTCATGCTCACCATCGCGGCCACCACGCCGGCTATCAGCGTCGCCACCAGCACGTAGGGGTTCTTGAGCATCGTGGCGTTCAGCATCTTCTGGGCACGATCCACCAGCACCAGCCAGTTATAGTGCAGGGCTTCGGCGGCCGTGGCCCATCCCTTGGCGGCCGTCACCGCCATCAGGGCCGTGCGGTAGGTTCCGTAGGTCGCCACCAGTCCCAGCAGCACCCTGCCCATGCGCTCGTAGTGCTCTACCAGGTACGACACGCCAGAGAGCGCCGTGTTGATGGCGCCCTCGCTCTGCTGCCCTATCTCGTTCATCATCACCGTCAGGGCGTCCTCGATGTTGCTTATCTGCCCGGTGATGGTCCGGCTCTGGGCTTCCATCAGGCCGCCGAAACGGCCGCCCTCGTCCGTCAGGCTCTCAATCACCTTCTGCACTTCCGGGAAACCCACCTTGCCGGCTTCCACCAGCTCCTTCACCTTACTCTCGGCCACGCCAAACTGCTTCGCCAGTTCCTGGATCATCGGGATGCCGCGGCCGGTAAACTGGTTCAGGTCCTGTGTGTAGAGCCTGCCCTGCGCCATCGTCGTGCCGTAGAGGTACACCAGGTCGTTCAGCGGCACACTCAGACCGGCGGCGATGTCGCCCAGACGCACCAGCGTGCCGTTCACCTGGTCAGCGGCCAACCCGTAGGCCAGCAGCTGCTTCGCGCCATGTGCCACATCCTCCAGGACAAACGGTGTCGTGGCGGCCGTGCGGGTCAACTGCTGCAGCAGCGCATCGGCCTCAGAGGCACTGCCCAGCATTGTCCTGAAGGCCACCTCCAACTGCTGGAACTCGCCCCGCACCGATGCCACCTTCGACACCAGCTCCTTCATCGCAAACGCGGAGGCCAGCCGCCCCAGCGTCTGCTGCAGCAACTGCCCCTTGCGGTCGAGCGCATCCAGCTCCTTGTTCGCCTGCTGGGTACTGCCCGTCATCTCCTCCATCTTCTTCACGCTCTTGTCAAGCCGGGCAGTCAGCTTGTCCACCATCAGAAATTCTATACGTACAGGTTCCATCATTATCATCCATTTTCAGGAAGCCGCCACCGTTCCCGCAGGTTCCGCCTGCGGCCAAAAAAAAGCAGCACACCCCCCCGTTTTACCTCTTTACCTTTCAAAGAGCCCCGTTGTACCTTTTTACCTTTAAGATCAAATCATACTCTGAAAAAATCCCGCTATCTCACGCGCCTCGTCCTCCTCGCTCTTCGCTTTCTTCCCGCGCACACGCCGAGGAGCGTCGCTCAGCATCATGATCAGCGTCTGGTAGTTCACACCGTTCAGGATATAGTCCACACTCCATCCCGTAGCGTCGGCAATCTGCCACACAAACCCGAAGGGGCTATGGGAGCCCTCGTAACGGCTCCTTAACTCCCCTTCCTTTCCTGGCTCAGTCTCAGCCGCATCGGATTCGTCATCTCGGCTGATCTGATAATACTCGTAAAAGGGTCCGTGCCCATCATGCTCACGAAGCGCCTGACGGCACCCACCAGATACTCGTGGGGCATCCACTCGCGCACCAGCCACGCCGTCGCACGGAGCAGCAGCCGACGGCTCCACACCCCACGGCACAGCGTGTACGCCACCATCCGGCTCAGCTCCTTGCCGTGCTCTGCCAGGAAGCGCATCTCCGCCTCCTTGTCCATGCCCCAAAGCTGCTCACTCGTCACCCCCATAGACAAATATGTCCGGGCAAATCCAATCTGCCCGGACAAATAAGGTCGCTTCATGGTCACGCGCAGCTCAACAGGACGTTTCCTGAACGGGATCCGAATAGCCTTCAAAGGCACACTCACACCCACATCCAGGAGCGCATCAGCGCCCTCCCGCTGTATCTGCCTGATCACAGTATCATCCATGTCCCATCATGTTTTGTGGAGAAGCCGCCACCGTGCCCGCAGGTTCCGCCTGCGGCAAAAGCAGCACACCCCCAATTATGAATTATGAATTATGAATTCTGAATTATTTAGGAAGCCGGCAACTTATAGCTACCCCACTCCTCCGGCAGCGCGTCAGTGTCATACACGCCATACGGGGTACCGCCGTCCTCCGGCATCGCCACCTCAAGCGTACACTCCACCTTGGCAGCCTCCGTCAGCGTCAGCTTGCCGCCGAGGTTCGACAGCAGCGTGCCGTTCGGGATCAGGATGCTCTGCCCGGATACCAGCTCCAGTTCCCAGGGGCCGTTCATCAGCATCGCCGCACTGGGAGCCGTCCAGCCCACGGCGTTCTCCTGGTCGCCACTCTTGTACTTCAGCGTACCGCCGAGCAACTTGTGCAGGTTCTCGTAGTTCAGCTGGATCACGTTAAAGGTCGGCGCGATGCTGCCGTTCTGATTCGGGATCACCAGCACGGGGGTGCCGGGCACCTGCTCCGCATTGATCTTCGTACTCTCAGGCTTCGAGCCGCCGAGGTCAAAACTGCCCTTCTCGATGTAGCCCACCACAAAATCCTTATACTTCACGGCACCGATGCCGAACATGAAATTCTTATTCTTTTCCATTGATTACCTTGTTGATTAAAATGATTGCTATATATACACCTATCACACACACGAGCCATACAGGCAGGGGGTCAGGAGGCTTCTTCTCCTTGCGGTACTCCTCCTGCAGCACCTTCGAGCGCGACGAGGCCAACTGCCGCTGGTAGTACGTCACCAGGCGCTGCAGGCTGTCGCACGAGGCATAAACCACGATGGTACCGGGCTCATCGCCCTTACGAACCTCCACACGGGCACGGCCGCGCTGCGCATGGTACGAGGCACCGTCAGGGAGCGACAACACGCTGTCCGTGCGCACCGTCAGCGCCACATCCTCCATCGCCACAGGGACCTGAGTCACGAGGAGCGACTCCCCCACCGTGCTGTCCCTTTCCTGTGTCACCGTTTCCACATGCGTTTCCACGCTCTTTCGGCTGCTCGCGCAACCGGTCAAGCACAGGACAGTCATCACGGTACTCACAGCGGTTGGCAGCGTCAATCGCCTTGCGCAGACGCGCCATCTCGCGCGTGTTGCGCGAAAGTTCCTTCTTCGTCTCATTGAATTCGTCTTTCAGAGGCTTCACGATGTTCTCCATCAGGATACGGGTCGCATGCTCAGCATTGTCGATACGAACCGACTCGGCGTCGGCCTCCGCCCGCAACGCCTCGGCTTTCGCCTTCCTCACAGTGGCACGGAGCGAGCCGATCGCCACGACCGTTCCTACCAGACCGCCACCGAGCAACAAGTTCAATATCTCACTGAGTTCCATCATCATCCATTTTTAAGAAGCCGCCACCGTTCCCGCAGGTTCCGCCTGCGGCAAAAAGCAGCCCCACAGTTTTACCCTTAAAGAGTCCCGTTTTACCTCTTTACCGTTTTACCCTTTTACCTTTAACAGCTCACCCACATCAAAGCAGGGGCAGGCCTTGCCGGCATTCAGGTCATGGTGTCCCACAACGCGCACGCCGGGGAAACGTCTACGGAAGTCCGCCACATACCGTTCCAGTGCCGTTCGTTGCGCAGCCGTACGGGTGTCCTTGGCCGTCTTCCCGTCTTTCGACAGGCCGCCCACGTACACCACATGTCGGCTCACGCTGTTGTAGCCTTTCGCGCCGTTCGTCACCTCCCAGTCGTCAACCCATGCGTCCTCGTTGTTCTTCACTAAGCGTTCCACACGACCGTCCAGATGGATCATATCCGTGTAACCCACCTGCTTCCAGCCACGCCCACCCTTGCTCACAGGGTCTGTGTGCCAGTGACGGATCTCGTCAGAGCTCACCTCACGGCCCTCGCGCGTGGCGGTGCAGTGGATTACCAGATACTCAAGTCGATGCCTCATAGAGTTCACCCTTTTTACCTTTCAAAGAGCCACGTTTTACCTCTTTACCGTTTTACCTTTCAAAGAGCCTTATCCAGCTGTTTTCCAGCCGCTCACCATCGCCACCGTGAAGTTGTCCCTTTTCGGGGTGCAGACAAACCGGTGGCAGAAGTTGATCTTGTTCCGCTGGTACTCAGGGTCCGTCGAAGACTCGCTGTAGTACATCTTTGTGCTTCCTGTCGCCTTGAATACGAGCGGCGTGTAAAAGGCAAAAGAGCACTTCTGTTGATACTGGTTGGTCTCAGCATCAGCTTCCGCCCTTCTGAAATCAGTGATGCCCATCACCGGGTTGCCAGAAAACTCATAGATGTCGAATCCATACAGGCGGCCAAGAGTACCGTCATTGCGGTTGATGTTGTACTGCTCGCGGAATTTCTGATCCGTCTCCAGCAAGTCGTTCATGTGTTCCGTACACAGCACCAGTCGGCGGTCAGACGAGGGGATGCCGAGTTTGTCCATATGGCGCTTCATCCGGAGCAGGTCCTGGATGGTCATCTTCACACGACCGGCACCATTCTCAGGTTCGCCACTGGTAATGAGTACATTCGACTCTGTTAAGGCCCTTTTCGGACACAGGTTGTAGGCAGCACGCTTAAACTTGGCATCGTTGATGGCCTGGGCATGGCTATCCTTCACGCGCTGCATCTTGTCATAGCTGATGGCATACAGCTCATCGTCCGTCACCGGGGTCACCTTCGTCTGGAACTTGTCCAGATCGATGCTGATGTCCGAATCGTCAAGCGCCTGTAAGTCGATGGGGTAAATGCTGTTGTTCACCAGCACGTCAGGGTCCACACCCACATCCACCAAGTGGATGGTATCATTGTTCACGATGCTCGAGTTGTCAGGCAGACCATCAAGCCATGTTCCTTCCATGGCATGCCGCAGGCTCTTCACCAGCTCGCCCGTCCAGATCTCGGTATACACACCGGCAGCCATACTGCCACGAGGCATACATCCGCCTACCACGGCGGCCACAAGGTTAAGGCCTACGGCACCGGCCACAGGACTCACACCCAACACGGCGGCCATCGTGCCGCCCATCACGCAGTTCACAAGAACCGCACACACTAAATGCAAAATCAATCTTCCCATCATCAATATGAACTATGAATTCTAAATTATGAATTATGAATTCTAAATTATGAATTATGAAACAAAGTTCGGCGTAGCCAATTAGCTTCAGATCTCGCACTCCATGCCATACTCGGCCTTGTAAAGCCGCGCATACTCCTTAGGGTTCTGCTCACGAAGCGACAGGAGCTCTATCGGGGGCACGTCGCTCAGCTTTGAGTACACACCATTGCCACCGTTCCCGGCGGTTCCGCCGCCGGCAACCAGGCTGCTCAGCTTCACCTGTGGGGACATGGCCGCAAAGACCTTCTCCAGCTCATCACAGCCTATCTTTTTGCCGAGCTCGACAAACTGGTCCTTCTTGTCGGCACCGATGCGCTTCTCGCCGATGGCCTTCTCCACCACAGAGGTGATGCGCGCCAGCACCAGCGCCTCCTTCTCCTTCTTCAGTTCCACGTTCTCCTCACGGGCCGTCTTCAGGGCAGCAAGCTGCGCGCTGATCTCAGCCTCAGTAGCCGTCTCCGGCAAGCCCAACTGCAGGGCCAACTGTTTCTGTTCCATTTCCTTTTCCTCTTTGTTTGGTTTGTTATTCAGTACCGGCAAGGGGCAAGCGCCGTCCCTGCCGAGCGTTATCCGCTTTCCGTCTTTCGTCAGCACCAGCGCGTCATCGTTCGCGCCAATGTCCACCAGCGACACCTCGTACAGCTTGCTCTTCGTGATGGTGGGGCTCGTCTGGCCTGCCACCAAGTGCTCGGGAGCATCGCTCAGCTCCAGGATGTCAAGACCCGCACTCACCATCTTCAGCGAGCCAAACTCATACTGCTTCTTGCACCGCTTGCTCAGCTCCGTCACCTCGTCAAACACCAGCTCGCCGGTCACCTCGCCGTCTTTCACCTCGAGGTCTTTCACATACCCTATCACGTTCCCGCGCTCGTGCATATACAGCAGCACCGGGTTCCGCTCATACTGCTTCGTGTCCATGCCCGAGGTCAGCACACGGGTACCGTAGCTGTTCAGACTGTCGTTCGATATACGTACTCTCTTTCCCATAAGAATCAGATTGAATTATCGCCGCAAATATCATCACTTTCATCCGTCCCTCCAAATATCTCCGCAAGCCTTGCACAACTCTCTGAAACCCTTGCACACTTTTTTTGATTCCACCATAAATTAAGCCAATTTTGTACCCAAAACAACCAAGGAAGATGAAGAAAGCAGAAGCAGAGAATAAGAAATCACTCGCACGCTCGCTCTACATGGCGGGCATGGAGCAGCAGGAGATAGCCGAAAAGGTCGGCGTGTCAAGGGTCACCGTCTCCAAGTGGTGTACCGCGGAGGGATGGAAAGAGGCAAGGGCTGCCAAGAGCATCTCACGGCCCGAACTGGTCAACAAACTGCTCGTGGCCATCGACAACCTCATCGCGCAGGTCAATGCCTCCGGAGACCCGGAAGCCATCGGCACGCTCGCCGACAAGCTCGCCAAACTGTCGGCCACCATCGAGAAGCTCGACAAGAAGGCCAACGTCATCGACGCCATCGAGGTCTTCATGGCGTTCAACCGATGGATACAGGACCAGGCTTCCTACGACCCGCAGATCACACCAGAGCTCATCAAGGCCATCAACAAGTACCAGAACAAGTTCCTCATGGAGAAGATGGCATCCCCGTCATCCCTGTAGCAGCCTCCGTGCCCGCAGGTTCCGCCTGCGGCCAGAAAGCAGCCCCCCAATTCTAAATTCTGAATTAATAATTCTAAATTATGAATTAAAAAAATGACCATCTCAGAACTCAAGAAAATCCAGGAGGAGTGGAAGGAGCACTGCCGACAGATACAGGCCATCACAGACACCAAGAGCCTGCAAAAGGAAAACGCCACACAGAGGGAGCGCCGCATCGCCAAGCTACAACGCGACTATGCGGCGTTCTGCGAATATTACTTCCCACACTTCCTCACCCTGCGAGACAAGGCCACAGGAGAGACCATACGCACCATACACAACGCGCCGTTCCACAACGAGGCCGCGCGCAAGGTCAAGGCCACCCCTAACCTCAAGGCGGTGTTCAAGTGGCCGCGAGGACACGCCAAGTCCACCCATTTCGACATATTCATGCCGCTGTGGCTCATGTTCCAGCCCAATCGGCTCATCAACTTCATGGTCATCGTCGGCAAGTCCGAGGACTCCGCAGACCGTCTCCTCGGAGACATTCAGGCAGAGCTGCAGTACAACAAGCGCATCATCGACGACTTCGGCAAGCAGATGTCCGTCGGCAACTGGACAGACGGGGAGTTCACCACCAAGGACGGGGTCTACTTCCTCGCATGCGGACGGGGACAGTCGCCGCGTGGTCTCCGCAAGCGGGAGTCACGGCCTGACTATATCGTCATCGACGACCTCGACGACGACGAGCTCTGCCGCAACGAGCGGCGGGTACGGGAACTCACAGACTGGGTCAAGGAGGCGCTCTTCGGAGCGCTGGACGTGGGAAGAGGACGCTTCCTCATGGTCGGAAACCTCATCTCCAAGACCTCCGTCCTCGCCAATATCTGCGACACCAAGGGGGTCTACGTCTCCACGGTATATGCCGTCGACAGCGACGGCAACCCGGCATGGCGCGAGAAGTGGACCAAGGAGGAGGCACGGGAGTATGCCGACTTCGTGGGCTACCGGGCATGGAACAAGGAGATGATGCACAACCCCATCGTCGAGGGCACCGTCTTCCGGCAGGACTGGATACGCTGGGCCAAGCGGCCGGCATGGAAGGAGTTCTCAGAGCTCGTCCTCTACATCGACCCGTCGTGGAAGTCCAAGAAGTCCAACGATACCAAGGCGGCGAAGCTCTGGGCCAAGCAGGGCACCAACCTGTGGCACCTCAGGGCGTTCGTACGCAAGGCATCGGTGGCGGAGATGGTCAGGTGGTGCTACGACCTCCACGAGTGGGCAGGAAGCGTGGGCATCGCCGTCAACTTCCTCATGGAGGCGTCGTTCATGCAGGACATCCTGCTCGACGAGTTCACCACAGAGGGCAACCTGCGGGGGTACCAGCTGCCCATCTCGGGTGACACGCGCAAGAAGCCGGACAAGTTCCAGCGCATCGAGGCCATCAGCCCGCTATGGGAAAGGGGATTCGTCTTCTATGACGAGTCGCAGAAGGACGACCCGGACATGCAGGCGGGCATCGAGCAGCTGCTGGCGTTCGAGAAAGGAATGGCTGGTAACGACGACGCGCCCGATGCCGACGAGGGGGCGATATGGACGCTGCAGCGCCACACCAGACAGGAGAGTTTCAAACCGGTGTTCGGCAAAAGGCCGAGCGCCAAAAACAGTTGGTAACAGATATGGATACATTCATCACACAGCAGGACTACAAGGTCGTCATCGGGGAGCAGGCGCTCAAGGTCGTCTCGCAGGTCAGCGAAGACAACAAGGACAACGCCGAGAGGGAGGCCATCGAGGAGATCAGCGGCTACCTCCGACCCAAATACGACACTGAGGCGGTATTCAGCGCCACAGGCGACCAGAGAAACCACCTCATCGTCATGTACACGTGCGACATCGCACTCTACCACATGGCGGCATCCTCGCCGCAGAAGATGGGCATGGAGATACGCAAGGAGCGCTATGAGCGGGCCATCAAGTGGCTCGAGGGGGTGCAGGCCGGCAAAATCGTGCCGGAACTCCCCATAGCCGTAGACGAGGACGGGGAGCCTACAGGGGGCATGTTCGCCTACAGTTCACAACCACAACTCAGAAACAACTGGTAACATCATGGATATAAGGAAATTCTTCAGCAGACGGTCCACAGACAATCCTGAGGATGTGCTGCGCACGGCATACGGCGACGTCAACCTCGCCAAGGAGTCGGAACGGAAACAGGTGCAGAGAATGGTCATCGAACTGCAGCGCACCACAGACGTGCTCACACGCAAGGACATCAAGAACTGGAGGGATGCCTGGCAGCTCGCCATCAACGTCGACAGCCCCAACAGGCAGCGACTGTACGACATCTACCGCGACGTGGAGGTGGACCTGCACCTGTCGGGATGCGTAGGGCAGCGCACAGGGTTCGTCATGGCCAAATCGTTCAAACTCGTGGACCAGAACGGGAAGGAGGACGAGAAGGCGCTGCACTACTTCGACCAGGCATGGTTCAAGCAGCTCATGAGGTATGTGCTCGAGGCCAACTTCTGGGGACACTCGCTCATCGAACTGGGGGAGGTCGCCACAGACGGAGACGGGTGCATCTGCTTCTCAGACGTGACGCTCATCCCGCGAAAGCATGTCATCCCGGAGTACCACCGGGTCATCACGGACCTCTCGCAAGACTGGCACACGGGTATCGACTACCACGAGGCACCGTTCGCCGAATGGCTCATCGAGGCGGGAAGACCGCACGACCTCGGCATCTACCTCAAGGCGGCCACACAGACCATACCCAAGAAGAATATGCTCGCGTTCTGGGACACTTTCGGAGAAATCTTCGGCATGCCCATGCGCATCGCCAGGACCACGTCACGCGACAAGAAGGAGATTGACCGGCTCGACCGCATGCTCCGCGAGGCGGGGGCAAGCCTGTCGATGGTGGCGGGACAGGACACGGAGATCGAGTTCGTCGAGAGCGGAAAGGGTGACGCATACAACGTCTACGACAAGCGCATCGAGAGGGCAAACTCCGAACTCTCCAAACTCGTCATCGGACAGACCATGACCATCGAGGACGGATCCAGCCTCTCGCAGTCTCAGACACACCTCGAGGTCTTCCAGAACCTCATCGAGGCAGACTGCGACATGATACGCGACATCGTCAACAGCCAACTGCTCCCACGGATGGCCAGACTCGGATTCCCCGTCAAGGGACTGCGCTTCGACTGGGACTACGCCGTGGACTATACCCCGGAGCAGCAGAAGGCCTACGAGGAGATGGTGCTCCAACACTATGACGTGGACCCCTCATACTTCGAGGAGAAATACGGCATGCCGGCCGTACAGCGCAGGCAGCAGGATGAACCTGACGACCCAACAGATCCGCAACCGGACGAAAAAGAAACAGAACAGCAGAAAGACAGACGCGATTTTTTCTGCAACGCCCCGCAAGACGGGGCGGTCTTAGAATGGTAGTCGAAAGGCTCTACTACGGACAACAGCCACAGGAGACACTCGCGGCACAGAATTTTCACTTCGACCAGGAAGTGCTCGAAAGGGCGCTAAGGAATATCTACAGAAGCGAATTCAGGCCTATGACCGACATCGAGCGCAACCTGTTCCACGAGTTCTGCAAAATATTCAACAGGGCTACAGAGCAGGGTGTCAGAAAGACCAAACACCCCGATGAAGAGTTCGTCAGTGCACTAAGGCACAACAATGCTGTATTCGCCGCTTTCAAGACACACCGACTGCAAAACGATGTGGCGAGACAACTTCTCGACGACAACGGCGTTCTGAAGCCGTTCGAACAGTGGAAGAACGATGTCCGGTCCATCACTTCTCACCAGTGCAACCGATGGCTGCAGACCGAATACGACACCGCGGTGCTCCGTGCAAGGCAGGCAGCCAACTGGCAACAGTTCATCGAAGAGGAGGATGTCCTGCCAAACCTCAAGTGGATGCCATCCACATCGCCAAACCCAGGAGCAGACCACCGGCCATTCTGGAACACCGTACTGCCCATCCGGCACCCGTTCTGGACACAGCACAGGCCGGGAGACCGATGGAACTGCAAGTGCGACCTACGGTCCACAGACGAGACACCGACCGCCGTTCCCGCAGGTTCTTCCGATGGAGACAACCCACAACCGGGACTCGACAACAACC
>JBJEDC010000025.1:0-4031 GCA_051871645.1 Muribaculaceae bacterium | reverse complement strand
GAAACTATTCGCCTAATAAATTAACACTTTATCCTCTCGATTTTTATAAATGCACTGGGATTTCGGCTTGAGCCAAAATTCCCCGTGTCGTTTTGTAGCACGCACCAAAAAAGTGACTTCGTTTCCCCACATCCAGCTTCCCCACATCCTGCTTGCTTCCCTTATACTTCCCGCCCAGTCTTTGATTGGTCTCCGTGACAGATACAAAAAAACAGGATGGTCGGAACTTTGTCCGACCATCCTGTTTTACCCTAAAATGAGAATGTGACAGTGTGTAAGTATCTTGGCTTCAATAATGCCTCGTCTGTATGTCATTGGCCCATCGCAGCTTGTGTCAGAAGAGAGATTCGTAGCGGGCAACAATTTTCTTCCAGCGGTACAATTGCTTGGCCAGATCAAGCATACACCGGCCGTCCAACCGGTCCTCCTTGAGGTACTGGGACAGTTCCCAGCCGTCGCGATAGTAGTATGCCTGGTTGCAGGTGGTCTCCCGATTGTAAATGACATCGTAAGCCATAATGGGACAACCGAAGAACATGGCTTCGACCAACGAGGGGTTGGTGCCTCCGGCACTGTGTCCGTGGATGTAGACCTTGCAGTTCTTGCGGAGTGTGTAGAGCACGTCCAAGTCGTATACGCTGTCCAGCATATGGATATGGTGCTTTCGTCCGTATTTTCTTCTCAGCTTTTGTCCGTACGGACTTGCTTCCCAGTTGCCGATAAAAACCAACGGCTGGCCGGACTTGGCCAAGGCCTTGAGTGTGACGTGACAGTTGTTTTCAGGTTCTATGCGGCATATGGAGAGCGCATAGCCCTGCTTTTCCAGCATGTACTCATGGAGAATCTGGGACTGCCTTTCGTCCGACACATCCCTCAGGGCATGGTCGCCGCCATAGGCAATCAGTTCGGTGGGCGTTTTGTAGATTTCGGTGACATAGTCCTGTATGCCCTTGTTGTCGGCGATGATAACGTCGGCGTAACGCACTGCCAATACCTCGTTCAGCTTCAGGAACTGTCTGGTAAAGAATCCCCATTTGGCCCGGGTGTGTTCCCTTCCGTCGATATTCACAATCAGTTTGTTCTTGAAGAACAGTCTGAACAGGGGTATAAAGAGCCCTCCGGAAACGCCGAGTACCAGCACCGTGTCATAGTCCTTGATGCAGCGGCACAGCGACAGGATGTCGTAGGGTATGCTCTGTATGCCGTTGGCGTGCAGATAGGGGATGTATTTCAGCACAGCCCCCTTAAAGGTTTTCAGCTTCTGCTTGTAGTCCCTGCCGGAGCAGAACACCGTGTATTGGATGTCGGGCGATTTGCATTCGCCAATGAGGTTTTCGACCAGCGTCTCAAAACCTCCGTATTTGGCAGGCACTCCTTGCGTGCCTACTATGGCTATCTTCTTCATAAAACGGTCATTTTAGGGTTAAGTCAAGTTCTTTGTGCACTGTCACTGTTTGTCATTGCGTACAGGTTAGAGGACTTGTGAGATACGTTCAATCATATGGTTTGCATCGAACAGCCGTGCACGTTTCAGTGCGTTTCGGGACATGCTTGTATATGCGGCTTTGTCAGACAGGAGTTCCCTTATCCGCCTTTCGATGCGTTCGGTTTCGCTAACGTCTATCTTGTAGCCGTTGACTCCGTCATCTACCATTTCGGCCACTCCGCCCACCGTGGGCACTATCACAGGCAGTGCCGCGCTCATGGCTTCGAGCACCGTCATGCCAAATGTCTCTATGATTTTGTTTTTGTCTGAGAGATTCAGGAGCAATGATGCCTGTTTATAGAATGGTGTCACGTCGCTCTGACGCGGATAGACGGTGAGGTTGTCACCTGTCATGTCTGACAGGTTGTTGGCTGCAAGGTATTCGCCGATGTGGCTCGGAGTGTCGTTCAGCACGAGTGTGAACTGATATTCCGGCATTTTGGCCGACAGTTCGACAAACTCCCTGATGCCCTTGTAGGCTTTCAGTGAGGCAAGCATCAGGACGTTCTTGTTCCTGAATGCCCTGTCGGTATCAGGCTTGATACTTTCAGTGAAAGTTTTGGGTGGGGCATTCGGTATGATTTTGGCCTTGCTGCGGTCGGTGAGCGATGAGGCTTGGTGTTCCGAAACGCAGATAATCCTGTGCGCCAGCCGCAGCATCAGCCAGGCAAGCATTTGATAGAATACTCCCTTGACAAACGCGTTCTCGTGATAATGATAGACCACCCGTTTTCCTGTCAGCCGTCCGGCCAATGCGGGTCCCACGGGTAACAGCGTGTTGATGTAGAACACCCTGTCCCTGCTGAAGGTCCACCGCAGGGCCAGAAAGAAGGTGTAGCATTGCGCCCATGCGTATCTCATCATCGTCACTGCGGGATGATTGGAGAACCGGTAGAAGCAGGAGTGCTTCTTGAATCCGGTGATACCTTCCAGCTCATCCAGTACACCGCCGTTCGAAGTGACCAAATCCACCCTGCAGCCTTTCTTCAGCAATCCTTCGAGTACCGTTCTGAGCACGACAGGACTGCCGCTGAAGTCGTTGAACAGATGAAAACAGACTATGCGCTTCATTGTTTTCTTATTGTGAGGAACATCAACAGAACGTTCCAAAGTTTCATTGACAAGGTGATGTTGCTGTTCACTTGTCCCTGTTCGCGAAGGGTGAATCGGGCAATCATATCTATCAGATAAGCCTTGTAGTCATCGGCCACAATCCAACGGCCTTCCTTGCTGTCGATGTAGCGGATGATGTCGGTGGCCTCCCAATGACGCTCGAAGATGGCAGTTTGGGTAAAGAAGTGGTATTTGTCGAGCATCGGCGGATAAGTCATCCGGGCGTATTCCCAGTCAAAGACGAAGAGCTCGCCTTTCTCTACAAACATATTCCATGGAGTAAAGTCGGCGTGATAAGCGGAGAACACCACCTCTTTCCCGCGCCAACGGCTGCACGTCTCTTCGATGGCTTTTTTCAACAGATGCTTGTCTACTTCGGCCGGCAACCAGTCATAATGCCTTTCAAAATCCTTGAGCGTTTTGAAATAGTCGCTATCTTCAAATTTCAGTCTCTGTCGTGTAACCTCTTTCAGTCTGGCAAGGAAACGGTCATGCAGATATTTCCATTCATGAACAACCGTCGAGCTACGGGTTTTCGAAGTGCTCTGCACGAATAGCCTGGTACCATCGCCAAGACAGCCGCAATAAAGACCTGTAGGAATGTTTTTTACACCTCTTTCGTGCAATTCGTTCAACAGTGCGGCCTCTTTGTCAAACAGTGAGGCGATTTCGTGCATGTCAGCGATTTTGCAATAGCCCAAAATGCGTTGTCCCTGGCTTATTTGCATCGTGATTTTCTGATGTACACAGGGAGTGCCGCAGAAAAGGGAAAACTCAAGGCCGTGTGTGTGGAAGGCGTTTTCTAATACAAGCCGCAGTTCGTCATTCAGGCGGCATCGAAAAGTTCCTGCATGGATTATCCTTCTCACCATAGCCATTCGGTGGAGTAGGGGAAACCACCTTTTGAGCAGGATTCCATTTCTGCCGCTTGGCTGATATAGCTCCATGGCCGTGCGTAGATGTCTTGCCGGCATCATCCACACCTTGCCGTCGGCATTGGCGAAACGGTAAAACCGTTCTCCTTCATCCTTAATGAGAATCTTTTCAATCACGATTATATGAATTGAGAATTGCGTCCCTGATTTCCAAACCGTGCTGTTCCCACGTTATCCTGCTTGCGGCAGCCCGGGCATTAATTCCCATACGTTGCCGCACGTCGGGATTGGTCAATCTTATCATTCCATCCTTGATACTGCTTATAACCTCCTCGCGTGATGTCCGTGGAATCATTACGGCATAGTCATCGGTGAAATATCGGGTATATCCCGTAGTGTCGATGCAAATCAACGGCAAGCCCATAGCCATGGCATCAAACGACACAGTGACGGCTCCCTCTTTCAGGGCGGCGTTAATCACCACATCCGACTCCGCCATCCGTTTGCGGTAGTCATCCATCGACACCTTTCCGGGCATGGATATATGATTGTCGAGA
>JBJEDC010000024.1:0-21077 GCA_051871645.1 Muribaculaceae bacterium | reverse complement strand
TGAAGTCGACATAGTGTCCGAACTTGATGTTGAGATCGAAAAAAGCCTTTTCGGGCACCGTCACCGTCACCAGGTCAGCCTTGGGGATGGCGCCGCTGACGGTGATGCCGCCGGTGAGGGTACGGGATGTATAGTAGTTGACGTAGCCCTCGGCCTTGTGCGTATCCGAGGGGATGAAGGTAACGTAGAGGCTGTTGCCGTTGAGGGCAAGGACGGTCTTGCGTCCGGCGGTCGTGCTTTCGCCCAGAGTGACGGTCTGCTGCACGCCTTCGCGGCTGAACACCTTGACGTCGATGTCGTAGTCGGTGCCGTAGACCCAGTAGTTTTTGTTCTCGTCACGGTTGTTGGCGTAGAGGGTGTTGGTGAGTACCGTAATCTGCTGGACGTTTGTCGAGTCGCCCACCTCGACCTCGATGGTGCCGGTGATGTTGTTCTTGGTGCCCGTGGCGGTGAGGACATAACGGCCGGGAGCGACGTCGAAATCATATTCTACGCCGTTGGGGGCTCCGGTTTCGATGGTGGCGCCGGTGGCCTTATCGACCAGCGTCATTGTCGGCGAAGTGCGGTCCATTTTTACCTTTACGGGGTTGGCCTTGGCAGGCAAAATGGCGCAGACAGCCAGCATTACTGTTAAAAATTTGGCTAATCGCATAATAATTGAAAATTGAAAATTGAAAATTAAAAATCGGGACGAGTATTGTCCGGAATGTAGGGACATGCCTTTGGCATGTTAAGCCTGCTTTTGACAGGATTGACATCGCAAAGCGATGTCCCTACATTACGACATGTCTACATTTTTATAAATTTGCGTCCGTTCTGTATGTATAGCTGTCCGGGGACGGGACTGGCTACGGGGATGCCCTGGAGGTTGTAAATGGTGCTGTCGGCGGCGGGGCGGTCGGCGATGATGTCCTCCATGCCGCCAAAAGTCATGCCGTCGGGCGGGAGGGCCAGGAAATGCGCCGGGTTGATGTACACGCCCCAGTCGCCTAAGTGCCTGCCGTCGGCGTCCCACTGGTGCATGCGGCCTCCCGAGGCGTAGTCGGCGGCGTCGGTAGCGTAGATGTAGCCGGTGTAGGGGTTGACGTACATGCCGTATGGCATGGCGAATTTCTTGATGTCCTCGAGGACGGTGCCGGGCATGCGCTCATAGATGCCGTCGCCTCCGGCTGTGTCGAAAAGCACCTTTGGGTCGATGGTGGCGTAGCAGAACTCATAGCCCATGGTGTAGTAGGAGAAGCGCGAGCCTATGCACATGAATTTGCCGTCAGTGGTGGCCGTGCTGTAGGTGCAGGGATAGTCGGTGACGATGAAGCACTCGCTGTCGGGTTTGCCGTCGAGGACGGCCTGGCAGTCGAAGACGATGCCGGCGGCCTGGATGTCGTAGTAGTCGCCGGGCGAGTTGATGAGCAGATACTGACCCGTCTGCGACAGCTTGCCGTAGAGGTTGATGATTTTTGTGTCGACGCTGCGCTCTTTCTTCATCGTCACGGCGTCGAGGACGTCCACGGTGGTCTCGTACTCATGGTCCTCGTTGAAGGCGTAGCCGCCGGTGTTGGCGACGAAAATCTTGCCCTTGTAGTAGACTATGCCCTCGGGCTCGTAGCCTACCTCGGTGGCTGCCACGACCTTGAAGGTGGTGACGTCGATTTTGGCCACATAGCCGCGGGTGAACTCCTCCATCCTGCCGTTTACCATGCACTCGTGGCCATAGGACGAGATGTAGACGTACCGTCCGCCGTCCGAGGCCAGTTTGCGGTTGTTGGGGACGTCCTCGGTGGCGGCCACGGCGGTGCCGTCGGGGCGGATGAACTGGACGATGTTGGACCAGTTGATGGCCATGGCGATGAGGTTGTCGTTGACCTGGATGATGTCGTTGGGGGTGTCGCCGAGTTTGTAGCCGTTTTTCTCGCGGAACCACTGGTTTGACACCATCGTGCCGTTCTCGAAGTACGAGACGCGTCCGTTGTCGGCCTGCCAGTTTCCTTCGTTGAGCAGGATGATGCGCTCCTGGCCGAAAAAGGGCAATAAGGTGGCCGTTGCCGCTATTACGGCAACCATTCGTTTAAATCTCATATGGTTGGTTTTTAGAGTATTATAGGGTGTATGTCAGGGTAAAACGGAAATTGCGGCCGGGCATGGGATAGCGGGGAATATGCTCGTACTGCTCGTCCAGGAGGTCGAAGATTTCGAGCGAGGCGATGAAGTTGCGCCAGCTTGCGTTGAATTTGACGTCGACGTTGTTGTAGGGCTTGAGCATGTCCTCGGGGTCGGCGTAGCTCCACATGCGTTTGCTGACGTGCAGGTCGCTGACGGTGAGCGAGAACCAGCGCCACTCGGCCATGCCGGTGATGCCGTACGAGAGGGTGGGGGCGTAGCAGATGGGCTTGTTGTAGGTGGGCGACTCGGGATTGGTGCGGTTGAGGTCCTTCTGCCAGGTCAGCGAGCCCAACAGCGAGAAATTCCAGCCGCCCGTGCTGTAACGGCCCGACACGGTGGAGTTGAGGCCGCGGCAGAAGGTCTTGCCGTAGTTGAGCATCGACCAGGTGTAGGTGCCTCGGATGGGGAGGCAGACGATGCGGTCGTCCACGCGGTTGATGTAGCCGTCGGCCTGGACGGACGCCATCCACGGGCCCCAGGCGTGCTGATATTCCACGCCGACGTTCCACTGGCGGGTGAATTCGGGCTTGAGGTCGCGGTTGCCGACCTGGGTATAGTAAAGGTCGTTGAGTGTGGGGGCGCGGAAGATGCTCTTGTACCAGGCGCGGGCCGAGAAGTCGCCGATGGTGTAGCCCAGCGAGATTGCCGGGGTGAGCTTGCTCAGCGGGTCGGCGGCGCCGGTGTGGGTGAAAGTATGGTCGCGGTAATGCTGGTAGAGGGCCGAGGCTGCCACGCGGAAGCCGCGCCAGGTCAGCTGGGTGGCCACGACGGCCTTCTGGTCGAGGCGGCGCACGACCTTGAAACGGCGCAGGTCACAGTCGAGCCACGACATGCGGGCGTCGTAAGCCAGGTTGACGGACAGCCAGTTTGCCGGCGTCCAGGCGTAGGAGGCGGCGGCGAAGGCGTCGTTCTGCCAGTAGTGGTTGTCGACGCGGGCGGTATTCTGGTTTTCGGGGTAATTAGTGTTGTAGCGCAGGTACTCGTGGGCGTACTTGAGGTTGAATTTCAGCTGGTGCTGACTGCTGAAGCTGTGCGTGTAGGACGACTGCACAAAGAAATCGGTGTCCCACTCCCGGCCCACGTTGGTGTATTTGTCCGACAGGCGGCGTACTATGCCGCCTGGGCATCCGCGCTCCGAGATGTAGAAATAGACGTGCGACTCAAAGCCGCCGTTGAACAGGGCTCCCTCGGCGCGCCAGTATTCGATGTCCGAGTTGCGGCGCGTGCCCACGGTGTCCTCGTACTCCGACTTGTAGCGGAAGGGGTAGTCGCCCTTCGAGTTGAGGTATTCCACGTCGGCGAAGGCCGCCCACCGTCCGCGTTTGAGCTGCGCGTTGACGCGTCCGCGGTAAGTATGGAACGAGCCTATGCCGCCCAGCACCGACAGCGAGTCGGACGTCGGACGGCGTGTGCGCAGATAGACCGTCGCCCCCGAAGCGTACTCCGAGGCCGTCTGGCATTTGTCGAGTTTGTTGGCGTTGTAAAGCGATACCGACTCAAGGGTTGAAAGCGAATATTTTCCCAGGTCGACGGTACCGTTCTGTGCGTTGGTGAGGCGTATGCCGTCGATGTACACGCCCACATGCTGCGAGCCGAGCGAGCGCACGTTGACCGTCTTGAGGCCGCCGAGGCCTCCGTAGTCCTTGATCTGTACACCGGCGAAATATTTGAGGGCATCCGCAATAGACGTGGACGAAAGAGCCTGCAGGTCGGCGCCCTTGATGGTCTGGGCGGTGGCCAGGGGACGGCGCGTGGCGGTCACCTCCACGTCGCGGAGGTTGTGTACGGTGTCGGCGTCCTCGTATGTCACCGAGGGCGTGGCGCCTGCCGTCGCAGCTGTTGTAAGCATCATTGACACATAAACCGAAACAATGATGCGTCGTGATAAAGCTTTCACTTTCATCCTTTAATGTCGTTATTCGCGGCGCTGTTCCACGAGCGCCTTGCGTAGCGAAATAGCTGACGGCAGGTCTTCTGACTTGTCTCCCGAGGTGTCGAAACCGTCTTCCCGTCGGCGCGCTCTTGCGCCGTTCAGTGACGTAATGGTCCCGATATACAGAGACTTACAGCAGCGGGCCTGTCCGGGATTTGCACCCGGTTCCCTTTTAATCGCCCAAAGGCGAACCGCCAAAATATGTTTGCACCCGCAAAGGTATACAAAAAAAACAAAATTACAAAACCTTGGAGAGTAGGACAGCCGTTGGCATAATGTAGGGACATCGCTTTGCGATGTTAAGTCTGCCCGCGAATGGCCCTGCCCGCAGGCAAAACGTGTCAGAGGCACGTCCCTACATTGGGATAAATAAGGTTAAACCGTTCTTTCTGTCCGTTATCATAAAATCTTTTTGAGTGGCCGGGCCTTTTCGTCCTTGGGAGAGAGATTGAGGGGTACGTCCACCTCCGGCCACGTTATGCCGAGGTCGGGGTCATCGTAGCGTACTGATACCTCGCTCTGGGGGGCATATACGTTGTCGACCTTGTACTGGAACTGGGCCATGTCGCTGAGAACGAGGAAACCGTGGGCGAAACCGCGCGGGATGAACAGCTGACGCCCGTTCTCCTGACTCAGCTCCACGCCCACCCAGCGGCCCCGTGTGGGTGAGCCGGGACGCAGGTCCACGGCCACGTCGAACACCGCGCCCTGCGACACACGCACCAGCTTGGCCTGCGCAAACTCGCCGCCCTGCATGTGCAGCCCGCGCAGCACGCCGCGCGACGACACCGACTCATTGTCCTGGATAAAACGGATGTCCACGCCCGTAGCCTCGCGGAATTCCTCCTGTCTGAACACCTCGCTGAAATATCCGCGGCTGTCGCCATACCGCACGGGCTCAATCAGCCACACGCCCTGAATATCGAGTTGAGTAAATTTCATCTTGCCTATGTTTTTATATGATGCAAAATTACTACATTTGCAACAAATAACCCAACGATATGAAGGTCATACTTTTTGATACGCCGGAGGCGGCGGGCAATCTGTTGCCTCTGACCTATACGCGGCCGGTGGCCTGCCTGCGGGTGGGCATCGACACCATAGCCGAGAAATGGCAGAGGCATCTGCCGGGCGAGTACTGCTACAGCACAGCCGAATACCTCGCTGACAAATACCCCGTGTGCGGGGATGTCGACGGCGAAACCCTTTACATCGCCGGCAACGTCCTGCCCGACGAGGCGCTGGTAAAGTCCGTTCAGGCCCTTGCCGACGGTGAGGCGCTCTACCGCGGCGAGAGGCTTATAGCCAGACGCGGCGAGGGCACGGTACGCCGCGGATATGACGGCGAGATTACGGCCATCGACATGGCTTACGACATCTTCCTGCGCAACGGCGAGGTGCTGAGGCGCGATTTTGACGAGCTGACGGCGGGACAGGCGTTCCGCACGCCCTCGGACACCGTCACCATCATCGGTGACCCGTCGCGGCTGTACATCCATCCCGAGGCAGGCGACGTCGAGGGCTGCGTGGTAAACGTGCGCACGGGGCCCGTCTACATCGGCGCCGGTGCCGAGGTCATGGAAGGCGCCTGCCTGCGCGGCCCCATAGCCCTCTGCCACGACTCTAAGATAAAGATGGGAGCCAAGATTTACGAGGACACCACCATCGGCCCCTGGTGCAAGGTGGGCGGTGAGGTCGAGAACTCGGTGTTCATCGGCTACTCCAACAAGGCCCACGACGGCTTCCTGGGCAACGCCGTCATAGGCGAGTGGTGCAATCTCGGCGGCGGATGCGTGGCCTCGAACCTCAAGAACGACTACACCGAAATCAAACTGTGGAATTATCCCGCCCACCGCTTTCTGCGCACGGGTCTGCAGTTCTGCGGCCTCATCATGGGCGACCACTCCAAGGTCGGTGTCAACGCCATGCTCAACACTGCCACCACACTCGGCGTCGGTGTCAACATCCACGGCAGCGGCTTCCCGCGTCCCTTTCTGGCCTCCTTCCTCGAAGGGTCGACGGCAGGCTTCACCGAGGTGCCCATGGCAAAGTTCTTCGACACCGCCCGCCGCGTCATGGCCCGCCGCGGCATCGACCTCACCCGGACCGACATCGACATCCTCAACCATGTGCGCGAGCTGGCCGAACAATACCGATGAACAATCGGCAGGTTATCAGATTAGCTAATGTAGGGACGAGCCTTTGGCTCATGTAGGGACGTGCCTTTGGCACGTTAAGCCTGCCGGGCCGTTCGGGCGGGATTAACATCGCAAAGCGATGTCCCTACATGGGTATATCGGTCGGCTTTTGTGCAGGCTTAACATCGCAAAGCGATGTCCCTACAATATCAATCCGCATCAGGGCACATCTTCATATTCAAATTTTTTTTATCGTGAAAACGCTTGTCTTTTCTGATGAAATAAAGGCCAAGGCTCCCGACCTGCATGTGCTGCAGATTGAGGCCGACATCGAAAATCCCGCCACTCCCGACGCGCTGTGGGACGAGCTGGAAGCCCTTTCCGCCGACGTGCGCGCCCGCTACGCCATGGAGATGGTGAACAAACGCCCCGCCATCGCCGCCACACGCGCTGCCTACAAGGCCTGCGGCAAGGAGCCCCTGCGGCAAGGAGCCCAACCGCTACCGCCCCAGCTCGGAGGCGCTTATGCGGCGCATGGTCAAGGGGATGGAGCTGTACCGCACCTCGGCGGTCATCGACCTCATCAACCTGCTCTCGGTAGCCTGCGGACACAGCATCGGAGGCTTCGACGCCGACCGCATCGACGGCGACACCGTCACCCTCGGCATAGGCCGTGAGGGCGAGCCCTACGAGGCCATAGGCCGCGGTCCCCTCAACATCGCCGGCATGCCCGTATGGC
The DNA here is from genome assembly GCA_051871645.1 of Muribaculaceae bacterium. Taxonomy (GTDB): domain Bacteria; phylum Bacteroidota; class Bacteroidia; order Bacteroidales; family Muribaculaceae; genus CAG-873. The sequence continues at coordinate 14,107 of JBJEDC010000024.1, read as the reverse complement.
GCGACAACACCGGCGGAATAGGAACCCCCACCTCCGACAACGACCGCACAAAGCTCTCGCCCGGGACCCGCCATCTGCTCATGATTGTTAACATGTACGGCTCCGAAATGCCCGTCCCCGACATCGAGTTCCTGGCCACCCGCCTCCTCACCACATACGCCAACGCAACAAACATCAAAATTAAGAATGTATAATTCATAATGCACAATGCGCAATCCGTAATTATGCATTCTACATTTTTAATTTTACATTTTTAATTTTACATTTTTAATTTTACTTTTCCCCGCCATGGAAATTCTGAAAGTCTATCCCGGCCAGGCCACCGGCCGCAATATGGATGCGGCCGTCGAGGCACTGCGTAACGGCGACATCGTCATCTATCCCACCGACACCGTTTACGCCCTGGGTTGTGACGCCCTCAACCAGCGCGCCATCGAGCGCCTATGCCGCATCAAAGGCCTCAATCCCGACAAGAATCAGCTGTCGGTAATCTGCGACAGCATCGCCATGGCCGCCGAATACGCCCGCATCGACAATACGGCCTTCCGCATGATACGACACAACACACCGGGCGCGATAACCTTTATCCTGCCCGCCGCCACTACGCTGCCCAAAATCTTCAAGGGCCGCAAGACCGTCGGCATCCGCATCCCCGACAACGACATCGCCCGCGCCCTCGCCGCCGCCCTCGGCCATCCCGTCCTCACCACCTCCGCCGAGACCGACGACCCCGATGACCTTGCCCATGCCGAAGCCGTCGCCCTCCACTACGAAAACGACGCCGCCATAACTATCGATGGCGGCGAATGCGGCACCGAGCCCGGCACCATCGTCGACCTCCGCGACTCCCGCGACCCCCGGATCCTCCGCCAAGGCCCCGCCCCCTTCGAGGAATAACCATCAAGTCAGGCCTGACGCGAAAAGCGCCGACCCCGCCATGACGGGCCCCCCGCGTTCAGGGAATGCGCACCGCGGCGGTAGAGATGCCGTAAGAGGCCCGGTAGCCCAGCGCATCGGGGATGTTGCCGGGACAGTTTTCGGCGAAAGTGAAGAATAGGTTCTGCGAAAGCGAGACGTTGCGGTCGTAGAACTGCCAGAAGGTGTGCACCGACTCGTCGACGCTGCAGACACGCACCATCACCGTCTCGCCGCTGTGGAAATAGTGGTCGAAATTTTCGTCCGAGTATCCCGAGTGTATTCCGCGTGTAATACTGATGCCTTTTTCAGGGTCGTAAGTGCTGTTGTCGCCCGAGCCGAGGAACGAACTGAAGAAACGGCTTCCCTTTCCGAACGTGCGGGTGAAAATGCGGTAGTGTCCGTCCCCGGGAAGGTCCTTCAGAAACAGCTGTAGCATATACAGCGTGTCGCTTCCGGTGACTTTGCGGGGTTCGACCCGCTCGATTTTCGGTGACGGCAATAATGTCTGCTCGGCGGTATAGGTCTTGTCGCCACATTCAATCTGAAGCCTGTAAGTGTGACCCTTCTGACCCTTGAGACGCGAGTCTGTGTATATGAACGACGGAGTGTACGAGTCGTTCAGCTTCCCCGCCAGCACATGCCGGATACCATTGTCAAAAACGGACACGCGACACCATTTTTCGACGGTATTTTCTATCGAAGGCGCATCGGCAGTCAGGTCGATGGCGCGGGTGATGATGACGACGGGCGGCTCGCCCTCGTTTATCCAGCCCTCCACCACCATGGGCATCTCTCCGTTCTGGCGGATGTCGGGGTCTTCGCACGAGACAAGCAGCGTCACGAGTGGCAGAAGTAACAGGTATTTCCTAAAATTCAATAGCATAAGATAAAGAGGGTATGACTGATCCCATCACCGATTCAAGGTTGCGGATGCCTTTGTCGACGGAATATTGAGTGTACACGAAAAGGACGTTGCGGGCGGCTGTGGCATTGTATACCGATACGTTCAGGGTATGGCGGCAGCGGCCTTTTCTGAGAAAAATCCAGTTGGCGGACAGGTCGAGACGGTTGTATGACGGCAAACGCGACGAGTTGTGCGGAAAATACTCGCAGATAAGGTTCTCGCCTATCATGTATCCGTATTTTGCCTTCGTATAGTGAGTGCCTGTAGCGTGGGTGAATTTAGCAAAAATTTCGTGGGTTGAAAATAAAGCGCCGGTGTATTTTCGGCCTCGGGCTTTTATGACACGCATGACAAGCATATTCCATGCTTTCATTAAATTGTTTATGCATTCTGCGGGTAGCTGTGGGTGGGGACAGCCGGCGCGGACGGATACGGCGTCCCTCCTAAACGGTGAGGGTGCAGGTGGGATAGAGGATGGCGCGGGCGCCATAGCTACATTTCTGACGCAGGAGGCCGGGGTTGACGCCGCCGGGGGCATCAGCTTCGTTGCTGGTGCCGAAATCGAAATAGCGGTGCCCCGGGGTGTATTCCTCGATTAGATGCGCATAGAGGGCGGTGACGGCCGACAGCTCTTTGCCGCGGGGGGTGGCGGCGGTGTATTGGCTGTGGGCGACCATGCCGGTGTCGTATATGACGATGCCGGCGAGGAGTTCGCCGCCGAGGGTGGCTGTGTACAGGCGTATGTTGGCGGGGAAACGTGAGGCCAGCATCTGTATCTCGCCGAGGGTGTGGACGGGGGCGGCGCCGTAGCGCGAGGCGAGGAGCTCGGTGAGAATGTGCCAGAAGCCGTCCCAGTCGTCCGAGGGCGAGCATACGATGCCGAGGTTGGCGGCCTTGCGTGCCCGCTGGCGCGACCCCTGGTCGAAGGGCAGGGGGTTGTCAAGGTCGATTACCGATGAGACGTTGGCTCCCGTCAGCTGTGCTCCGGCGCGGACGAGGGCGTAGAGGTCCTCTTCGGCGGGGCGGCTGTGGTAGATGTGAGGTACGGGCTTATAGACGAGGCGGCGCAGGCCGCCGGCGCGCATGTATGCGAGCAGGGCGTCGGTGATTTCGAGCATGTCCAGGGCGTCGCAGCGGCGCGGGGGCAGGAGCCAGCCGCCGTATGTGAGGCCGCGGTGCGAGTAAAGCGTGTCGCCGTCGGCGCAGGCTGGGAGCAGGGCCATGATGTGGCCGTGTCCGTCTCGGGCGATGAGCGAGTGGTCGCTGAAACGGTCGGCATGGTAGTCCATATACCCGCGCTGATGCAGGAATGTGGCGTTGCGGCTCTCGCGGATGAAATCGTCCCAGAGACGGCTTATGTCGGGGGTATAGGGCTGTATTTCAATCATTGCAGATCAATGAGGGTGTCGTAGGGGAAATCGCGGACGGCGCGGGTGCCGATGACCTGGTCCCAGAGCATGGGGGAGAGGCCGTTGCCGGGGCGTTTGACGGTGATGTTCTCGTCGGTGAGGACTTCGCCCTTGCGGATGTCGCGGGCGGCGACGATGCTCTTGCGGGCCACCTCGATGTTGGCGCGTTCGGCTTCGGCAACGACCTTTTTGCCGTTGCCAAGGGCGGCTTCGACGTTGCGGACGGAACGGACGAGGTTGCGCAGTTCGGCGGGGTCGAGGCTGGCGCGGTGGTCGGGGCCGGGGAGGTTCTTGTCAAGGGTGAAATGCTTCTCAATGACGCGGGCGCCCATTGCCACGGCGGCGACGCTGACCTCGATGCCGACGGTGTGGTCGCTGTAGCCCACGGCGGCGCATCCCAGACCCTCGAGAGCTTTCATCGCCCGCAGGTTGACGGCGTCGTAGGGCGTGGGGTACTGCGTGGTGCAGTGCAGGAGGATGATGGACGAGCGCGGCGTGCCAGCCTTTTCGAGAACGCTGACGGCGGCCTCCACCTCGTCGAGGGTGCTCATGCCCGTCGACATGATGACCTTCTGACCCAGAGCGCCAATCTTGCGCAGGTAGGGCAGGTTGGTGATTTCGCCGCTGGGGATTTTCCACCAGTCCATGCCCAGGGGCTCCAGACAGTCGATGGAAACGAGGTCGAAGGGCGTGCTCATGAAGCCGATGCCCTCCTGACGGCACAGTTCGGCCAGGCCGTCGTAGTCGCACAGGGGCAGATGGATGGCCTTGCACATCTCTAATTGCGACTGCTCGTTGCCGGTGGTCTCCTTCTGGTATTCGGCCTTGGGGGCGATGGACGAAATCACAAGTTCAGGCTTGGCGGTCTGGAATTTGACGTAGTCGGCGCCGCATTCGCGGGCAACGCGCACCATCTGACGGGCGCGTTCCAGGTCGCCGTTGTGGTTGACGCCGGCCTCGGCTATGATGATAACTTTGTCGTTCATTGTTGTTCGGTTTTTGGGAAAATGCACTCGTCGAGGTAGCGGCACACGGTGGCGTCGTACCACTCGGGGTTGGCGGCGGGGGCGTGACCCCGTGACTCGTCGATGATGAAGCCGGGGAGGCCTATGCCGCAGGCCACTGTGGCCACGGCACCGCCGCCGAGGCGGGGGTTGATTTCCATGACGTATACACGGTCCGTGTCAAGGTCCCCGATGAGCTGTACCGTCACCGCTCCGCGCAGCGACATGGCGCTGAGGACGCGGCGGGCAAGACCCTCGTAGGTGTCGTTGTGGAGCACCGTTGTGCGCACCACCTCGCCTCCGGCAACCTCGTCGCGGATGCGGGGGACGGCGCAGACGATGTCGCCGCCGAGCATGCTCACATAGCAGTCCACGGTGATTTCGCGGCGCCGGTCAAAGCGTTGCTGGAATAAGTATCCGGCGGTGTCCGACAGCCTGCGCAAGTCATCGGCGCTGTCAATGGCCACAATGCCCTTCGAGGCCGAGCCGTGGCGAGGCTTGGCGATGACGGGGCATGTCAGCGGGGCAGTGATGTCCACCGTCGGCGGCACGGGGATGCCGCGGGAGGTGAGGGCATCGCCACAACGCACCTTGTCGAACATCAGCTCGGCCAGGTCGGCGGTCGAGACGGGGCTGAAGATGTCACCTCCGGCGGCTTTCGCTACTTCTGCAGCCACCGCCACGGCGCCGTCGACAAAGGGGATGACGATGGAGATGCCGCGGTCGCGGCAGACGCCGATGATGTCGGCCACCACGTCTTCATCGCGCCAGCGTTTGCCGATAATCACCTCACCCTCGATGGCGATGGGGACGTCGGCAATCATCTCGTAGCTGTAGATGCGGGGCCGGAGGCCGCGGGCAAGTGCCGCCGCCTTGAAATGGCGTGCCATGGACACGCGCCTGGCGCCGCCGAGGAAAAGGATGCCGATATTATTGTCTGCCATCGCGGTCACTGATTGTAGATTTCGGGTTTGTAGCCGGCCATGTTGCCCGGTGTGGTGAACCACTCCACGGTCTTGCGCAGGCCGGCTTCGAGGTCGTAGCGGGGACGCCAGGCGGTGAGGGTAGTGATGAGCGTGTTGTCGCCGCAGAGGCGGAAGACCTCACTGTTGGCGGGGCGCAGACGGTCGGGGTCGGTGACGAATTCGACGTCTGAGCCCATGATTTTCTTTATCATCTCCAGCGTCTCGCGCATCGAGTAATCCTTGCCGGTGGCGATGTTGATTTCCTTGCCGATTACCTTGTCATCGGCGGCTTCGGCCAGGGCGATGAAGCCGGCGGCGGTGTCGGTGACGAAGTTGAAGTCGCGGGTGGGGGTGAGGTCGCCAACTTTGATGGTCTTCATGCCCGAGGCTATCTGCGTGATGATGGTGGGAATGAAGGCGCGGGCGCTCTGACGCGGCCCGTAGGTGTTGAAGGGGCGCACGATGACCACGGGGAGGCCGAAAGCGTTGTAGAAGCTCTTGGCGATGGCGTCGGCGCCGATTTTAGTGGCCGAGTATGGCGACTGGGGCTGACGCGGGTGCTTCTCGTCGATGGGGACGTACTGCGCGGTGCCGTAGACCTCGCTGGTGCTGGTGACGAGGATGCGACGCACGCCGCAGTCGCGGGCGGCCTGACACATGTTGAGGGTGCCGCGGATGTTGGTGTCGACGTAGCTGTCCGGGGCCACATAGCTGTAGGGGATGGCGATGAGGGCGGCAAGGTGGAAGACCGTGTCGGCGCCGCGGGTGATGTGGCGGCAGAAGTCCGGGTCGCGCACGTCGCCGGTGACTATCTCGAGCTCGGGGCAGGGCGGAACCTGTTCGAGCCAGCCCCAGTTGTTGAACGAGTTGTACTGGGCCAGGGCGCGCACGCGCCAGCCCTCGGCCAGCAGCTGCTGTGTCAGGTGCGAGCCTATGAAGCCGTCGGCGCCGGTGACCAGCGCGAGGCGTCTGTTGTCTGTATTCTTGTCCATGTCAGTGTTGTTTGCGTAGATAGTATGTGACGGTGCGGCCGTCGGCGGTAACCTGCTGCAGGGTCACTGCCTTGCTGCCCGATGTCAGTATCCTGCAGCGCGTTGTGCCTGCGGGGGTGAAATAGAGCCACGTCGGGGCGGCGTAGTTGGACTGGTCGTCCGTGTCATCGTGATGGCTGTAGTCGAAAATTATCTCGCCGCCGTCCTCGGCCCAGGTGCCGAAGCATTCTGTGACGTCGTGGAGGGGCGTGGTGCGGGTGATTAGCACGACGTTGTTCTGGAAGGCGAAATTCGTCCAGCCGTTCCCGTCGTTCACGGGGACGTCGGTGCCGTCGACGGTCATGCGTTCGAGCGCCCACGAGCCGTACCAGATGCCGATGTCGCCGTTGTTGGTCTTGCAGGCTGTCAGCAGTGTCAGCACCGCGATTGTCACTGTATATGTTAGCGTGCGTATCATTTTGTCAGGGAGATATTGCCGGAGTAACTGAAGGATACCATGACACCGAAGTTGTTGCCGCGGAGGCTGCCGGCGTCGAAGGACAGCGCCCCGGTTGCTCCGAGCCCCTCGAGACAACCGGTGCCGTGCCAGCCCATCTGTGCCAGCGCGGCGGTGTTGTGGCGTACGTCGGGGGTGGGAATGCGGCCGTTGCCGTAGGCGCGGCAGTAGCTGACGGCGGCCTTCCAGTCCAGCTGCCCGCTGATGTCGCCCTCGGCGGCAAGGTGGAAGCCGTTGGCGCGGGTGCGTACAAATTGCGGATAGCCGTCGGTGTTATATATCGGCGAGGGGATGAAGGGCGTGCCCATCGACATGCCGAAGTGCATGTAGGCGTTCATGCCCGAGTTGTTGTAGTAGTCGTCGCCGCCCGTGGCCTCGCCGGTCATGTCCGTGCCGGGATGGTCGCCGGGAGCCCAGTGTATGGGGCCCGACTGGTCGCGGAAGTCGATGTACTCGGCCACGGCGCCGCGCAGGATGTGGCGGCCGGGAGCGGTGTTGCGGTATTCGAGACCCCAGAGGCCGTCCCATTTGTTGCGGCGTCCCATCGACGAGCCGTCCTCCCACAGCCACTGGAAATAGCCGCTGAGCTCATGTCCGCCGGGCAGGGAGTAGCGGGCGCGCAGGTCCCAGCTGCCAAGGGTACTGCCGTCGTAGTAGCCGTCGGCGCCGGTGTACTGTCGGGGAACAACCATCCGGCAGAATGTCTTGAAGCTCTCCGAGTTGTGTATGGTGCGCAGATGCCTGCCCTGATGGTAGAATTCGGTGTCACCGCCGAAAAAGCTGGCGGCCTGAACGCCGACGGTGACGCTGAAGGGCTTGGCGGGGTTGGTGCGGAAATATATGTTGCGGTAGGCGTAGAGCGAGCCCAGGGTGATGTGGTTGTTCCAGTAGTTGTAGCGGTTCTTTAGGTATGAGCCGTCGCACATCTTGCCGTAGGCGATGGTGCCGGTAATCTGTACCCATCCGCGGGTGAAGGGAATATTCTGGAAATTGACGAAGCCCGCGCGCACCTGTGCCACGGGACGTGCCGAGTTGCCGGCCACGAGGTCGCCGCTCGACAGCTCGTTGTCGACGATGAGGCTCTGCTGCTCGCGCATGCCGGCCTGCAGAAAGACTCCGCGGTATTTGACGGCGCCCCACAGTTGCTGTATCCATGCATAGGGCATGCCCTGACGGTGCGTCTGCCATGTGCCGGAGGCTTCGTCGTATCGGCTGTATTCGGCCCGGCGGCTCCATCCTGTCATGCCTTCGAAGCCTGCCGACCAGCTGAAGCGCCGGTCGTAGCTGAAGTCGCGTCCTATGTAACCGTCCGCCAGGGCCTCGCCGCCCATGGGAGTCTTGCCGTAGTTGCCCCAGGCAAGCAGGTAGGGGTTGAACTCTTTGGAGGCGCCTCCTCCGATAGCGGTAACGCGCCAGGTCAGCGTGTCGCCGGGAGCACCGGACGACGTCCCCGCCTCCTGAGCTCTCAGGCCGGAGCAGGCAAGTAACGCCAAGGCTGCGCCGATATGTCTCAAACGTATCATATCTCACCTTTTTTTATAGACATTGACAAAATTACAACTTTTTCATCGAACAGCAAAGACGGCCGCCCCGAAACGGAAGCAGCCGCCTTTGTTGTTAATGGAGAATTAAGAAATGCATAATGCGCAATTTCTAATCGCAATGCGCAAATTCTAATTATGCATCCGTAATTCTTAATTTTTGATTATTTTGTACGTGTTGCCGTTGAGGCTGACGATGTAGAGGCCGGCGGGGAGATGGCCGAGGCTGACGGTGCGGGTGGCCGTGTCGCCGCCGTTGTCGTCGAGGGTGGCGACCGTCATGCCCTGGAGGTTGCAGACGATTACCGTGCCTGCCCCGTCGATGTTGACGATGTCATCGGTGACGCGGGGATATACGGCGTCGGGGAGGATGTCGGCCGAAGATACGCCGGTTGTGTGTCCGGTGCCTTCCTCGCGTGCTCCTTCGCGGTTCTCGACCACGATGTAGCGGTGCTCGGCGGGAGCATGGGAGGCGCCTGACGGGTTCTCCAGCTCGGCGGGACTGATATAGCGGGCATAGTAGCGTGCCTTGTACCAGCGTGCGTAGGGATCATTGGAGGTGCCTCGGAAATTTGTTTCGCGGAATTCGCTGATGCTTGCCGAGGCCTTGTCGCCGCAGATGGTGCCCTCCTCATAGATGTCGCCGGGAGCGGCGGAACTGGAAGAGGCGACGAAGGAGGTATTTGCGGGAACGTCCTTGAGGTACCAGAACGAGCAGGCCTCTTCGTCGGTGTTGTGCTTATGGTGGCTCATGTCGGCGATTTCGCGCATCAGAGGCGGCAGGACGATGCCTTCGAGGCTCCATACGCCGTAGCCGTGGCTGCGGAAATGCTCGTCGACGGACTCGGGAAGCGAGACGGACAGCTTGGCCGACGTGTTGTAACCGTTACGTTTGTAATTATCCCAGTCGAGCTTGATGCCGTGGACTTTGACGACGGGGAGGACAGGGATGGTGACGCGTGCCGTGCCGTAGGTGTTTTCACCGTCATGGATGACCATGACGGTGGTGTTGCCCATGTATCTGGGGTCGGCGCTGACGCTGACTCCACCCGTCGCGCCGGGCTGCAGGGTGTTCTCGTCGATGACACCGCCGTCGGTGCCGTAGCCCTTCATTACCCAGATGCCCTGGCCGGTGCGGTCGGCCTCGGCCACGGTGACATCCTCGTCGGCAAGCTCAATGACGCACTTCTTGACGGAGGCGCTGGCGCTGAGGGGGATGAGCGTTGTCTGAGGAGTGGACGGCTCAAGGTGTGCGTCCTGGTCGCCCTTGATTTCGTCGAGCGAGTACGAGGTGAACCCCGCGTCATGAGTCATGGGAGGCATGATGGCCTTGGCGACGTTCGAGCGGATTTCGCCCGGATTGACGGCGTTGTCCACGTTAAGGGCATCTTCGGCGAAGAGACGGTAGTAGTAGGTCGTTTCATCGGCATGGCCGTCTTTTGTAAGGTCATAGCTGAACTTGTCTACGAATGTGCCCCAGGGCGTGTCCTCGGTGTATTCGTTCTGGAAGTGGAATTCACGGGAGGATGTAAGGGCTACGCCTTTGCCGCTCCACGAGTACAGGACGTAAGTTTCGCCGTCGACGGGCTGTTCGCCGGTCATGTCGGTTATCGTGACATTGTACTGGTAAATTCCGGTAATGCTGTTATTGCTCTTGTAGGTGAACTTTACTTTGGCGACAAGAGTGCCGTCGTTGACGTTGAAATTGTCTGCGTTTTTGTCGAGCGTTCCGGTTACGTCATAGCGCTTTAGGTAGAAGACGGTGTTGTCGCCGATGTTGGAGTGCTTCAGGCCGTCATTCTGCCTGGCTTTGCCCTGGAGCAGGAAGCTGACGGTGTTGACGTAGTTGTTCTTCTGGCCCTTCTTGTCGAAGGTGGAGGTGTGCTGCAGGGCGATGGATAGCTTTGGCGTCGTGCCGGAGGCATAGCCGGGGATGGGCACCATCGTCTCGTTGCTGACCACCTCGTCGAACTCGGTGTTGGCAAGGCGTCCGAACACCTTATAATACACAGTGTCGGGCTCGGCGTACTGTTTTTCGTGTACGAGCACCTCGACCGTCGACTCGTTGTGGGTGAGGTAGCCGGTTGCCTCGTTCTTTGTGGCTCCGGCGGTGATGACCTTTTCTATTTCAGCCGCAGGGACCTCGGTCCAGTTGGTGCGGTCGTAGCTGCGCAGCAGACGGAAGCGCTCGGGCTCATCGTCCTTGGTGACGCTTTTGAGTTTCGACGTCCAGCTGTTCTTTACCTGTACGTTGTGTGTCACGGCGTTGATGTTGTCGATGCCGGATGTCAGGGGAATGGTGTAGATGAAGAAGTAGGGACGGTAGTCTACGCCCGAGGTCTGGGTGTAGCTGTTGATTTCGTACAGTTCCTGGCCGACATAGCGGTAGTCGGGCAGCCAGACGAGCATATTGGCCTGAATAGCCTCGTCGCTGCTTTTCGCTCCCATCATGGTGGCGTGTGCGCGGGCGGGAACGGAGGCGCAGTTGTGGCTGACGGGGAAAACGCTGCCGTCCAGCATCTGCGGGTAGGCGTTCTCCACGAATTTTCCGAACTCATAATCTTCGTCTTCAACCGAAGGCGCCAGCTGCTCGTAGCCCTCATAAAGAGGTGCGAAGTTGCTCGACGTGCCGCGGTCCATGATGTCGCCCTTGATGGCCACGAAGAACTTGTTGAGAGGACGGTTGATGTTGAACAGGTAGCCGCTCTTTTTGTCGTCGGTCTTGTTGTCTACGCGATACTGGCGGCTTAGCGGCAGCACAGTAATCGACTTGATGTGGCTCCAGGCCGTTTCGGCGTCCAGGTCCTGGGTAGCCTGGTAGTCGTCGGTCATCTCGATGAGCAGAGCCGTCTTGCCGTCCTCGTCGGGCGTTATGTCGGCCTGCCAGGCTGTGTGGCTTTTGCTGTCGGGATGGCTGACCTTTTTGAAAGCAAGCTGCTGGAGCATCGGCGCAAAATTCCCGTACTGGGCGTACAGCAGGTTTGTGGGGCGCCATTCCTCGCCGGTATTGTATTTGCCCGTCACATCCTTGTAGATGTAATAGGTCATGTCCACCCAGTAGTTGCCGTTGGTGCCTGCAGCGGTACGGGCGTGGCCGTCGGGCGAGGAATACCAGAGGTTGATGTCCGAATGCGTATAACCTGCCCCGTCCCTGTAGCTGTCTGTGTAGTAGTATCCGAATCGCTTCTGGCCGGGGATGGTGCGGTCCATGAAGAGCGAGGCCACGAGGGCCTTCATCTGGTTGGGGTCTGTGGCCGTCTCCAGGTAAGGGGCGGTGCGGACGGCGCCGTTTTCGTCAATCCACCGGTAGGTCTTGCCTTCGCAGGGGTCGGCCTTGGCATCGGCCTGTGCCCACGCAGAGGCCGTCGCGGTCAAAATCAGAGCCGAAGCTATAAGACGCAGCTTGCGGCAGGATGGTGTGTAAAGAATTTTCATAAGCATAGCATCGTTTTAGAGAAATACCTGTTTTTAGCTTAAAATGAAACCTGAATGTATAATGTGAGAACTCTATGGGGAGTATTGAAAATATATTAACCAAATAGAAAACCTAAGAATAGAAATACTCAGGATATAAACCTGATGAGAGAAACCCAAAATAAAGCATCATCCCCGGCTCCTGTCCGGAGCTTTGTGATAACTTGCCGCAAAGTTAACTAAAAAATCGTCAAATGCAAATAAAAAAGCCAAAAACCTCGCAAAAAGTCAGCGAAATTTTTGGCTTGTGGAATAACGTGCTACAGGTCCTATCTTATCGCCACTTTGGTAGCGCCTGCGACGGTGCGCCGGATATATACACCGGGGGCGAGGGGTTGACCGGCCGGCATGCGCACGCCCTGCAGGTTGTAGTACTCGGGCGTGCCGCCGTCGCCGGCGGTGTTGTCGGCTGTGATGTCCTCGGCGCCGGTGGTGATATGGCTGGTGAGCTTATAGGCGGCCACGCCGTTCTCGTTGCACAGGCCGTAGATGTATGTCGAGGTGGGATCTTCGACGCCGGTTGCGCTGGTCTTGCCGTTTCCGGTCTGCATGTACACGACCGGAGCGCCATAGTCGGTGGAAGAACTCTTTATGGCGCCCATATAGTCCCCGGCAGGCATCTCGGTAACCATCGTCTCGTTGCTGAAGCCGGTTCTGGGGTCGCTGACCGAGCATAATCCCCAGACCATGCCCGAAGCCGTGCGGGCGGCTGAACTGTGGTCGCGGGCTGGAATTACGGTGAACCAGACGCCTCCGTGGCGGAATGCAGTCACACCTCCCGTTGTCTGTGAGCCCAGTGACGAGGTGGCCTCGATATTGCCGTTGGTGAGGTTGACTATCTGGCATTTATTGCCTGACGAAGCCTTGACAAGTACGCGGTCGGCGCTGACGGGATGGATGTATGGCACATTCCCCACAAAACTGCTGACGGTCTTTGCCGTTTTGCTGCCGGTGTTAACCTTTCCGTTCTTCACCGTCCAGCAGTATGCGCAGTTGCTGCTGCCGCTGCGTGTGACGGCCATTATGTAGCCTGTGCCTTCCATGAGGTCTCCGTAAACACGGGCGTGGTCGAAGCGGAAGGAGGGATCCTTGTAGGCCAGAAGTGTCTTCACGGTGGCCGTGCGTTTTATTTCGTCAAGGTCGGTGACTACGCCCATCAGGAAATTGGCGTTGGCGGCGGCCAGGCTGTGCACGTACAGGCGGTTCTTGCTGTCGACGCAGACTCCGTTTATCACATAGGTATATTCTGTCCACTGCGAGTCAAAGGTCAGGGTGATGTCTCCCACGTTTTCGCCTGTGCGGGCATCGAGACGCACCAGGTGTGCGCCGCCGTTTTTGCTTGACAGATAGACAATGTTGCGGGACTGGTCGCTGTCAGCTGGACGAACGCATATATCGCGGATGTCGCCGGCGGCGGTGACGGCATCTAAGGGACTGATGTCGTCCTTACGTATCCACAACGACTGCAGGTCGGCTTTCTTGCCGGCTGTGAGGCCTAGGACCAGGTAGGTGGTGCCGTCCTTGTGCTGTGTGTAGCCGTCCTCGGTGAGATAGCCTTCGCCCTTGTCTCCGCCTTCGATGGTGAAGACCCGGGTTTCGCTGGTTACGGACTCGACCCCCTTGCGGGTGCATTTTACCCGCCACCAGAAACGGCCTGAACCCAGCTCAAAGGGGGTGACGACATGTTGGAGCCACAGTTTGCCGTTCTCTTCCGGAACTTCATTCCATACGGTGGACGTGAATACCGGGGTGCCCGTACAGCCGGCATTGTCGAAAATCTGCAGCTCGGTATTTGAGGGGTCGTCAGTTACATATTCGGCAACAAAATTTGTCTCCTCGGTGAGGACTGCGCCGTTGTCGGGCTTGAATAGCCGGGGTGTTTCCAGAGGCACGGGCTTGACAGGTATTTCGCCGTAATAAGCCGGAGCCCACTCATGGCCGTCGCGGTCGAGGCAGCATACTGCATAGTAAAAACCGTTGCGGCTGCCGGCGGGGATTTCCATCGAGGCGGTGTATGTCATGCCCAGGAGATACTCGGCACTTATTCCGGAGCCGTCGCTGTCCATGGCGTCGGAGGTATATACTGAACCGGGTATGGCATATACCGAATAGCGCATAACGCCGGTGCCGTTGCCCTGTGAGGCGGTCAGATTCGGTTTTGCGGTCCATGCCAGTGCAGTCACGTTGCTGCCGCTGCGGGTGGCCGACAGTCCTGCGACCTTGCCCGGGTCGGTGCCGCGGGCCTCTGTGCTGTTGTGCATTGTATACTCGGGTGGAAGGGCGTTATAGCGGTATACACCGTCAGCGAAACATGCACGCAGGCCGTCCTTGAGGCCGCACATGCTGTAATATACCGAGCCGAAGGGGGCGTCGTTGTCGGAGCCATCCTTGCGCACGCAGTCAA
>JBJEDC010000023.1:0-21199 GCA_051871645.1 Muribaculaceae bacterium | reverse complement strand
CCGTCGCTATTCCCTTGACTGTTTCTGGCCGACCGAGCGGCAGTGGCTCGACGACTATCACGTTGTCAACGACGAGCTGTGGCACCTCTACAGCCGGGGTGAGATAGCCCGCGACGTGCTGCGTATGGAGCGCTTCCGCCGTCCCCTTGCTTCCGCCGGATGCGCGGAAGCCGAGGCGCGGGAGATGTCGGCCATGCTCGACGGCGTCTACCTCGCTCTGTTGGGCGGGATGTCGGGTACCGTCCCCGGTGCTCACGAGGTGCTGAACCGGCTGCGTCCTTATTATAATATAGGTATACTCTCCAACGGTTTTGCCGAGGTGCAGTACGGCAAGATGGCGTCGGCCGGGTTGTCGCCGCTTATCGACTGCGTTGTCCTCAGTGACGAGATAGAGATAAACAAACCCGACCGGCGCCTGTTCGATTATGCCTGCCGCAAGGCCGGAACCGAGGCCGGACGCTGTCTGCTGGTGGGCGATAACCCCGATACGGACATAGCCGGAGCGACAGGTGCCGGATGGAAAGCCGTGTATTTCTGCCCCCGGACGGAGGAGACGGATAAAAATCTGACAGACAAAGAAAAAATGTCAGGGCCCCGGGCAGAACTTCCCGAGGGCGTGAAAACGGTGTGCAGCCTTGACCAGATAGAGGCCGGAGATGACGCCGAAAACGGGCTTATCGGGTTAAATATCAAAAAATCAACATAAAAGTGCGAATTTATATCGCTTGATTCAAAAAAAATTACGATATTTGCACTTGCAATTCGGCAAAAAGTTCCCTTTTTGCCCACAACTTTTTGACTATAAAGTATTTATCATCATAATTTAACCATATCATCAACAATGACTAAAGCTGACATCGTCAACGAAATTGCAAAGCGCACCGGCATTGAAAAAGCCAACGTGCTCGAAACAGTCGAGAAGTTTATGGAAATCGTAAAGGAGTCGCTCGCTCACGGCGAGAATGTCTATCTCCGCGGTTTCGGCAGCTTCATCATCAAGGTACGTTCTGAGAAGACCGCCCGCAACATCTCGAAGAATACAACTATCATCATCCCCGAACACAAGATTCCCGCTTTCAAGCCCGCAAAGGTGTTCATGGAGGAAGTGAAGTAAGCGATTTCGATACTCCTTACATCGGACAGAATCAATATTAACCTCTAAACTTAGCGTAAAATGCCCAGCGGAAAGAAAAGAAAAGGCCACAAGATGGCCACTCACAAACGCAAAAAACGCCTGCGCAAGAACCGTCATAAGAAGAAGTAAGTGAGGGTCGCCGGCCACGCCGTCAGTCATCGGGCTTTTCCGGGCTGTCGGGCCGATGTTCCTTAACTCACAGCTTCAAGTGACGCGGTCTCGCCCGGCATCATCGCCCATTCCCCGGCGTGAAGCAAGAACCGGCGACGCGCACGAAAAACAACGCAAGAACAAACTTTGAGCAGCGGAGGCGAGTCTGCCATATACCGCGCCTCGAGTTTGTTCTTTGCATATAAATTTGTTCTTTGCATATAAAGGGGTACTGTGATAACGGCTCATCTGCGGCGTCGCTGCGGACAGGCGGGTTCGGTCACGTACTTCAGTACGCTCCCTTCACCCTTCGTCCTATGCTCCTAGCATCTGAACCGTTCTGACAGCACCCCTGCCGAGCAATACTTAATCCTCTACCACCCCCGGTACGCGGGGAATTTCTCCCTCTCCCAAAATTTAACACATTCACCTTTACCACAGCAATTTTTATGAAAAGCGAACTCATTGTAGACGTTCAGCCCGGCGACGTGTCCATAGCTCTGCTCGAGGACTCCAGGCTGATGTCCCTGCAGCGGGAGGCGCGCAATATTGCTTACGCCGTGGGCGACATATATCTGGCAAAAGTCAAGAAGCTTATGCCGGGCCTCAACGCCGCCTTCGTGAATGTGGGATACGAAAAAGACGCCTTTCTGCACTACCTCGACCTCGGCCCCAACTTCGCCTCGTACAGCGAGTTTCTCAAACAGCTGTTCGCCGACCGCAAGCACGTCCCCGTGCTGTCGCGGATGAAGATGAAGCCCGAAATAGACAAGCACGGCACAATCACCGACCAGCTTGAGCCGGGCCGCGAGCTGCTGGTGCAGATTGTGAAAGAACCCATCTCGTCCAAGGGACCGCGACTCACCACCGAAATCAACTTTACCGGTCGTTTCATGGTGCTCATTCCCTTCGGCGACAAAGTCTCCATCTCGCAGAAAATCAAGTCCACCGAGGAAAAAGTGCGTCTGCGCCAGCTCATCTCCTCGATCAAGCCCAAAAATTTCAGCGTCATCGTGCGCACCTCGGCCGAAGGCAAGAGGGTGGCCGAACTCAACAACGAGCTCAAGACGCTGCTGAAATGCTGGGAGGACACCTGTGCCAAGGCTCAGCGCCAGACGGCTCCGTCGCTCGTCTTCGAGGAGGAGAGCCGCATCGAAGGCATGCTGCGCGACCTCTTCAACGAGAACTTCGAGGCCATCCACGTCAACGACAAGGACACCTTCGACACCATCGTCAAGTACGTCAGCCTCATCGCTCCCGACCGCAAGGACATAGTCAGGCTGTACGAGAAGCCAGAGCCTATCTTCGACACTTTCAACGTCACACGGCAGATTAAATCGTCGTTCGGAAAAACCGTTTCTTTCAAGTCCGGCGCTTACATCATCATCGAGCATACCGAGGCGCTGCACGTCATCGACGTCAACTCGGGCAACCGCACCAAGGCCGACCAGGACCAGGAGACCAACGCCCTCGAGGTCAACCTCCGCGCTGCCGACGAGATAGCCCGCCAGCTGCGCCTGCGCGACATGGGCGGCATCATTGTGGTCGACTTCATCGACATGGCCAGGAACGAGCACCGTCAGGCGCTGTTCGACCACATGAAGGAGGTCATGGCGACGGACCGCGCCCGCCACAACATCCTGCCGCTGAGTAAGTTCGGACTGATGCAGATTACGCGGCAGCGCGTGCGCCCGGCTCTCGACGTGGCCGTCACCGAGGTGTGCCCCTCGTGCTTCGGCAAGGGCGAGATACAGCCCTCGCTGCTCTTTACCGACACCCTGCTGGAGAAACTCGAATATGCCACCGGCGAGCTCGGCCTGTCAAATTTCACCCTCTATGTGCATCCGTATGTCGAGGCATATCTGCGCAAGGGGTGGCTGACAAATCTCTACCGGACCTGGCGCCGCAAACTTGGCACAAAGTTCAAGCTCGTCCCCGACCAGTCGCTGGCCTACCTGCAGTACCGCATCGTCGGCGCCGACGGCAACGAGGTTGATGTCAAGCAGGAAAAGGACACCGACTCTGCTTCGCTTGAGAAGACGCGCGAGAAAGCCGCCGCCCGCGGCGGACAGCCCGTCGAGGACATCATCGCCGCCAGCGAGGCTCTCGCAAACGAGCCCCGCGAGCCTAAAAAGAAAAAGAAGAAGTCCAAGGCCGCTAAGGCCGAGACTCCCGCAACGGAGACTGTTGAAAAAGCGGCCGACAAGCCGGCAGAGAAAAACGCCGACAAGCCTAAGACGGCTAAAGAGCAGTCTGCCAAGCCCGAAGTTCCGGCGGCTGAAGAAAAACCTGTAGCCGAGTCGGCAGAGGCAAAAGCAGAAGCTCCTGCCGCCCCCAAGGCCCCTAAGGTACCTAAGGTTCCTCGGACTCCCAAGGCTAAAAAAGCAGCCGAGCCTGAGACGGCCAAGCCGGAGTCTGAGACAACTGTCCCGGAAGTGGCGGAGGCCAAGCCTGCCGAAGGAGAAACCGCCGACAACGTTGACGGAGAGCCTGCAGCCGAAAAGCCCCGCAAGCCCCGCCGCCGCGGAAGCCGCGGTCGCGGACGCGGCAAAAAGGAAGGTGCCGGCAATGACCTGTCCATGAATCCCGCAGCCCTGCTGCCCGCCCACGAAGGCGAAAGCAACGACTGACCTCCCGCGAGGAGATAACTGACCGCCGGTCTCGCCGGCAAAAACACATCGTATCCCACACACGGCGCTGCAAAGGCGCCTGCCCTACGGGGGCTGACCGGTACAAAGGTCTGCCCCCGTTTTACGTCCTTGGATGGCCGTCCTCCTCATAAAACCGCCTAAACAACTGTCCGACAAAGAAAAAACGCACGTCGATAACATATTTTCACATTTTAATTGCTTAAAAATTTCATTATTAGGAATTTTATTGCTTACTTTGCACCGCGAAAAATAGAAATCACTAATTAAAACCACACTATTATGTCAGAAGTTACCGATCGCGTAAAAGCTATCATTGTTGACAAACTCGGCGTAGACGAAGGCCAGGTTACAGAAACCGCATCTTTCACCACCGATCTGGGTGCTGATTCACTCGACACCGTTGACCTCATCATGGAGTTCGAAAAAGAATTCGGCATCAAAATTCCCGACGAAGAGGCCGAGAAGATCCAGACCGTAGGAGACGCCATCGCCTACATCGAACAAGCCAAATAAGTTGCATCCCCGCACGGGAGGCATCAAAAGCATCACATTTCGCAGCTGACTTGTAAAAGTCGCGCAAATACGAAAAGATGGAATAAGTCGCCCGCTATGCTGAGCGACTTTTTCAACTAATAAACAGATATAAGAGAGGCGTTTGTCATTTCTCGACAACCTCGGTAAATGCAACCCTCCCGCCATTGTTGCGGACGTCCGCATCTCATTCATCAAAAATTCAAGATGGAACTGAAACGAGTAGTAATCACCGGCATGGGCGCCATCACTCCCCTCGGCCACGATGTCGAGACAACATGGGAAAACGCCAAGAACGGCGTTAGCGGCGCCGGCCCCATCACACATTTCGACGCCTCGCTGTTCAAGACCCAGTTTGCCTGCGAGGTCAAGGACTATAACCCCAACGACTACTTCGACCGCAGGAAGCAGCGTCAGCTGGACCTTTACGCCCAGTATGCCCTGATTGCCGCCCGTGAGGCCGTCAAGGACGCTGCCCTCGAGGAAGATGCCGAGGCCGGAAAGGTCAACCGCGACCGTGTAGGCGTTATCGTCGCCGCAGGTATCGGCGGCCTCCACACCTTTGAGGAGGAAGCCGGATATTATGCCATGCACGAGGCCGACGGTCCCAAGTACAGCCCTTTCTTCATCCCCAAGATGATTGCTGACATCGCCAGCGGTCACATCTCGATGGAGTACGGCTACCACGGCCCCAACTACGGCGTGGTCAGCGCCTGCGCATCGTCCAACAACGCCATTGTCGACGCCTTCAACCTCATCCGTCTGGGCAAGGCCGACGCCATCCTCACCGGTGGTGCCGAGGCAGCTGTCTTCCCCGCAGGTGTAGGCGGCTTCAACTCGATGCACGCCCTGTCCACCCGCAACGACAGCCCCGAGACGGCTTCGCGTCCGTTCTCGAAGAGCCGCGACGGTTTCGTCATCGGCGAAGGCTCGGCCGTCCTCGTCCTCGAGGAGCTTGAGCACGCCCTTGCCCGCGGCGCCAGGATTTATGCCGAGGTAGCAGGCGGCGGCCTCAGCGCCGACGCTTATCACATCACCGCCACACATCCCGAAGGCCTCGGTGCCGTCCTGGCCATGCAGGCCGCCCTCGACGACGCCAACATGAAGCCCGAGGACATCGACTACATCAACGTCCACGGCACTTCGACCCCCGTCGGCGATATCGGCGAGGTCAAGGCTATTGTCAAGCTGTTCGGTGAGCACGCCTACAAGCTCAATATCTCGTCAACCAAGTCGATGACCGGTCACCTCCTCGGTGCCACCGGCGCCATGGAGGCCGTGCTGAGCGTCAAGACCATCACCGACGGCATCGTTCCTCCCACCATCAACCATGAGGAGGGCGACGAGGACGAGGAGATTGACTACAACCTCAATTTCACCTTCAACAAGGCTCAGAAGCGCGAGGTCCGCGCCGCCCTCTCCAACTCCTTCGGTTTCGGCGGCCACAACGCCTCCATCATCGTCAAGAAATTCGAGAAATAAGGTGTCTTAAGACACTGTCCGACCCCTGAACGCGGGGCTGCGCCAACCGGTGCGGCCCCGCGCTGCGTGAAGGGGCGAAGGGCCTTTAAGGACCTTAGGACCTTAAGGTCTTTAAGGACTTTCAGCGTTTAGTTGTCATAAAATTTGGCGGTGTGGCAAATGTTTATTAAATTTGGCGGGTGAAGGCGGATGAGGCTTTTTCTTCGCCTTCAAAACTGTGAATTTGCGCCCTCCGGGGTCACCGATCTATCATAAACCCATACCTGAAAAATGGACAAGAAAGTTCCTGAAACGGAAAACGCTGCCCAGCAGCCTTCCGAACTCTCCGCACCGGCCGCACCGGCCGCTGACCCCAATCCTGTAACCGAACCCGCTTCCATTGAGGAGGCTCTGCCTGCCGCGGAGCCCGTACCCGCGGACGAGCCTGCCAAAGAGGCCGAGCCTGTCGCACAGCCTGTCGCTCCTGTCGACCCTGAAGCAGAGGTCGAGGCCGAAGACGAAATGTCGCAGGCCATCGAAGAAGGTGCCCGGGAAGACAAAGAGGGCGTTGCCATTTCGTCCCTCGATGCCGAAGGCACGGTAGCCCGCGCCGCAGAAATCCTCGAACGTCCCGCCGCAGAAATAGCGCGCGAGGAAGTCAGCCGCCTGCGTCAGCACTTCGCCGCCCTGCGCAAAGCCGAAGTCGATGCCGCCCGCGAGGCATTTGTCGCCGCCGGAAATGCCGTAGAGGAATTCAAGGAGGACGCCTCGTTACTGGAGGAGAAATTCAAGGAAATTCTTGAAGCCATAAAAGAGAAGAAAGCCCGTTATCTGGCCGAACTCGAAGAGAAACGCGCCGCCAATCTCAAACGTAAAAACGAGATTATCACCGAAATCGAGACCCTGGCCCAGGATACCGACAACGTCAACCGCTCGTTCCCCCGCTACCGCGAGCTTCAGGACGAGTTCAACGCCCTCGGCGAAGTGCCTCCCACAGACGAGACCGACGTATGGCGACGCTATCAGGAGGCCCGCGAGCACTACTCGGACAACCTCAAGATAAACAAGGAGCTGCGCGATTACGATTTTAAGAAGAACCTCGAGCAGAAAGAGCAGATTATCGCCGACGCCATCACCCTCGGCAAGGAGGGCGACATCGTCGCCGCTTTCCGCAAGCTGCAGGAACTGCACGCCAACTGGCGACAGATAGGCCCTGTAGCAAAGGAGCTGCGTGAGGAAATATGGAACCGCTTCAAGGAGGCCACACTCGTTGTCAACCGCCGCTATCAGACATACTTTGAAGAGCGCAAGGCCCGCGAGGCCGAGAACGAGGCCGGCAAGATTGCCATCTGCGAGCGTGTCGAAGCTCTTGACTTCTCCAATCTCAAGACCTTTGCCGCCTGGGACGAGATGACCGAAAAGCTTAAGCAGGCTCAGGAAGACTGGAAGAAGCTTGGTTTCGCCAGCCGCAAGATGAACAATGCGCTGTTCAACCGCTTCCGTGCTACCTGCGATACCTTCTTCGCCCTCAAGGCAGAATATTTCCGTCAGGTCAAGGAAGAGCTCGCCGCCAACCTCGCCGCCAAGCTCGCCCTCGTCGAGAAGGCCGAGGCCCTCAAGGACAGCACAGACTGGAAGGACGCCACCGACCAGTTTGTAGAGTTGCAGAAAGAGTGGAAGAAAATCGGCACGGTGCCCAAGAAGCACTCCGAGACCGTGTGGAACCGATTCCAGACCGCCTGCGACTACTTCTTCGAGCAGAAGAAAGCCGCCACTTCGGGCGTTCGCCGCACCGAGCAGGCCAACCTGCAGGCCAAGCGCGACCTAATCAAGGAGCTTGACAAAATCAACGCCGAGATGACCAAGGAGGACGCCCGTGCCCTCATCAGCGACCTCCAGGAGCGCTGGAAACTCGTCGGCCATGTGCCCTTCCGCGAGAAGGACGCCGTCTACGAGGCCTTCCGCAACCGCATCCAGGAAGTACGCGCAGAATTTGACCTCGGCACAGGCCGTCAGCCCCGCCGTGACGGCCGTCCCGACAGCGGACGCCGCAGCGCCGCCCCCGTCCTCAGCGAGCGCGAGCGCCAGATGCGTCTGCTCGAGACCCGTCGTGCCGAACTGCGCACCTACGAAAACAACCTTGGCTTCCTCAATGCCAAGTCCAACTCAGGCAACAGCCTCGTGCAGAGTTTCCAGCAGAAGATTGAGCGTCTGCGCGCCGACATTGCCACCCTCGAAGACAAAATCCGTGACCTCGACAAAGAGGACTGAATCCCTCTTTTGCGGTAATGACAGTGCTGCCGCGGCAGTCCGATGGCTTTCCGGGCCCGGGCTGACTGACGGCGGCACGGTCGTACCCGCGACTGCGATAAGCTATGGAAAATGAATCCCGCGGCCTGTATGGCCGTTATCTGCCGCTGTTGCTCACACTGGGCGATTTTGTGCTGCTGAATCTGGTTTTCCTCATCACGGTGTGGATAAACCCCGACCTGGCCGCAATGGACAAACTGCGCGAGGTCTGGCTGCTGCTCAACATCGCCTTTGTGCCCGTGCCGCTGTGGCAGTATTACGGCGACAGAAACCTGCGTGCAATTGTACTTGACCTCACCGTCTCCGATGCCGTAAAGGCCGTCGGCATACATGCTCTGTGCTTCCTGGCTATGATGACCATCATCGACGTGAGGATACCGCTGCTGCAGTATCTCGAATACTACGGGATGATGCTGGTGGCCATGCCCGTATGGTGGGCCTTCAACCGTCGTATGGTAAAGTTCATGCGCCGTCGCGGACGCAACTACGTCAGCGTGGTCATCGTGGGCACCGGCAATACGGGCACGCGTCTGGCCGAGGCAATGCAGACCGACCTCGGCTACGGATACAAAATCCTTGGCTTTTTCGATGACACACGTCACAAAGGTTTCGGCGGCAAATACCTCGGCCGCATCGATGACCTGCGCGAATATGTCCGGCACAACTATGTGCAGGAGATTTTCTATGCTGTTCCCGGAGAGGACGAGGAAATGCTGGCCCGGGTGGTGAAGATAGCTGATGACAATGTGATACCGTTCTATTATGTGCCTCAGGTATCGCGCTATGTCAGCCGCAACTATGCGGTTCACAACCTTGGCTCGCTTCCTGTTCTTTCGACCCTGCGCAATCCGCTTAAAAACCCGCTCAACAAGGCAATCAAACGCACATTCGATATCGTGTTCTCCTCCGTTGCGCTGATTTTCAGCCCGCTGGTATTCATTCCGATTGCCATAGGCGTCAAGATGTCATCGCCGGGTCCGGTCTTCTTCCGCCAGGAGCGCACCGGTCTGCAGGGACGCAGCTTCCACTGCCTGAAGTTCCGCACCATGCGCGTCAATACGGATGCCGACTCGCTGCAGGCCACCAGCGACGACCCGCGCAAGACAGCCTTCGGCGACTTCCTGCGCCGTACCAGCCTGGACGAGCTGCCGCAGTTTATTAATGTGTTCCTCGGCGACATGTCCGTCGTTGGTCCGCGTCCGCATATGGTCAAGCAGACCGAGGACTACGCACGTATCATAGACAAGTATATGGTGCGCCACACCATCAAGCCCGGCATCACCGGTTGGGCGCAGATAAGCGGTTACCGCGGCCTCACCGACGAGCTGTGGAAGATGGAGAAGCGTGTCGAGTACGATGTGTGGTATATCGAGCACTGGAACTTTTTCCTCGACCTCAAAATAATCTTCCGCACTGTCGTCAACGCCTTCAGGGGTGAGGAAAACGCCTATTGACCTGACTCTGAACTGTTGACACAAATCCCTACATAAACAATCCTAAGACGGAAAAAGGTCAAAAAAATGCCGTAAAACATAATTTTTTTGCTGAATTGTTTGCGGGATAAAAAAAAAGACTTATCTTTGCAGTGTTTTTGAAGTAAACATATTAATTAATATCTAAAATCTCAAAAAAATGAAAAAGTTAGTTTTATTTGCTGCTGTTATTCTGAGCATGTCCGCTATTTCTTGCGGTAACGGTGAAAAGGGCGACAAGGCCGATACCGTTGACACCGCTGCCAACAAGACCGAGCAGGTTGCTGAGCAGGCTCCCGCCGCTGCTGACACTCTTCCCGCTGCTGCTGACACCGTTAAGGCCTAAGCTTTAGACGAAAGTAACTATACAGCAAAAATTTAGCAGACTTACACATCCGTGTAGGCCTGCTTTTTTTATTGTTCGCTTTGTTGGACAAGTCCTTGATATAGAGGAAGTTTTTAGGGCTATATGCTATGGGTATGCTCCGGGTCGTATAAAAAAAAGAGGGGGTACAGGACAATAAAGCAAAACGTTCTTCCCGCTTAGGCCGGAGCGATATTCAACAACAGGGATTTTTGAGGTAAAAGGGAAATTTTATACTTTTGTATTGAAAAACCGAACAGGGAAACGAAGAAGCTCCCTGCCTGAATGACCAATTTTGTTAAGTAAAAGTACTAAAACTTATCTATGAGGAAAGACTCTGAACTTGACGGCATAACGCTCCTTGGGTGCAATAGGGTTGCATATCCTACCGATTATGCGCCTCAGCTGCTTGAGACCTTCGAAAACAAACACCCTGAAAACGAGTATGTCGTGACATTTGACTGTCCCGAATTTACAACGCTATGTCCCAAAACCGGACAACCGGATTTTGGCCATATAATAATATCCTATATTCCCGGAGAGCGGATGGTGGAGAGCAAGAGCCTCAAGCTATATCTGTTCAGCTTTCGAAATCATGGCGATTTTCATGAAGACTGCGTGAACATAATCATGAAAGATCTTTGGAAACTGATGAATCCGAAATACATCGAGGTCAAAGGCCTGTTTATGCCTCGCGGCGGAATTTCGATATATCCCTTTGCAAACATGGGTGACAAAGAACATCAGGAGCTTTGCCAAAGACGCAGGGAAGCGGCACTTGAAATGAAAAAATAAGATGAAAAAAGATTCGGTCATTATTCTGTCCGGAGGAATGGACAGCGTTACCCTCCTACATTATCGTAAGGAACGGATAGCTCTTGCGGTAAGTTTCGACTATGGCTCCAACCACAATGTCCGCGAGATAGAATGCGCACGCAGACAGTGTGAGATTTTAGGGATAGAACATCTGGTGATATCGCTCGATTTCATGGGCAGATATTTCAAAAGTTCACTTCTTGAGGGCGCGGACAGTATACCTGAGGGTCATTATGCGGACGAAAACATGAAGTCGACGGTTGTGCCGTTCCGGAACGGAATCATGCTGTCGGTAGCGTGTGGCCTTGCCGAGTCGCGGGGACTGCGTCATGTGATGATGGCAAACCATGGAGGCGACCATGCCATATACCCGGATTGTCGCCCGGAATTTGTGACGAGCATGAGCGATGCAATGCGCAAAGGCACTTATGAAGGTGTTGACATCCTTGCCGAGTTCACAAATATTACCAAGTCTGATATCGCAAGACTCGGCAAAAAGCTCGGCGTGGATTATTCCATGACATATTCATGTTACAAGGGCGGCGCAAAACATTGCGGCAGATGCGGCACATGTATCGAGCGCAAAGAGGCGATGCGGGAGGCCGGTATAGACGACCCTACCGTTTATGAAGACTGAACAGGCATTGTCCCGCAAAAAGACAGTGACACCGATGCCGGGTACATGATGTGATTTTTCCCAATTGGAAATGGTGCCGCTTTTTTGCTTTAAAAGGGGCTGTGTTGGCTTTTTTTCGCTATATTTGCAGAGACGGGGCGGGGGATGTCAGGCCTGCCTCGGTGAAAATACTAACACAGACTATCCTATTAGCCTATAATTCAGCTTAATGCTATACCAATGAAACCGCAGAACTCAGTAATTGACTATATAGCGCAGTCGTTGCGCGACAACTGGGACCGCGAGGCTCTCACCGATTTCAAGGGCCAGTCGTTCCAATATCGTGCCGTGGCACGTAAAATTGCCAAACTCCACATCGCCTTCGAGGCCGGAGGCATAAAGAAAGGCGACCGTATAGCCTTTGTGGGCCGCAATTCGGCGCACTGGAGCGTCGCCATGCTGGCAACACTCACCTACGGCGCCGTGGCAGTGCCCATTCTGCACGATTTCAAATCGGACACCATACACCATCTTGTCAACCACAGCGGTGCGCGTCTGGCCTTTATGGACGCTACGGCGGAAGAGAACACCGATGCCGATGCAATGAAAGGGCTGGAGGGCATTGTGCTGATTTCGGACTTCAGCCTTGTGATGTCGCGTAACGAAAAACTCACCTACGCCCGCGAGCATCTCAACGAGCTTTTCGGCAAGAAATACCCCGAGCGGTTTACACCCGGGGATGTCCATTTTGACGCCGTAGACCCGGATACGGTAATGCTAATCAACTACACGTCAGGCTCGACAGGCTTCTCCAAAGGCGTCATGCTCACCGAGCGTTCGCTTTGGAGCAATCTGCAGTACTGCTGCGACGGCCTGACCTTCCTGGAGCCGGGCGATGACCTGATTTGTATGCTGCCGCTGGCGCACATGTTCGGTCTGATGGTGGAGATGCTGCATCCCTTTGTCAAGGGCTGCCACATAAATTTCCTGACCCGTACGCCTTCGCCCAAGATTATCATGGCAGCCTTTGCCGAGGTAAAGCCCAAACTGATTGTGGCTGTGCCGCTGATTATCGACAAGATTATCCGCACGCGCGTCTTCCCCATGCTCGACAAGCCGCTGATGAAGGTGCTTATGCATGTGCCCTTCGTCGACAAAAAGCTGTTTGCCCGCATCCGCGAGCGCATCATCGAAACCTTCGGCGGCAACGTCATGGAGATGATTATCGGCGGCGCCGCCCTCAACAAGGATGTCGAGGAATTCCTCATCAAGATAGGCTTCCCCTTCACCGTCGGCTACGGCATGACCGAGTGCGGCCCCCTGATTTCGTACTGCCAGTGGGACTCGCAGAAGAAAGGCTCGTGCGGACGCATCGTCGACCGCATGGAGGCTCGCATCGACTCGTCCGACCCCGCCAACGTCCCCGGCGTGCTGTGGGTGCGCGGCGACAACGTCATGAAGGGCTACTACAAGAACCCCGAAGCCACTGACGCTGTGATGAAGGACGGCTGGATGAACACCGGCGACATCTGCACCATGGACGACGAGAACTACCTCTTTATCCGCGGCCGCGACAAGAACATGATACTTGGTCCCAGCGGCCAGAACATCTATCCCGAGGAGATTGAGCAGCGTCTCAACAACCTGCCGTATGTGGCCGAGAGCATCGTCATCGACGCCGGTGACGGCAAACTGGAGGCACTGATACACCCAGACCTCGACACCGCCGAGAAGCAGGGCATGACCGACGCGCAGATTGAGCAGCAGATGAACGACAACATCCGCCAGCTCAACACCGAACTGCCCGCCTACAGCAAGATACAGAGCATGCGCATCTTCCAGGACGAGTTTGAAAAGACCCCCAAGCGCTCAATCAAGCGTTACCTCTATATGAAATAAGCCATGCGATGGGATAAACTCATAAACGACAAGCGTTTCGGCCTCGAACACCTGCACGATGACGGACGGCGCGGAGGCCGCAGCGAGTTCCGCCGCGACTATGACCGCCTCGTCTTCTCGTCGCCCTTCCGGCGCCTGCAGAACAAGACACAGGTGTTTCCGCTTCCCGGCAGCGTTTTCGTGCACAACCGCCTCACCCATTCGCTCGAGGTATCGAGCGTGGGCAAGAGCATGGCCGATGTCATCAGCTCGGCCCTGCGCGACAAATATGCCGGTGAGCCGTGGGTAAATCAGCTCTACCATATCGGAGACATCGTCGCTGCGGCCTGTCTGGCCCACGACCTGGGCAATCCGCCCTTCGGCCATTCCGGCGAGAAGGCCATCGCAGCCTTTTTCAGCGAGGGCGAGGGCAAACCGCTGAAGGACAGCCTGACAACCGTCCAGTGGTCCGATATCACCAATTTCGAAGGCAACGCCAACTCGCTGCGTGCCCTCACCAACCAGTTCCACGGGCGCCGATGCGGAGGTTTTGCCATGACTTACAGTACCTTGGCCTCGGTTGTGAAATATCCTTACGACTCGCTGCAGGCCGGCAACAGCGGCAAGTTCGGCTTCTTTGACACGGAGAGTGCCACCTACCGCCGCATCGCCGACGAGCTGGGCATACCGCGTCTGCCTTCACCGGAGGGCACCGTCCGCTACGCCCGCCATCCGCTGGTCTACATCGTCGAGGCCGCCGACGACATCTGCTACGAGGTGATGGACCTCGAGGACGCCCATAAACTGAAAATCCTCACCTCCGCCGAGGTCATCGACACGCTCATGGCCTATTTCCCCGCCGAACGGCACGCGCATCTGCGTCAGGTCATGTCCACCGTGGAGGACCCCAACGAAAAGATTGCCTACCTGCGCTCAAGCGTCATCGGCCGCCTTGTCGAGGCCAGCGCAAAGGTGTTCATCGAGAACGAGGACGCCATCCTCGCCGGCACCTTCGAGGGGCATCTGCTCGACCACATGCCGGGACTCGAAAAGGACGCCTATGCCAGCTCGTGCGGCCTCAGCTGCGAGAAGATATACAGCGCTCCGGAGGTTGTCGACATCGAGCTGGCCGGTAACCGCATCATCACCTTCCTGCTCTCCAAACTCACCGGCGCCGTACGCGACCCCGGGCTGTACTATTCGCGCCTGCTGCTCAGCCAGGTACCGGGTCAGTACGACGTCCACGCGCCCGACCTGTTCACCCGCGTCCAGGCCGTCCTCGACCACGTCTCGGCCATGACTGACGTCTACGCCCTCGACCTATACCGCAAGCTCAATGGCATGTCACTGCCCGCCGTTTAAACCATGACGGCGCCCGGGACGTTTCCAAACAAGGTAACTCTGACGAAAAATGAAACTGATATTTAGGTACATACTGCTCCTTGTGGCCCTGACGGCGGCGCTTCCCGCTTCCGCTTCCGTCTGGCGTGTCGGGGACGTCCCCAACGTGCAGCTGCAGGACTCGACGCGTCTGGTGTCCAACCCCGACGGCATACTTTCCCCTGCGGCCGAGGCTCAGATTAACGCCATCCTGCGCGATATCCGCAGCAAAAGCACCGCCGAGGTGGTGTTTATGGCTCTCGATAGTATAGACGGCGGCGACATCGACACATGGGGCACCGACCTGTTCGAGAACTGGGGCATCGGCAAAAAAGACAAGGACAACGGCGTGCTGGTGCTCCTCGTGCCCGGAGAGCGGCAGTATACCATCAAGACCGGCTACGGCACCGAGGGTATCCTGCCCACCGTGGTGCTGGCGCGCATGACACGCAGGGGCCTGGAGCCGCTGATGAGGCAGGGACGCGTCGACGAGGCCATGCTCTCGACCGCACAGAGCCTCCACTCGCTGATGACCACTCCAGACGCCATCGCCGAGCTGAAATCGGAGCAGAAAAGTAAAAAAGACGATGACTTCAGCCTCGCCGACCTGCTGACCTTCGTGCTCACCCTGGCCCTCGTGCTTACGGCGATTATGGCCGTGGTGACGCTGGTGCGCTACTACCCGCTGCGCAAGACAAACCGCTACGACAAATATGTGGGCATGGAGTCTACAGCGCGGATGATGCGGATGATGTGCTGGTGTACACTGGGCCTCGGTCTGGCGGTGTATCTGCCCCTCAAGTCCGTCATGCACCGCTGGCGCGACGGCCGCCATGTCTGTCCTAACTGCGGCGCTGACATGAAAAAGATTGACGAGGCCCACGACAACGACTACCTCACGCCCGCCCAGGACACCGAAGAGAAAATCAGCTCGGTCGACTACGACGTGTGGCTGTGCCCGCAGTGCGGCGAAAAGGATGTCTACGCCTTCAACAATCCCGACACCCTCTACACTGAGTGTCCCGTCTGCCATGCCCGTGCGTGCCGTCTCACCTGCGACCGCGTGCTCATGCAGCCCACCGAGCGGCGCGAGGGAGCCGGTGTCAGGGAATACACCTGCCTCAACTGCCATCACCAGTCACGCGTGCCCTACAAAATAGCCAGGCTGGCGGCTGCAACGCCTATCATCATCCCCGGCGGCTTCGGCGGACGTGCAGGCGGCGGAGGCGGCTTCGGAGGCGGAGGTTTCGGCGGCGGGTCCACTTCCGGCGGCGGCGTCACCGGCGGCTGGTAAGGCCCGCTTCCTCCACATCCGAAACATCCCGCACATCCTCTGCATAAGCCCTTTTTTCCACGAAAAAGCCACTATCAGCGAAAACCATCAAAAAATCTTTGGTTATCCCGCAAAATTTTGGTATTTTCGTGGCAGACAATCTATACCATTTCCCAGACACTCCCGAGAGCGGGATTTTACTCAAGCCCAAAAGCAAAAGTAATAACTTAACCCTATATAAATGAGCTACCTGAAGTTTGACAAGAACCAGCTTATCAATCTGGAGCAGTCGCTGCCCAAGGAGGTGCTCCGCACCAACCAGGCCGGCGCTTACCACTGCACCACGCTGGCGGGCTGCAACACCCGCAAGCAGCACGGTCTGCTGGTCATCCCCATTGCCGGCATGGACAACAAGCCGCATGTGCTGCTGTCGTCGCTCGACGAGACTGTGATACAGCACGGAGCACCGTTCAACCTGGGCCTCCACCGCTACCAGGGCGGCGTCTACAGCCCCAACGGCCACAAGTACATGCGCCAGTTCGACGTGGAGACCGTGCCCGTCACCACCTACCGTGTCGGCGGCGTAATCCTCACTAAAGAGAAAATCTTCATCACCCACGAGAACCGCATCCTCATCCGCTACACCCTCAAGGAGGCGCACTCCGAGACCACGCTGCAGTTTCAGCCTTTCCTGGCCTTCCGTGAGAGCAACAGCCTCGTCCAGGAGAACGACCAGATAAACAAGGAGGTGCTTCCCTGCGAGAACGGCGTGATGACCTGCCTCTACGACGGCTTCCCCAACCTCTACATGCAGTTCTCCAAGCCCGTAGAGTGGGTCGACAACCCCAACTGGTACAAGAATATCGAATACACCAAGGATATGGAGCGTGGCGTGCCGTACACCGAGGACCTGTGGGTGCCCGGCTACTTCCGTCTGCCCATCAGCAAGGGCGAGAGTATCATCTTCAGCGCCGGCGTCACCGAGATTGACCCCGTCGAACTGGAGGACATGTACAAGGCCGAAATCAAGCTGCGCACACCCCGCTCGTCGTTCTTTAACTGCCTCAAGAACTCCGCCAAGCAGTTCTACCTCAAGGACGGCGACAGGATGTACATTCTCTCGGGCTATCCCTGGGGTGTCGTTCTCGCCCGCAACACCTTCATGGCGCTTCCCGGCCTGACGCTGGCCATCGACCACAAGACCGACTACGAGGTGGCCATGCGCACCGCCCTCGACGCCCTGCGCGCCTTCATGGACAAAGGCGTCACCGAGGGCCGCATCAAGGGCATCGACCTCCCCGACATCCCCCTGTGGGCCATCTGGTCGATACAGCAGTACGCCAAATATTACGGCAACGATGCCGCCCGCAAGCTCTTCGGCAAGGACATCGCCGCCATCCTGGGCTACATCCTTGCAGGCGGACATCCCAACCTCAAGGTCAATCCCGTCAACGGCATGGTCACCACCGAGGGCGCCGACAACCCCGTCTCATGGATGAACGCCAACATCGACGGCCGCCCCGTCATCCCGCGCACCGGTTACCTTGTCGAGTTCAACGCGCTGTGGTACAACGCCCTGATGTTCGGCGCCGCGGTCTTTGCCGAGAGCAAGAGCAAGGCCTCCGACGTCCGCCGCTGGACCGAGACCGCCGAGCGGATTAAGCCCGCCTTCGTTGACACTTTCCTCAACGACTACGGCTACCTCTACGACTACGTCAACGGCAGCTATACCGACCTGCAGGTGCGTCCCAACATGGCCGTCGCCATCGGCCTCGACTACAGCCCGCTCGACCGTCGCCAGCGCCGCCGCGTCCTCGACGTCGTCACCCGCGAGCTGCTCACGCCCAAAGGCCTGCGCACACTGTCGCCCCGCAGCTACGGCTACCGTCCCTTCTACCTCGGCTCGCCCCGCGAGCGTGAGGAGGCCCTGCACCAGGGCCCGGCGCGTCCCTGGCTGATAGGCTTCTACGCCGACGCCTATCTGCGCGTCTTCGGCATGAGCGGCGTCAGCTACATCGACCGCATGCTCATCGGCTTCGAGGACGAGATGAGTCAGGGCTGCATAGCATCGCTGTCGCAGCTCTACGACGCCAACCCGCCCTTCATGGGACGCGGTGCCATCTCCCACGCCACCAACGTGGCCAACGTCCTGCTGACGCTGCGCACCCTTAAGAAACTCAATGTATGACCCTCCCGGCATCCCGGAAAATACCACAATAACTGAGTATGAAAGCATTAATGTTCGGCTGGGAGTTTCCCCCTCACATTCTCGGCGGCCTGGGAACAGCCAGCTACGGCCTGACACGCGGCATGAGCCGCTGCGGCGACATGGACATCACCTTCGTCATCCCCAAGCCATGGGGCGACGAGGACCGCTCTTTCGCCAACATCATCGGCGCCTCGCAGGTGCCCGTGGCATGGCGCGACGTCAGCCGCGACTACGTCGAGCAGCGCATAGGCAAGGTCATGGACCCCGACCTGTATTTCCGCCTCCGCGACCACATCTACGCCGACTTCAACTACATGCGCCTCAACGACCTGGGCTGCATAGAGTTCTCCGGCAAGTACCCCGACAACCTGCTTGAGGAAATCAACAACTACTCCATCATGGCAGGCGTGGTGGCGCGCACCGTCGATTTCGACATCATCCACAGCCACGACTGGCTCACCTATCCCGCCGGCATCCACGCCAAGCAGGTGACGGGCAAGCCCCTGGTGGTACACGTCCACGCCACCGACTACGACCGCAGCCGCGGCAACGTCAATCCCACCGTCTTCGGCATCGAGCGTGACGGCTTCCTCCACGCCGACCACATCATCACAGTCTCCAACCTCACCCGCAACACCGTCATCGACAAATACGGCATCGACCCGGCCAAGGTCACCACCGTCCACAACGCCGTGGTGCCCCTCAGCGACGAGCTGCTGCACGTCGAGGCCCCTGAGATGCGCGACAAAATCGTCACCTTCCTGGGCCGCATAACCATGCAGAAGGGCCCCGAATACTTCGTCGAGGCCGCCGTCAAGGTGCTCAAGAACAACCACAACGTACGCTTCGTCATGGCCGGCTCCGGCGACATGATGGACAAGATGATACGCCTCGTCGCCGAGCGCGGCATTGCCGACCGCTTCCACTTCCCCGGTTTCCAGAAGGGCAAGCAGGTGTACGAGATGCTCAAGGCCAGCGACGTCTACGTCATGCCCTCCGTCTCCGAGCCCTTCGGCATCTCCCCCCTCGAGGCCATGCAGATGGGCGTCCCCTCAATCATCTCCAAGCAGTCCGGCTGCGCCGAAATCCTCAACAACGTCATCAAGACCGACTACTGGGACATCGACGCCATGGCCGACGCCATCAACGCCATCGTCACCTATCCCGGCATGTACCGGCAGCTCCGCGAGGACGGTCTGGCCGAAGTGGCACAGATTACCTGGGAGAAAGCCGGCAAAAAAGTCATAGACATCTACCACCAGGTCCTGGGCTGGTAATAAAATCAAAATTGAAATAACAAAACACAAAATAAGATGAAAGCAATAAGCCTCAATTTCGAGATACACCAGCCCATGCGCCTCAAGCGCTACCGCTTCTTCGACATAGGTAACGACCACTACTATTACGACGACTTCCTCAACGACGAAATCGTCAGCCGCATCGCCGAGCGCGCCTACATCCCCGCCGCCAGGACACTGCTGCGCATGGTCGAGGAGACAAAGGGCGCCTTCCGCTGTTCAATCGCCATCAGCGGCGACGCCATCGAGCAGTTCGAGCAGTACGTCCCCGAGATGATAAGCCTCCTCAAAAAGCTGGCCGCGACGGGCCATGTCGAGTTCCTGGCCGTGCCCTACGCCTACTCCCTGGCCTCGCTCGTCGACCCCGAGGAGTTTGCCGAGCAGGTGCGCATACAGTCAAACAAGCTCAACACCCTCTTCGGCGTGGACCCGCAGGTGCTCCGCAACACCGAGATGATTTACGACGACGACATCGCTCCGCAAATCCTCGCAATGGGCTACAAGGGCGTCCTCACCGAAGGGGCCAAGCACATCCTGGGCTGGAAGTCGCCCGACTACGTCTACAGCTCCGCTTCCGCTCCCAAACTGAAGATACTCCTGCGCAACTCCAAGCTCAGCGAGGATATCAGCCGCCGCTTCGGCGACACATCGTGGGACCAGTACCCCCTCACCGCCGACAAGTACATGGACTGGATTGCCGCCACTCCCCCCGAAGAGCAGATTATCAACATCTGCCTCAACCTTGAGGTCTTCGGCGGAACCTTCGACGCCTCCACCGGCATTCTCCAGTTCCTCGAGGCACTGCCCCGTATGGCAGCCGAGCGCGGGATCGAGTTCTGGACACCCTCCGAGGCCATCGCCAAGCTCAAACCCGTCGACTCCCTCGTGGTCATGCACCCCATCAGCAACGCCGACGAAGCCCGCGACGTCTCCGCATGGATGGGCAACAAACTGCAGAACGAGGCCATCAACAAACTCTACAGCGTGGCCGAGCGCGTACGCCTCTGCGACGACCGCCGCCTCAAGCAGGACTGGTGGTACCTCCAGGCCAGCGACCACTTCTTCTACATGTCCACCAAGCACATGGCCGACGGCAGCGCCCACGCCATGTTCAGCCCCTACGAGACACCCTACCAGGCCTTCACAAACTACATGAATGTCCTCAGCGACTTCATCGTCCGCGTCGAAGACCAGTACCCTATGGAAATCGAAAACGAAGAGCTCAACTCCCTGCTCACCACCATCCGCAACCAGGAGCGCGAAATCACCACCCTCAACAAAGAACTCGCCTCCATGCGCCAGAACATCGACCAGTACAACGTCGAGCACATCGGCCGCGACGCCGCCCCCGCCAAACCCGCCAAGAAAGCCCCGGCCAAGAAACCCGCCGCCAAACCGGCCGCAGCAAAACCCGCCACCAAACCGGCTGCCAAAAAAGCCGCCGCCCCCAAGGCTTCCAAGACCAAGTAACCCCGACAATCCCCTATAAACAGACAGGCGACCCCAACCGGGCCGCCTGTTTGCTTATTGTTAAGTTGCTGCAATGGTTTGCAATATGCAATTATAGAGTCTCAAGTATATGGATTAGCATAAATTAAAAAAATATTATTGCTGTCCGATAAAAATTTTTGAGGCAAGATAAAATTAGGGCTGAT
>JBJEDC010000022.1:0-21333 GCA_051871645.1 Muribaculaceae bacterium | reverse complement strand
ACAAGAAATATCGCGGCAACGAGCCCGCCGAGATAAAGGAACTTCCGGCTTCCGGCTCGAACCGCCGTTATTTCCGTCTGTATGACAACCCAGGCGGTGAGTCGCTGATAGGAGTCATCGGCACCAACAAGGCCGAGAACGAGGCATTCATTTATTTGGCCGAACATTTCGGAGAACGAGGCCTGCCCGTACCCAAAGTGCTGGCTGTGTCGGAGGACAATATGGCCTATCTGCAGACCGACCTCGGTGACACCATTCTCTTTCAGGCCATCGAAAAAGGACGCCTGACACGTTCGTTCTCGCCCTTCGAACGGGAGTTGCTGACCAAGACGATACGGCTGTTGCCTGATGTGCAGTTCCGTGGAGCCACCGGCCTTGACTTCAATAAATGTTTCCCGCTGGCGCAGTTTGACGAGCGCTCGGTGATGTGGGACCTCAACTATTTCAAATACTGCTTCCTGAAGGCCACCGGCCTTGACTTTGACGAGAACCGTCTGGAGAATGATTTCCAGACCATGACGATGGTGCTCCTGCGCAGCCAGTCCAACACCTTCATGTACCGGGACTTCCAGAGCCGCAACGTCATGCTCATCGACAATGAGCCGTACCTCATTGACTTCCAGGGCGGCCGCCGCGGCCCGTTCTATTACGACGTGGCATCATTCCTGTGGCAGGCTAAGGCAGGCTTCCCGCAGTCGCTGCGTGAGGAGCTGATAGGGCAGTACATCGACTCGCTGCGCAAGTACAAACCCGTGGACGAGGCCGACTTCCATGAGCAGCTGCGCCATTTCGTGCTCTTCCGCACGCTCCAGGTGCTGGGTGCATACGGCTTCCGCGGCTATTTCGAGAAAAAGCCCCATTTCATGCAGTCGGTGCCTTTCGCACTGGCAAATCTGCGCGAGCTGCTTAAGAGGCCGTTTCCTGAATATCCGTATCTGTCCGAAATTCTCGAGCGCCTTGTCAACCTCAAGCAGTTCAGCGACCAGATGCAGAAGCGTCGCCTGACGGTGCGCGTGATGAGCTTCGCTTATAAGAAAGGCATCCCAGATGACGCCACGGGCAATGGCGGCGGCTTTGTTTTCGACTGCCGGGCTGTCAACAACCCCGGCAAATACGAGCGCTACAAGCAGTTCACCGGTCTGGACAAACCCGTCATAGACTTTCTGGAAGAAGATGGTGAAATTTTGACCTTCCTTGACCACTGCAACTCGCTGGTTGACGCTTCGGTAAAACGATATATCGAACGTGGTTTCACAAACCTGATGGTATGCTTCGGATGCACCGGTGGTCAGCACCGCTCGGTATACGCCGCTCAGAAGACGGCGGAGCGTCTGAGTCAGAAATTCGACGTTAAGGTCGAGCTCGTTCACCGCGAGCAGGATATCGAACAGGTCTTCGACGCAAAATAAAAAACACAAGTAAACTTATCCGCTGTATGCGTGCTCTGATTTTCGCAGCCGGAAAAGGCACAAGACTTAAACCGTTTACGGACACAAACCCCAAGGCTCTGGTAAGGGTAGGGGGTGTCCCTATGCTCGAGATTGTCATACGCCGCCTCATCGAGGCAGGTGTGGACGAGGCGGTGGTGAACGTCCACCATTTCGCCGGCAAAATCATCGACTTCCTCGAAGCCAACAACAACTTCGGTATCACCATCCACGTCAGCGATGAGTCGGACAGACTGCTCGAGACGGGTGGGGGACTTTTGAAAGCGCGTCAGTGGCTCGACTGCGGTGACGGCAGCAGTTTTTTCGTCCATAATGCCGACATCATGACGGATGTCTCTCTGACAGCGATGATGAAATATCATAACTCTACCGGCGCGGTGGCAACACTGCTGTGCACGCCGCGCGAGACATCGCGGCACCTTTATTTCGACCACAGCACAAAGCGCCTCGAAGGCTGGGGTGACGACCGCAACGGTGCTGTTGTACCGGCGGATTTCGTGCCTGCATCAACGATGGACAAGCTGGCTTTTGACGGCGTGCATATCATTTCTCCAAAGATTTTCGAGCCGCTGCAGGCTTACAGCGACAGAATAGGGGACAAGGCATTCTCCATTACTCCGTTCTATGCCGAGTCTGCCCGCGACCTTGACATCCGAACATTTACACCCGCTGCGGGGACATTCACATGGCATGACATAGGTTCGCCGGAGAAGCTGGAGGCAGCAGAGGCCGCGATGGCGCAACTCAACAAAGTGCGTAGCCTCGACCTCCGCTATCTGCGCATGGCGCGTATCTGGGCCGAGAACTCGTACTGCCGCCGCCGTCAGGTGGGAGCACTTATCGTCAAGGACAAGATGATAATATCGGACGGCTTCAACGGCACGCCGTCCGGATTTGAAAACGTCTGCGAGGACGAGGCGACGGGACTGACAAAACCCTACGTTCTCCATGCCGAGGCCAACGCCATTACAAAAGTGGCCTGCTCGAATAACTCATCGGAGGGTGCCACACTCTACGTCACCGCGTCACCGTGCCTCGAATGCGCCAAACTGATAATTCAGGCAGGCATACGCCGAGTAGTCTTTGACGAGCTTTACCGCATCACCGACGGCATAGACCTTCTGCGCCGTGCCGGCATAGAATGCTGCCATCTGCCGCTCGGCACATAAAAAACACACGACTTTCCTGCGGTACAAACGGTTCATATTCGTCACACATATATTCCCGAAAGACGGGAGCACATAATTCAAGGTAAAGTTTTTACTAAGCATAATGCAGAAATTCAAGCGTATAAAATACTGGGCTCCGCTGCTCTGCGCGCTGATGTTCGCGGCAGGCATGTGGCTGGGGATTTTTCTGACGACAGAGCAGAAATCCCTCCCCGGAGTTGAGAAACTCAACGAGATGCTCTCGCTGATTCAGGAGCACTACGTTGACGAAGTCGACATCGATTCGCTTATCGAACAATCGCTGCCGGGCATATTGGGAAATCTCGATCCCCATTCCGCCTACATCCCCGCCAAAGACATTGAAGAAGCCAACCAGACCTTGCGCGGGTCGTTCGGAGGCATCGGCATCCGTTACCAGATGTACCGCGACACCATCAATGTTGTCGAGATAATTACCGGAGGTCCGTCGGAAAAGGCCGGACTCCATGCCGGCGACCGAATCATCGCCGTCAACGGCCGCAACGTCACCGGCAAGAAGATGACGGTAGACTCGGTTCCGGCGTTGCTGAAAGGACCGGAGTATTCGATGGTGGACCTTACGATTGTGCGCCCTTCGGCTCCGGGCAAGAAATTCAAATACAAGCTCAGACGCGGAAATATCCCTGTCTCGTCGATAGACACATATTTCATAGCCGACAAGACAACGGGATATGTGCGTATCAGCAATTTCGGCCAGAACACCTACCGCGAGTTCATGAACGCGATGCTCAACCTCGCCACCAAGGGCGCCGAGTCGTTCATCATCGACCTGCGCGGAAATACGGGCGGCTACATGGAGCCGGCGGTGCTGATGGCGAACGAGTTTCTGCCGGCAAACCAGACCATCGTCTCGACACGAGGCCGCAACGCCCAGGAAGAGATTATCCGCAGTGACGGGACGGGCGCTTTCACAGAAGTGCCGGTGACAATCCTCGTTGACGAGATGACCGCGAGTGCCGCCGAGATTATGTCGGGAGCTATCCAGGACCACGACCGTGGCCTTGTTATCGGGCGCCGCACATTCGGCAAGGGACTTGTGCAGAAACCCATAACGCTGAGCGACGGCAGCGAGGTGCGTCTGACGGTGCAGCGTTACTACACGCCTTCGGGCCGCAGTATCCAGAAGAAATACAGGCCCGGTCATAATGACGATTACGAGCTGGAGGTCTTCGAACGTTTCCGCAACGGTGAATTCACCAATCAGGATTCGATAAAAATTAACGAGGACCTGCTTTTCAGCACGGAGAACGGCCGTCCCGTATATGACGGCGGCGGCATCCTGCCCGATGTCTTTGTTCCGGAGGATACTACGGGTGTAACCCGATACTATATGGACCTGATGAACAAGGGGCTGCTGATGGACTATGCGTATGAGTTTACCGACCAGAACCGCCGCGCCCTCAGTCAGGTCAAGAATCTCGACCAATTGCTGAAAAGCATGCCGTCCGATACAGACCTGCTGAATACCGCCGTTTACTATGCCGCCAGCAATGGTGTGCCCGCGCGTTGGTATTATATCAACCAATCATCGTCGTTGATTGTTAAACAGGTGAAGGCTCTCATCGCCCGCAATGTCCTCGGCCTGCCGTGCTACTATCAGGTTCTTGAGCAGGATGACGCCAATGTCAAACGCGCTCTGCGCGAGATAAAGGCCGGAAATGCACAACATCCTGTGTCTGTAGGCAGGACGAAAAGCGGGAAGAAGAAGCCCTGACTTATTCACCCAATTTCAACACTTGTAAGGCATTGCTTATAAGGCATTTTGAACGAAAATGAAAAAAGATGACATCAGGCGCAGAATAAAAGCGCAGAAAAGCATTCTTGATGACAATGAGCGCAGTAAATCGGCTCGTGCCGTTTTCGATATCCTCGAGTCAACCGCGGCGTTTATGATGGCCGAGAACATCCTCATGTACCATTCTTTGTTCGACGAACTTGACACACACGAGTTCCTCGACAAATGGTCCGGCATCAAGCATTTCTTCCTGCCAAGGGTGAATGGCGTAAATCTCGATATTCTGCCGTATAATCGTTCGACACTGGCTCTTGGCGCCTTCCATATCGAGGAACCGACAGGCGATGATGTATGCTCAATGGATGACATCGAGATGGTTGTCGTTCCTGCCGTTGCATATGACCGACAAGGGAACCGCGTAGGCCGTGGCAAGGGCTTCTATGACAGACTTTTATCAGATACTGCCGCCCTGAAAGTCGGGGTAGGGTATTCATTCCAGCTCGTTGACGAGATTGACACAGACCCACACGACGTTCCGGTTGACATTGTCATAACGCCTCAGACGCTTATCCACTGTCATGGCCGTCATTCCAGCCGTTCCCGCCGACAATAATAATAGGCAGTAATACCACAATACAATAAAAAACTTGATTAAGCAGGGTGTACCAATAAAAGCCCTGCTTTGATTTTTCAGTGTGTAATTTAACATAATATTGATTGTCGAACTAAATATGGTTAAAGCGGACTCAGGATTCTAAAAGGATTTAGCATTTGTCAAATGTTAGGATAAATACATTACTATAGCTCGCTGGCTTTGATTTACGTCGCGGTATCCTTTGTTCCGGCGCCACTAAGTCAAGGAAAGGATGTGTAGATTTTGATGTCTTATGCACAACTAAAAATATATAGAAAGAAAACCGAATTTGGGAGCGGATTATTTCGAAATGATTAGATGCCGCGAGAATTGAATATTTTTAGTTCAGTTGAATAAGATTACGGAATATGCAAATCTGATTTAAATAATGTATCCGAGTAATTTAGGCCTTTGGGTGACACCAAGAGTAAAATAATCCGGGATTACAAATTTTTGTTATTTCTAACTAAAAACCAAATATGTTTACTTTGTTGTATTTGCAAATGCAGCCCATCATAAAGTTATTCAAACCTAAACAATGTCAGGTTTAAATCCAAT
Organism: Muribaculaceae bacterium; assembly: GCA_051871645.1. Classification (GTDB taxonomy): domain Bacteria; phylum Bacteroidota; class Bacteroidia; order Bacteroidales; family Muribaculaceae; genus CAG-873. The sequence continues at coordinate 15,750 of JBJEDC010000022.1, read as the reverse complement.
GTTGACAAGTTCGTGTTTGCAAGTTAAGAAATAGAAAATGAATCAATCTTAATTATAAATTGTCTCAATTATTATCGCCGGGTTCGGCTTCGTTACATTTCCAACTCGGTGGTTAATTTTGTAAATCTGCACACTTATATCTCGTGTCGTACGGCTTAAAGATTTTTAACTCGCAATGTATAGTGCTTAAAATCTATGGTTTGACTTTAAAATCTTAAATAAACTCTTCCATAAATGCACTCCCCGCTCCGGTTGCGGCCGATGTATTAAGTGCTTAAATAGGCATAATTGGCTGTAATCCAATAAATGATACAATTAAAGCTATACCGATACTTTATTATTCGCAACTTTATGTAAGGATGCGGGTATCTGGACAATTCCCCTACTCGACTCGCGTTTGCAAATTGAAATTTGATATTCTAAAAATATTAATTTGCGGTTTGCTTTTGTTATTTTGTGAATTCATCCGCAAATTTGGTTTTTCTAATTATTCTTTTTAAATTTGCAAATCCTGATTTTGCAACTGTTTACAAATACATAGTATGAATATTATTCAGCGTCTTAACATCTTTATGGAGAGTACCGGTCTGACCGTCTCTCAATTTGCTGACAAACTGGCTGTTCCTCGTCCCAGTATGTCACAGTTGCTTAACGGACGCAATAAAAAGGTTTCAAATGAGATTATAGAGAAACTCCATGCTGTTTTTCCTGCTCTCAACGTCTCGTGGCTTCTTTTTGGCGAGGGAGATATGGAGAACGCCGCAAATACTCAATTCTCATCGCCTCAAAAGACGTTGAATTTCGCCGATGTGGAGTCGCAATCACCGGCAGAACAGCCGATAACAAATTCCGGCGTCCCAAATTGCGACAGTACTGGCAGCACTTCATCTACAAAATTCGGGCAACAAGGGACAATTTTCCCTGAAAATCCGACATTATCGACACCAAAATCATCGCAGAATGCTGCTGCTCCCTCGAACGTTACGGTTCCTCCTTCGTCAGCAGACGTAACGTCAGCGTCAGCGCCAGTCACCACGTCTTCCGTTGAAGAGTCTGAAAAAAATGTGACAGCAAAATCCTCCACAACTTATCCGGCCAATGTTGAGGAGAAAATCGCCGGTGACTTTGCCAAAGAATACGAATCGCCTGCTCCATATGGCAAGAGCACACCGGCTGCGTCCAGAATGCCGGATGAAGAATACCGCGTTTCCGTATTGTGTTCGTCTCCTGCTGCCGAAACCGCCCGGAATTCAGACAAACGGATCTCATCTATTATGGTATTTTATTCGGACAGCAGTTTTGAAATTTTCAAACCCGAAAACGGAATACAGTCTTAGCAAGCGTTTGGTTTGCGTGTCTGACTGCTCAAAATTCGCGTTAAAAACACGACCAAAGTAAAAAAACGCCGGTTACTATCATGTAGCCGGTGTTTTTTATATCCATTTCCCTGCCGCTCTCGCTTTTTTTCGTTACATTTGCAGGATAAAGACCCTAAAATATAATATGAAAAAAATATTATTATCGCTGGCACACATGGGAGGCACCGAACAAAAATACGTCGGTGAGGCTTTCGAGACAAACTGGATTGTTCCGCTCGGGCCCCTCGTTGACGAATTCGAGCATCGACTCGAAAAATTTCTCGGTACCGACCACGTCGTCGCCCTCAGCACGGGAACGGCGGCGGTACACCTGGCACTCCTGATGCTCGGCGTCGGAAAAGGCGATGAAGTCATCTGCCAGTCCTTTACCTTCAGCGCCAGTGCAAATCCTATCCGTTACTGCGGAGCCGAGCCCGTCTTCGTCGACTCGGAGAAAAAGACCTGGAACATGGACCCTGAAGTGCTGGAAACAGCAATAAAAGAACGTAAGCGCATAACAGGCAAATACCCCAAGGCCATCATTCCGGTATACCTATATGGCATGCCGGCGCAAATGGACGAGATACTGGCTGTCGCCGCCAGATACGGCATACCTGTAGTCGAGGACTCAGCCGAGGCCTTAGGCTCGGAGTACAAAGGCAAGAAGTGCGGAACTTTCGGGGAATACGGCGTGCTGTCGTTCAACGGCAACAAAATCATCACGACCTCCGGAGGCGGCGCTCTCGTATGTCCGTCCGCCCGGGCCGCCGAGCGCGTCAAGTTCTTCGCCACCCAGGCCCGCGAAAACAGGCCTTATTATTATCACGAGCATATCGGCTACAACTATCGCCTCAGCAATGTCAGCGCTGCCATCGGATGCGGCCAGATGGAGATTCTTGGCGAGCACCTCGCACGCCGCCGCAGGATACACGAACTCTATACCGAGGCCTTAAGCGACATCGAAGGACTTGATGTCCATGATAATCCGTCATCCGATTTCAACAGCAATTTCTGGCTCACCACAATAACACTCGCCCCCGACGTCATCAGCACTACTCCCGAAGAGCTGCGCTGTGCGCTTGATGCCAGCGGCATCGAAAGCCGTCTGCTGTGGCGCCCGATGCACATACAGCCGGTGTTCAGCGACTGCCCCTACTATGGCGGTACGGTGGCCGAAGATCTCTTTGCCTGTGGATTGTGCCTGCCCAGCGGATCCGGCCTCACCGACGCTGACATCGACCGTGTTGTAGAGACCATTCGCGGCATCGTCGGACACAGGTAAGCCAAAATCTTATTAACCACGCAACGAAAGAATGATTTGAAAGCCTTTGTCTTCGATATGGATGATACGCTCTACAAGGAGCGTTGTTACCGCGACAGCGGCTACCGGACCGTGGCGCGTCATTTCGCGGCGTCCTGCGGCGTCTCGGTTGACGAACTGTATAAAATGATGAAGCATGACCCGTCGCAAGCCTTCGAACAGGTTGAAGGACTTGCGGCAGAGCAAGGCATTCAGGTGACCGTCGCCGACCAGCTGTGCGTATACCGCAGCCATCTCCCGGACATTGAACTCGACGATGAGGCGGTTGACATTCTGACCTTTTTCAGGGAGCGCGGCATTCCCACCGGTGTCATCACCGACGGGCGCGCCTGGGGGCAGATGAACAAGATTGAGGCTCTGAAGCTCGACCGGTACATGGACAAAGACGCCATAATGGCCACTGTCCTGCTCGGCACAGACAAGCACGGCGATAAACCGTTCAGGGTCATGGAGGAGATTCTGCGCAAAAAGGGCGCAACATCCTTCGCTTATGTCGGCGACAATCTCGCAAAAGATTTTGTCCATCCAAACCTGATGGGCTGGGACACCATCATGCTCCGTGACACCGACAACGTCAACATCCACCCGCAGAACCCTGCCGACTGGCCTGCCGCCAACCATCCGCGCCATGTCATCGACTCGCTGACAGAGTTAAAGAACATGGTATAATAGAACCGAAAGACTCCCCAATCCCCTACTGCCTTAAACCGACACCTGCACATGACACTGATAATCGCGGCAATATGTCTTATCATCATCGAGTGGCTTTATATCAAAGCCGCGCGGCGTCTCGGCATCGTCGCCGAGGTCAGCGGCAGGTCGTCGCATACCCGCACTACCCCTACTGCCGGCGGCATTGTCTACGTCGTGGCCGCATGTGCCTTTGCCGCCGACAACGCTACGGGACTGACCTCCGGGTGGTGGTGGACCTTAGGGGGCGGACTCGTCCTCAGTGCCGTCTCGATGTGGGACGACATACATCCCCTGCCCCCGATGCCGCGGCTGCTGATACAGATTATTGTTGTCTGCCTGGCCTTTAAGACATACTGCTACCCGCAGGCTCTGCACATCTACGTCCTGACCATACTCAGCTGCATCTGCTGCATAAACGCCTTCAACTTCATCGACGGCATACGCTGTATGCTTGCTTTCTACAGCCTGACAGTGCTTGCGACGCTGATCTGGGCGGCAAAACTCTATGCCCCGGACCAGAGCGTGGAGATGGTGATACTGTGCCAGTGGATGCTTGCCGCAACGATAGCCTTCATCTGTTTCAACGCCGGAGACAGAGTCTTTGCCGGCGATGTCGGAGCCATCACCCTGGGCTACTATATCGCATATATCCTTGTCTCACTTATCGTTTATACCAGGGACGCTTCGCTGTTCATGCTCATCATCGTGGCGCTGTTCGATACATGTATGACAGTCTTACAGCGACTTTTTGCCGGTTACAACATCCTTCTTCCACATCGCATGAACGTCTACCAGGTGCTGACTTCAAAATGGGGCCTGCCCCATCTTGCCGTTTCAGGAGCCTATGCCGTCATCCAGCTGGCCATCAGCGTCGCCTATTTTGCAATTCCGGTAACATTCCACTGGTTCTACACTATAATGGTGGTAGGAATCCTTACCGTGATTTATTTCACCATCCGTCGCTCGCCAAGATCGGCTTAAAGGAAATTGAAAATTAAAAATTTAAAATGGAAAATTGGGTAGAGTCACCAATCTTATTTCCCTTTTAGATGGTGAGTTGTCCCTTAACAACAACGAGAGAGCCGGTGCGTGACCGGCTCTCTCGTGTTGTAATAAGTTTGTGTTCAGAAGAAATATGCACAGCGGACAAACCACTGGCGTGAACGGGCGCTGAAATTGTCGAGGAGTTTTGTCTTCAGCACATAAGTCATGCCCCATGTGTATCCACCGGTAATCTGCCATTTCTTGAAAAGTTCGGCGCCCCCGCCGACGGTGAGTCCGAAGTCGCCGCCCGAATAGTCAAACGCCTTGCATTTGCCGTGGGCGACCTGGATGTTGAACTCGGGACCGCCGTAAACGATAGGCGCAATCTTGTCTTCAAGACCGTTGAGGCGCGTGAACTTGAAGCGCAGATGTATGGGGATGTTGATGTTGTGGAGATAGACTCTTTCCTTGCCATAACCTTCCGACGACCACACCAGACGTTTGCCGAGGTCGACCTCGCCGCCCGACTGGTTGTACAGAAGACCTAAGTCAAGACCGATTCCTATTCCGGGAAATATCATCTCGCCCATGATACCGGCCTGGTAGCCGATTGTCGGTGAAACCTCCACCAGGTCCTGTTTGAACTTGAGGTTGTTGCCTGTCACCCCGACAACGGGAGCCCAGCGCATCTGGGCATTTGCGCCCATTGCCATTCCTATGATGGCGAGGGCGGCTATAATCAGTTTCTTCTTCATTGTTCTACACATTAATTTATAAAACGGCTTCTGCCAGGTCGCTCACGCTGACTTGCTTCTGCGTGCCGTCGGTCATATTTTTCAGCGTTACTGTTCCGGCTGCCAGCTCTGTTTCGCCTATGATGGCGACATACGGAACCTTAAGCGCGTCGGCATACGCCATCTGTTTCTTCATCTTGGCGGCATCGGGATAAAGCTCGCACTTGATGCCTTTTGCCCTCAACTCCTTAACCGCTTTCAGCGAGGCCAGAGCTTCTTTTTCTCCGAGATTGAGGAAGATGACTGTCGAAGCCACCTCCGTCTCCTTGGGATAGAGGTCGAGGGCGTTAAGCACGTCGTAGATGCGGTCGGCGCCGAAAGAAATGCCCACTCCCGACAGCCCCGGCATGCCGAAGACTCCTGTGAGGTTGTCGTAGCGCCCTCCGCCGGTTATTGACCCGATTGCAACGTCCAGCGCCTTCACCTCAATAATAGTGCCGGTGTAGTAATTGAGACCGCGGGCCAGCGAAACATCAAGGTCGAGTTCGGCCTTGAGCCCCAACTCTGTCGTTGCCAAGGTCACAAACCGCAGTTCGCGCACGCCCAACAGGCCGGTCTCACTCCCGGCAAGGAGCTTTTCGAGGCTGTCGAGGCGCTCGTCCAGACTTCCGTCAATGGCAAGTATGGGCTGCAGGGCGTCCACAGCTTCCTGAGTCAGTCCGCGCTCGATAAGCTCGGCATTGACGGCTTCCAGGCCAATCTTGTCCAGCTTGTCGATGGCGACGGTGATGTCGACGATTTTGTCGGGAGCGCCTATAAGTTCGGCTATTCCGGCAAGGACCTTGCGGTTGTTGAGCTTGATACAAACTCTTATACCGAGGCGGGAGAAGACGGCGTCTATCATCTGCAGCAGCTCGACCTCGTTGAGCAACGAGTCGGAGCCCACGACGTCTGCGTCACACTGGTAGAATTCGCGATAACGGCCTTTCTGGGGACGGTCGGCACGCCATACCGGCTGAATCTGACTGCGCTTGAACGGCAGCTGCAGGTCGTTGCGGTGCTGCACGACAAAACGGGCGAAAGGCACCGTCAGGTCGTACCGCAGACCTTTCTCGCTGACCTTGGCGGTATTGGCGACGTAATTGCCCTCGGCCACGTCGGACGCGTCGAGGTCGCGCATCCAGTCGCCGGAGTTAAGAATTTTGAACAGCAGTTTGTCTCCTTCCTCGCCGTATTTGCCCATAAGGGTAGAGAGATTTTCCATGGCCGGCGTCTCGATGGGACGATAGCCATAAAGGGCGAAGACATCGCGGATGGTGTCGAAGATATAGTTGCGGCGCGCCGTCTCAACGGGGTTGAAATCGCGCGTGCCCTTAGGTATTGAGGGTTTCTGAGCCATAGCCTTGAATTAAGCTGCTGTCTGATTAAATTTTAGTGTATAAAATATCTGCTTCGTCAATGACGGATTTTTCAATTTATTCGCAAAGTTAATTATTTTTTCGCGAATATATTTGTTAACTTTGCACAAAAAGGGTCATGGCTCAAAATCCGGCCTGAATTAATCACATTTTTTGTATCATTACATGAAACAACGTCTTGTATATTTCGATATTCTGAAGGGCATGGCAATCTTTATGGTTGTCATGGGACATGTGCTCACCATGTGCGTGCGCGAAATCGACCGCGCCGCGCTGTTCAAATTTTTGGGCGAGATACATATGCCTTTGTTCTTTTTCATCAGCGGATGGTTCACGATGCGCATTTCCGATGACGGCAGGATTGTCCGCCCCCGCCTCTCCAAGCGCTTCACTCAGTTGCTTGTTCCAATGGTGGTTATGTCATCGTTGTGGATATGGTATTTCCCCCACTCCGGCCTGCAGTCGCCGCTCAACAGCACGTTTCAGGGCTTATGGCTTGACGAATGGAAGAACGGCTACTGGTTTACCATGACACTACTCGAGGTCATCCTGATTTACACTCTGATTGTTCCTCTGCTCAACCGTTGCCGCGGTCTGCTGTTGTCCTCGGCACTGATTATGGCAGTCTGGGCGGCGCTTTTAGTGTTATGCGAAGTCCTGCCCGCCGAGTTCCTCGGCGTCTCATCCTTCCGACTGACGGCACGCTTCTTTCCGGTCTTTGTTGCCGGCGCACTTGCCGCAAGATATAAGGACGGTTTTGAAAAACTTTGTGCAAAGGGCTCGACGGTGACTGTCGCTTTCATCGCCGGAGCCGCGCTTCTTTACTTTATCTGCTGGCCATGGGAGTTCAAAACCCTAACCGAAGGCCAGCTTGGCGAGCTTACCGTTACTGTCGCCCGCAGTATCTTCCACATTCTGCTGGCGATACTGGCAATATCGCTTGTGCGTACATGGGGTGATACGGTATTTACGTGTCCCTGGCAGTATATGGGCCGCAAGTCGCTGGCAATCTATCTGATGCATTATTTCTTCCTGTTCCCTGTGGGTGTCTGCCGCGAAACGCTCGTCTCGATGGGGCTGGGCTTCACTCCGCTGTTTGTATTCTCGGCAGTCTCCGCGATTTGCATCATAGCCGTAACATTAATGGTGGAATATATTGTGTCGAAGTCGCCTCTCCTTTCCGCAGTGCTTATCGGCAACATGCCCGCCAGAAAGAAACTGTCACCGGCTGCAGTTTAAATTTATGAAAAACAGTCTCGCGTTAAAGTTTAACACGCCGTGTTTTGTGCTTGACAAAAATGTATTGCGGCGGAATATTGCCGCTGCACGCGAGGCTTTTGCCGGATGGCGGCTGGGATATTCGGTAAAGACAAACTGGCTTCCGGCAATTCTCAAAGAGGTTCGACTGGCCGGAATGTTGGCCGAGGTGGTGTCTCCGGACGAATTCCGGCTTGCATTGCTTTGCGGTTTTCAAACCAAAGACATTATTTATAATGGTCCGTGTAAGGATTTTGAGACCTTCCGCCAGGCCATCGAGGCCGGTACAATAGTCAATATTGACTCATGGCGCGAGGTAGACTGGCTGGCCGAGACAGCACCCTCGTGCCCATCGGCTGTCAGGGTAGGCGTTCGGCTCAATATCGTCATCGAAGCCGACAGAGATGTGGAGAACTCCCGTTTTGGCTTTTCGGAAGAAACAGGCGAGACCGGCAGGATTTTCGAGCGTCTTGCTGCAATTCCCAACGTCCGCATTGCCGGTCTGCACCTGCATCGCAGTTCATCCAACCGGCGCGTAGACAACTATCGGCTGGCAATTCGTCAGGCTGCGGAGACTATTGCGCGCCATGGCATTTCGAACACTCTTGAATACATCGATGTCGGCGGAAATTTCAGTGCTCCCCTGCCCGGTCATCCCTCGCTTGACAACTACGCCCGCGCAATCGTTACCGAGGCCGGGAAATGCGGACTTACAGGCATATCGTTTATTGCCGAGCCCGGCAACGCTCTCGTCGCAACGGCCTTCGACTATGTTGTTGAGGTCACGGACGTCCGCGAGCCGAGGCCGGGGGAGTTTTTTGTTGCTACCGACGGCAGACGCAATGACGTAGACCCGCTGTTCCGGGCCAACCAATGGAAAAGAAAAGTCGTATGCGGCCCGTCCAATCCGCCGTTAGCAGAACGTCGGGTTGTCGGTCGCCAGATTCTTTGCGGCTGTACATGTATGGAACACGACCGTATCCTGGAGTTTGAGAATCATCCTTCGCTTCTTCCCGGCGACCGTGTCGTCATCCATCACGCAGGAGCATATACACTTGCTTTGGCTCCGATGTTCATCAGCCAGTTGCCGGCTGTCTACTGCCTGGATGGTAATGCCATCGGCCTATGCCGCGAGCCATGGAAGCCTGAAGCGTGGCTGCGCTGAAGTTCACTCTTCACTGCCGTCACGCTCTACATCAAGGATGGCGGCGAAGGGCTCGATGAAGTCGCCGGCAGTCTGGTCGGGAGTGCAGGGCACCACCGACACATATCCCTTGTCAAGCCAGTATTCGTCAGTATCATTGGCTTCCGGTTCTTCGTTGACGAAACGCCCTGTCAGCCAGTAGCACGGAACACCATGCGGGTCGGTCATCCTCGCGTATTCCTGCGTCCAGTGCCCGCGGGCCGCCCTACAGACCTTTATGCCTTTGGGAACAATTCGCGCAGGGATGTTTACGTTGAGGCATGTATAATCCGGCATGCCGCACTGCATGACCTTGCAGATAATCTCGCGCACGCACCGCTCGCTGAGACCGAAATCGGCACGAATACTGTGGTGGCACAGCGAGAAGCCTACCGACGGAATACCAACCGTGCATCCTTCGAGCACAGCGCCCATTGTACCGCTGTAGGTGATGGCGTTGCCGGAATTGGAACCGTGGTTGATGCCACTGAGAATGAGGTCGGGACGTCGTGGAACGATGGCGTCGAGTGCCAGTTTGATACAGTCGACCGGAGTCCCGCTGACGGTGAACCGGCGTGCGTCATGTCGGTCGGACAGCTGATTTATGCGCAATGGTCCGTCAACTGTGATGGCCGATGACTTGCCGCTCTGGGGAAGTACCGGAGCCACGGCGATGACGTCGCCGAACTCACCGGCAATCCGCACGAGCACATCCAGTCCCGGCGCATCTATTGCATCGTCATTAGTAATCAGTATCAGAGGTCGCTGATCTGCAGCGGGCTTACTTTCGTTGTTCATATTGCTTTATTTAAAAACAATTGCAAAATTAGCTGAAATTTGACGTTCTAACCTTATCTTTCGTTAAAATTATGTCCTTAGTTTTCAACAATAGGCGTAAGTTATCAACATTGGGGCAATTCGTGGAACATCGGTTTGGTTGTTTCACAAAAAATCATTTTCTTTGCATATCAAATCCATACATACTGATAAAAGGCGGCTTCAGGCTGCTCTGACAAACAAAAAACGACTGATTTGTAAGAATTACATATATCTTTATGGGAAAAATAATTGCTATAGCAAACCAGAAGGGCGGAGTGGGAAAGACCACCACCACCATCAACCTGGGCGCATCGCTGGCCAGCGAAGGCAAGCGTGTGCTCATCATTGACGCTGACCCGCAGGCCAACGCCACCTCCGGTTACGGCATCGACCCCGCCTCCGTGGCTTCGTCAATCTACGAATGTCTTGCCGACAACTACCCGGTGGACGGCTCGCAGCTAAAGACATGCGTGGAAGGTCTCGACATCATAGCATCGCGCATTGACCTCGCCGGTGCCGAAGTGGAGCTGATTGGCAAGCCCGCACGCGAGCATGTCCTGAGCAAGCTGCTCGAGCCCGTCCGTGACAAATATGACTATATCCTTATTGACTGCTCGCCGTCGCTGGGCCTCATCACCGTCAACGCCCTCACCGCCGCCGACTCGGTGATAATTCCCGTGCAGGCCGAATATTTCGCACTTGAAGGCATCAGCAAGCTGCTCAATACAATACGAATTATCAAGAGCCGCCTTAATCCCGACCTCGAAATCGAGGGCTTCCTGCTCACAATGTACGACTCGCGCCTGCGTCTGGCCAACCAGATTTACGAGGAGCTGAAGAGCCATTTCGCCACGATGGTCTTCGATACGGTCATACCGCGCAACATTCGCCTTTCGGAGGCTCCCAGCCACGGCTTGCCCGCACTGCTCTATGACCCCGAGAGCCGAGGCGCAACAAGCCACGTCATGCTTGCCCGCGAGCTCATAAGCAAACACCGCAAAGCCGCCCGCAAGGCCAGGGCCGCCGAGAGCCACTCGTAATTTCCGGTGAATGTATACCAATCCGACATTGTCACATATAAATAATACAGACAAATGACAGTCAAACGTTCCGCGCTCGGTCGCGGTCTCGACTCGCTGATATCAATGGACGACGTACCCGCACGCGGCTCGTCGGCAATAAACGAGATTCCTCTCGAACAGATAACTCCTAACCCCGACCAGCCCCGTATCGACTTCGACGAAGAGTCGCTGCAGGACCTGGCGGTGTCCATCCGAGAGCTGGGTATCATCCAGCCGCTGTCGTTGCGCAAAGTAGGCCCCGACTCATACCAGATTATCGCCGGCGAGCGCCGCTACCGCGCAGCAGGCATAGCCGGTCTGACATCGGTACCCGCATATATCCGTACCGCCAACGACGCCGAACTCACAGAGATGGCCCTTATCGAGAACATCCAGCGCGAGGACCTTAACGCCATCGAAATAGCCCTGACATTCCGCAAGCTCATTGACCAGTGCAACCTCACTCAGGAGAGGCTGAGCCAGCGCATAGGCAAAAAACGCGCCACCATCGCCAACTTCCTGCGTCTGCTCAAACTGCCTGCCGAGGTACAGCTCGGACTGCGCGACAAACGTGTCGACATGGGTCACGCACGCGCCCTGCTTACCATTGACAAACCGTCTCTGCAGCTTAAGCTCTACAACGAGATTTTGCGCCAGGGGCTCTCGGTGCGCAAGGTCGAGGAACTCGCAAAGAAATACCGCGAGCAGTCGGAGGTCCAACAGAGCGAAGGAACGGCCAAGCCTCGTGTAAACACCGACTTTGAGGTGCTCAAAAAACATCTGTCTGCAACTTTCAACGCCCCGGTGAAATTCACCTGTAACGACGCCGGAAAGGGCTCGATTTCGTTCCAGTTCCGCAACGAGGACGAGCTGATGCGGCTAATCTCCGTTTTCGACACCATCAAAACCCAGCGCAACTGACCGTATGATATATTTTCACCAAATACATACTCGTCTTTTGTCGGTAATGCTGGCGGTACCTGCTTTGCTGTCGGCTCCCCTGCCCTCGCAGGCTCAGGAGCCGGCGGAGCCCGGCTTGTCCGTTGACACTACTATCGTCACCACCACAATCCGGCTTGAGCCTGCCGCCGCAGACACAACATCGGTGCTTGGCTCTGACTCGCTGCCCGTAGCCAGGCCTTTCGACAAGTGGGCCGGATACAACCTGTGGGAGGAGCGCGAGACAACGTTCTCGCCCGACCCCACGCGTGCGGTATGGATGTCGGCGCTCTTCCCCGGACTCGGCCAGATTTACAACCGCCGATACTGGAAGTTGCCGATTATCGTCGGCGGTTATCTCGGTCTGGGATATGCCACAAGCTGGAACAACAATATGCTTAAGGACTACCAGCAGGCATACCTCGACATCATGGACAACGACCCTTCGACAAACTCATACATGAACTTTTTTCCGCCCAACACCGTCGAGTCCAATCTTGACCGTGCGTGGCTGGAGAGGCTGCTAAGGAGCCGCAAGAATTTCTACCGGCGCAACCGAGACCTCTGCATTATCTGCATGGTCGGCGTATACGCTCTGGCGATGGTCGACGCCTACGTCGACGCCTCGCTGAGTCATTTCGACATCTCTCCCGACCTGTCCATCGACTGGTCTCCGGCGGTAATCCCCGACCAAAGGGGTAAGATGCCAGGCATAGGTCTGAACTGGGCGCTTAATTTCTGAATTTTCTCTCTCAAACCCTTTTAAATCTCCCCCCGATGAATAACTTATCCTACCGATGTCTGTCGCTGGCCGCCGCATTTCTGCTTGGCGCCGCCGGAACCACGGCATTAGCGAAGGCTCATCCTACGATACGTTCCGTAGACACAGACAAAGAAGTCAATCCTACTCTTCATGCTCCCGAAAGCTTCGAGACTGATGTCAACAAGCTGAAACAAAGCTGGTACATGCAGAATTACACCGTCCTTGACAAAGGTCGCAACGTTCCGGACCAGCCGGCTACCGAGCAGGACTACATCGACCGCCTGCAGAAGATGAACACGGTCATCGAAATGCCTTACAACAAGCTTGTGCAGGCATATATAAACATGTATACCCAGCGCAAGAAGGACCTTGTCGAGGCCATGCTGGGTATGTCGTTGTATTATATGCCTATTTTCGAGCAGGCTCTTGACCGCGAGGGCCTGCCCCATGAGCTGAAATACCTTCCCATCATTGAGTCGGCGCTCAATCCCACCGTTGTCTCCCGTGCGGGAGCAAGGGGAATCTGGCAGTTCATGTCCGACACGGCAAAGGGCGAAGGCCTTGAGGTGAACTCGGTGGTGGACGAGCGCTGTGATCCGTACCGCGCATCCGCCGCCGCCGCAAAGTACCTCAAGAAGCTCTATAACATCTATCAAGACTGGTCGCTGGCTATCGCGGCATATAACTGCGGGCCAGGCAACGTCAACAAGGCCCTGCAGCGTGCCGGCGGCGGCAAAAAGGATTTCTGGGAAATTTACCGCTTCCTCCCTGCCGAGACACGCGACTATCTGCCTGCGTTCATCGCTGCCAACTATGTTATGACCAACTACGACAAGCACGGCATCTCGCCTGTACTTGCTGCAAAGCCCATCCTGACCGACTCTGTTCATGTGTCGCGTCGCGTACACTTCGAACAGATCAGCGATGTCCTTGAAATTCCCATCGACGAGCTGCGTATCCTCAACCCTCAGTACCTTATCGATGTCATTCCCGGCGATGTACACCCCTACTCGCTCGTTCTCCCCAACCTCCAGGTATACAGCTATATCGCCAACGAGGATTCGATTGCCAACCACAACGCCGAGAAATATGCGCGGCGCGATGTTGTCCAGCCCGTTACAAAGGGCACGGTCAAGGCGTCGAACGGCAAGGGCGAATATGTAAAGGAGCTGGTGGTAAAATACCATAAGGTGCGCAAGGGCGAGACCATCAACAAAATTGCTAAGAAGTATGGTGTCACGGCTGCTTCGATAAGACAGGCCAACGGCCTCCGTCGGAGGGCCAAGCTCCGCAACAAGCAGACCCTTCGCATCAATACCTACGTCACTCGCTTTGTCCCCGCCGCCGATTCGGTAAGCGTTGATCAGACCGGCAAGCCGGTTACGGAGACTCCCGACAACAAGGAGAACACAAATGCCGAGCAGACTGAGGTAGCCGAAAAGCCCGTAGTCAGGGAAACCAAGCCCGAGGTTAAGGAGCAGCCCGTCACGCATACCGTCGCCAAAGGCGAGACACTCAGCTCTATCGCCAGGAAATATGGCGTCACCATCAAGCAGATTCAGGATGCCAATAACATGAAGGATGATGTGGTCAGGATTGGCGACAAGCTCGACATTCCCACCAAGGCCGTCAAGAAGAGCTCGGGCAAATCGGCCCGTAAGTCCTCCGGCAATAAGCGTTCGGGCAAATCGTCCAAGCGCAAACGTCGCCGCAGATAATGAGCCGACAGACTGTTCTCCAATTTCTAAGGTAGAAAATATTTAAAATCACATATATGCAAAACGACAAAGAGAAAATGCCCGATACGGGCTTTGCCGAAGTCCCCGAGGGGCAGATTCCGCCCTACGACGTAGACCCGACGGAGCTGTCGGAGAACGCCTTTCGCGAGCTGGGCAAGGACGAGCAGTACCGTCCGCTCATGCATCCGGCACGCGAATACAAGGAGGTGACGGTTTACTCGGTTTCCATGGGTTTGATTATGGCGGTCATATTTAGCGCAGCAGCAGCCTATCTTGGCCTGAAAATCGGCCAGGTGTTCGAGGCCGCGATTCCTATCGCCATCATCGCAACCGGACTCTCCGGCGCGCTGGGTAAAAAGAATCCTCTTGGACAGAATGTCATCATCCAGAGTATCGGCGCCTGCTCGGGCGTGATTGTCGCCGGCGCGATTTTCACCCTGCCCGCGCTGTACATCCTTCAGAAGACGCACTCCGACATCACGGTGAATTATCTGCAGATTTTCCTGTCATCGCTGTTGGGAGGTGTGCTCGGCATTCTGTTCTTCATTCCCTTCCGCAAATATTTCGTTAAGGATATGCACGGCAAATACCCATTCCCGGAGGCTACGGCCACAGCCCAGGTTCTTGCCAGCGGTGCCGCGAAAACGGAAGGCGGTGGCCAGGCAAAACTGCTTGTTATAGCAGCCCTCGTCGGCGGTGTCTACGACTACGTCGTGGCAACGTTTGGGCTTTGGGCTGAGACAGTGACTACTCAGGCCTATACCTGGGGACAGACAATTGCCGAAAAGTTCAAGATTGCATTCTCTTGCAATACTACCGCTGCCGTACTTGGTCTCGGCTACATTGTCGGACTGCAGTATTCGTTCATCATCTTCGCCGGATCTGCTTTCATCTGGTTCATCGTCATCCCGTTGATGGGAACTTACGGCTCGCCTGAGATTACGGCGATGTCGCCCAATGAAATTTTCAGCGATTACGGCCGCATGATGGGTATCGGCGGCATAGCCATGGCCGGTCTTATCGGCATTATCAAATCATGGGGTATAATCACTCAGGCAGTCGGCCTTGCCGGTCGCGAGCTCCGCGGCAACGCGGCAAAGGCCAAGACCATCCGCTGGCAGACCGATATTTCTATGAAGCATATCTCGATGTTCATCGGCATTGCTTTGGTAGCCACCTTGATTTTCTTCTGGGTCGGTGTCATTCACACATTCTGGCAGGCTTTGATAGCCTGGCTTGTCGTGGTGGTGATAGCTTTCCTGTTTACCACAGTCGCCGCCAACGCCATAGCCATCGTCGGCTCGAATCCCGTCAGCGGAATGACACTGATGACGCTGATTATCGCCTCGGGTATCTTCGTTGCCATCGGCCTCAACGGTACATCCGGAATAGTATCGGCAATGGTAGTCGGCGGTGTTGTCTGCACGGCCCTGTCAATGGCCGGCGGCTTTGTTACTGACCTCAAGGTAGGCTATTGGCTC
>JBJEDC010000021.1:0-21754 GCA_051871645.1 Muribaculaceae bacterium | reverse complement strand
TTTTTTAGCTTGTTTAGACTAAAAAAGAGACTGTCCAAACTTGTTAGACAGCCTCCTGATTTTCTTTTACATTGTCCACACAAACCAAACGCGCGGTTGTGTCCATTTTGGCACAGCCGCGCGATTTTGTATGGCATGTAATTTCGTCTGTCAGTCGACTTTGGGCTTGCCGGGAGCTTCTGGGCGGAGGGGGTAGTAGTCGCGGAGGTTTTCGAAGTTGGTGTACTCGCGGCGGAGGGTGGCGTCATCGGCCATGATGTCGTAGGAGCGGGAGACCTGGGGGAGGCGCACGATGGCGGGAATGGCGGGAGGCTCGGGGGCGGGGACGGTGAAACGGTCGCTGCCGTAGGCTTCCTGCATCAGTTCGGGACCGAGATGGCGGGCGAGGGAGTCGAGGACCATTGTCGTCGCGCGCACCTTTCCGGGTGCCGAGTAGCCGGCGATGTGGGGCGTGCCGATGGCGACAAGGTCAAGGAGCTCCTTGTCTATATTGGGTTCACCCTCCCAGACGTCGATGACGGCGTGGCTGACCCGGCCCGACTTAATCGCGTCCTTTAGGACATTGTTGTCGGTGACGGGACCGCGGGAGGCGTTGATGAAGACGGGAGCGCGGCGCAGTTTGTTGAAGAATTCACTGCCGGCGAGGTGAAAGGTGGCGTCTTCGCCCTCGCGGGTCAGCGGGGTGTGGAAAGTGACGATGTCGGCCTCGCGGGCGATATCGTCGAGGGAGCACCAGCCGTCGCCGCCCTCGGCCCGCTGACGGGGCGGGTCGCACAACATGACGCGCATGCCCAGGCCCTCGGCCCATTTCTGCACAAGTTTGCCGATGTTTCCGACGCCTACGATGCCGAGCACATACTGGTCGACCGGCCTGTTTATCAGCCTGGCAATGGCGGCGAAGACATACTGCGCGACAGCCGGGGCGTTGCATCCCGGAGCGTTGACGGCGGTGATGCCGTGCTCGCGGCAGTAGGCGGCGTCGATGTGGTCGAGGCCAATCGTACACGTGCCCACAAAGCAGCAGCGGGGAGTGTCGCCGAGCAGCGCCTGCCCCACCTTTGTGCGCGTGCGTATCAGCAGGATATCCGCGTCGGCTACAGTCTCGGCAGTAATTTTTTCGGGAGCGAGGACGCGCACGTCACCGAGGGGCTCGAGCACGCCTTCTAAATACGGGATGTGGCTGTCTACAACCACATTAAGCGGACGGGATAACATAGGAAAATCAAAACAAATAAAACTATAATCACCGTTGCGACGATGTTGCCGCCTTTGGTGGCTCCGCGGCTGAAGATTCGGCCGAGATGCAGCGAGGCACAGACGGCCAGCAGGGGCACATAGGCCATGAAGTTGGCGAAGTCGCAGAATACCGCCAGCAGCGACATCAGCGATATCAGCGACAGCACGCCGTTATAGGCGCGGCGATGGGCATTGTAGGCCAGCATCTGCGGGATGCAGCCCACCCACCCTATTATCAGCAGCAGGGCCACAAAGGCCACGGTGACAATGAGCTTCAGGTTGGAAGTGAACGAGAACGCCGTCAGGAAGGTGCTCAGGTCGGGGAAGCTGACATGCACCGGCTCCACTAACGACACAGCGCCCAAAATCCACCACGGCGTCACCAGCCCGAGCAGGCAGGCCACCAGCGTGCGCCCGCTGAAGATGCGCATCTGGATGACGCCGACGATAAATACCAGCACATAGACCAGGTAGCAGTATTGCGTCATCGACATCGCCGACAGTATCAGGAAAATCAGGAAGACACGCCTCGTCGACGCCGGGGACGCGTAGGTCGTATACAGCAGTAACAGGCATACCAGCACCGTCAGCGCCAGCAGCGAGCCGGTGTTGAAGTTCAGCAGCAGCGACGGCATCGACAGCGACATCGCCAGGAAATAGGTCGTATCCAGCGTCGACTGCCTCTGCAGCAGGCTGAAGGTGCGGTCGAGAGCCATCATCATCAGCGCCGTCGCCGCCACACACGCGAGGTTGACGCCCATCGACACGAGCCGGTCGGCAAACCACAGGTTGGCGCTGGGGCAGACGATGCCGCGGAAAAACGACGGCGGCTCGGGCAGCGGCAGCAGCTGCAGCCATACGGCGCAGCAGGCCGCGACCACCAGCGCCATCAGCACCGTCAGTCCGCGCGAGCACAGGAAATTATATGCCTCTTTTACTGTCATCGTCATCTTTGGTTCTTCCCGGCTTGGAAAGATTGTACAAAAGTACGCGTTTTGGGTCACTTTAGCAACAGCGGCGCCGCCGCGGCGCTTTTTTCTCCGAAAATTCATTAACTTTGCGGTATGAAGTGGAAAAAACCGTCCTTACGAGATATATGGGGCGTCATGGTGTGTGCCCTGACGCTCTGGATAGTGGCGTCGTGCGCGTCAATAGGCCGTCCGCAGGGCGGTGCGCGTGACGTGACGCCGCCGGCATATGTGCGCAGCAACCCGCCTCATGGTACGCTCAACTTCAAAGGCGAGCGCGTAGAGGCGTTTTTCGACGAGAACATCCAGCTCGACGACGCCTTCAACAAGGTCATCGTGTCGCCGACGCAGAAGATTGCGCCGGTGGTGCGGTCGTTCGGCCGACGCGTCACCGTCGAGCTGCGCGACACCCTCAAGCCCAACACTACCTACACCATCGACTTCGCCGACGCCATCCAGGACCTCAACGAGGGCAACATCCTCGACGGCTTCGCCCTCGACTTCTCCACCGGCGACAGCATAGACACGCTGCGCCTGTCGGGAATAGTCCTCGAGGCCCGCACACTCGAACCGGCGCAGGCGATGACCGTAGGCATCTACCGCGAGCCCGCCGACACCGCCATCACCACCCTGCCCTTCGAGCGCATCGCCCGCACCAACCAGCTGGGCCAGTTCACCGTGCGCAACCTCAAGGCCGGCAACTACGCCGTCTACGCCATCAACGACCTCAACCGGGACAACAAATGGGACCGCAGCGAGGACATCGCTTTCCTCGGCCACCTCGCCACGCCCTCGGTGGAGGCCATCACCGTCACCGACACCATCCGCACCGCCGCCGGCACAGACTCGCTGGCCACCCGTCCCGGCACGGCATACTACCCCAATGACCTGCTGCTGACGTGGTTCAACGAGGGCTACAGGCCGCAGTATCTCAAGGACTACAAGCGTCCCGAGCGCCGCAAGATAACACTGGAAATGGGCGCTCCCGCAGACTCTCTGCCCGAGATTGCCGTCGTGAAAGGTCCGCAGGGCCGCCCGTTCAGCGAGATGGCCGTCCTCCAGCACAACGCCACCAACGACACGCTGACCTACTGGCTGCGCGACCCCGAGCTCATCGCCACCGACTCGCTGATGCTGTCGGTGCGTCACCTCAACACGGACACGCTCGAGCAGATTGTCTGGGAAACCGACACCTTGCGCTTCTTCTGGCGCGACAAGGACAAGAAAAAGAAGAAGAAAGACGAGGAGGCCGACACCGTGCCCAAGCCCATCGAGCTGCTGCCGCTGACGATGACCTCACCGCACGATTTCGACGTATACCAGCCCCTGCGCCTGGGCGCGACAACCCCTATAGCCCGCGCCGACACGGCCGCCTTCCACCTGGAGATGCTCGTCGACACGATATGGACCGCCGTCCCCCACTCTGCCGTCCGCGCCGACACACTCAACCCGCTGACGGGACTTGTCATCGACTTCGACACCGGTCCCGGACAGAAATACCGCATCCGCGTCGACTCTCTGGGCGTTGAGAACATTTACGGGCTGCATAACAAGGACTTCAGTCAGGAGTTCAAAGTGCGCGAACTCGAGGAATATTCCAACCTCGTGCTCAATATCACCCCCGACTCGCTGCCGATGATGGTGGAACTGCTCAGCGAGGCTGACAACCCGGTGCGCGTGGTGCCCGCCGAGAAAGGCAAGGCCGTATTCCGCTACATCAACCCCGGCACCTACTACGCCCGCCTGTGGATTGACGCCGACTCGAACGGCATCTGGACAACCGGCAACGTCATCGACTCCCTCCAGCCCGAGGAGGTCTACTACTACCCCCGCAAGATTGACCTCAAGGCCAACTGGGACGTGGAAAACTCGTGGGACATCTACGAGCTGCCCGTCGACGCCCAGAAGCCTATGAAGATAAAGAAGAACAAACCCAAGCCCAAGAAAGGCGAGGAGCCGCTGCCTGACGAGGACGTCGGGCTGGACGAATGGGGCGAGCCCATCGACCCGACCCGCACCAACAGCATCACCGGCGGCCGAAACGGCAACAACCGCTACGACCGCAACAACAACCGCCTGGGCGGCAACAACATGCAAATAGGCACCATCGGGCGCTGACCCAGGTCGTTAAGGACCTTAAGGTCCCCAACGACCTTAAAGTCCCTTAAAAACTAACCAGCCATGTCATCAGCACAAAGCCGGACATACAAAAGCTTGCGCAACAGCTC
Source organism: Muribaculaceae bacterium (assembly GCA_051871645.1). GTDB lineage: Bacteria > Bacteroidota > Bacteroidia > Bacteroidales > Muribaculaceae > CAG-873. The sequence continues at coordinate 17,322 of JBJEDC010000021.1, read as the reverse complement.
CGTAGCCATGATATTCTATATGGTGGCGCTGGTGCTCGAGTTTTTCTCGCGCAAAATCTTCCTCGACCACCTCGGCGAAGATGTGCTGGGCCTCAACACCACGGCGCAGAGCCTCCTGCAGTTCCTCAACATCGCCGAGATGGGCATCGGCGCCGCAATCGCATTCGCGCTATACCGGCCTCTGTTCGCCAAAGACCATCAGGCCATCAGCGAGATAATCTCGCTGATGGGACATTTCTACCGCCGCGTCGCCGTCTTCGTCATCGCGGGCTCGGCGGTGCTTATGTGCTTCTTCCCGCAGATTTTCAGCAAGATGACGCTGCCGCTATGGTATGCCTACGTCTCGTACGGCGCCCTGCTGACGGCGGCGCTGATAAGCTACTGGTTTACATACAAGCAGGTTATCCTGGCTGCCGACCAGCAGAACTACAAGATTCAGTTTGCCTATCGCCTGCCCATGCTCATCAAGGTGGCCTGCCAGATGGCGGCGGTGAAATGGCTCGACAACGGATTTGTATGGTGGGCGGCCCTTGAGGCCGGCTTCGCCGGTCTTTCGGCCATAACCATCAGCCTGACGGTACGCCGCAGCTATCCCTATCTGCGCCGCGTATCCATCACACGCGAGCTGCGCCGCCGCTACCGCACCGTCTACACAAAAATCAAGCAGCTGCTCTGGGGACGCGTCGCCGGCGTTATCCTGGCACAGACAAGTCCGCTCATCATCTACGCCTACATCGACCTGGCGGTGGTGGCCATATACGGCAACTATCTCATCATCGTCAATGGTCTGTGCGCCCTGCTCCGCGCTGTCTTCAACGACATGGACGGGGGCGTCGGCAACCTTGTGGCGTCAAGCGGCCTCAAACACATCCTCGAGGTCTTCCGCGAGATTTTCTGCGTGCGCTTCATGATCAGCGCCATACTCACCTTCGGCGCCTACATGATGACGCAGCCGTTTATCGAGCTGTGGGTGGGCCCGCAGTACCTGCTGGGACACACGACGTTAGTACTGATATGCCTGATGCTGTACGTCTACCTCACCCGCTATATCGTCGAGTCGTTCATCGGCGCCTACGGCATCTACGGCGACATCTTCGCCCCGATTATCGAGGCCGCACTCAACATCGGCCTGTCGATATGGCTGGGCTACTACTGGGGCCTTAACGGCATCCTTACCGGCGTGCTCATCAGCCTCTTCCTGATGGTGGTGTGCTGGAAGCCATACTACCTTTATCTGCGCGGGTTCCGCATCTCAATCCGGCATTATATCGGCATCTACGCCCGCAATCTTGCCGTCGCTGTCGCCGCGGGCGCCATCACCCTCCTCATCTTCGGCGATTCCTCCTGTGTTTCGGCCCGTCACGGACTTGCCGCCCTGGGCTACGGCGCCCTTGCCACCATCGTCTTCGCCGTACTCCTCAATGCCGGCCTCTTCCTCTTCCACTGCGGCATGGAGCGCTTTGCCGACCGCATGCGCACGACAATCCTCCGCCGCCATTAAGCGCCGACGTTTCAAAAGGGCCAAAGCAGGGATGCTCCCCGGAGCATCCGTAAAATAGACATTGGAAATCAGCCTTTGAGACGGAGCATAGCACCGGCAAGTAAACGCACTAAGTGGTAATGGCCACCGCACATGGCCCTGTGCATGAGCTTTTGTGCCCGGGACATATTTTCCTGAGGATAGTCCTTGCAGTGTTCGCCGAAATATCCGCCCCGGACATGGCGGTCGAACCAGGCGCGCTTTTCTGCCTTCGAGACCTCCGGGTCAGTAAGGACGTACTTGGCGCATACCCTCAGCATCATTATGCAGTAGGCCTGGACGTAACGGACGCCATGCGCGCCGAAGCCGTCACGACGCAGCATGTCGGCGATAAAGCGGCAGTATTTTTCCACGCGCTCCATCTTTCCCTGATGGTTGCTGTGGGTGAGGCTGCCGTGGACAACGCGGTAGTTGTAATATTGGCGCGGAAGCCATACAACGCTCTCCGTGGCCATGTAGTAATCGTAGTTGAAGATGAAGTCCTCGCTGACGAGCTCGCGCTCGCTGTGGAAGCGCAGATTGTTGTCGCGGATGATGTCGAGGCGGTATACGGCCATGCAGGCGCTGCCTCCGAGGTCAAACGCATTGTCGGTGTCATAAGGCCGCCCGAAGAGCACCCCGGCTATATGACGTATCGCCTCGAAGCCGATAAATACACGCGCGTCGCGCAATATATTGCCGCCGTCCGTAGGTTCACCGTCCGTTATATGATGGTCGAGGAAGCGTGCCTGGTCGGCGTGGTTCGCCTCCAGAACCTCAATGCATGCACGATAAGCCTCGGGGTGTATGGTATCGTCCGAGTCAAGGAAAGTGATATAGTCGCCCGTGGCGGCCTCGATGCCGGTATTGCGGGCCATGCCCAGACCGGCGTTGGCCTTGTGGATTACTCGGACGCGGGCGGGGTCTGATGCGGCAAGGCGGTCGCAAATCGCGCCGCTGCTGTCCTTCGATCCGTCGTCGACAAGAATTATTTCGTAGTCCTTATACTGCTGAGCCTGCACCGACGCCACACACTCGCCGAGGTACCGCTCGACATTGTATACCGGTATGACTACTGACAGCTTTTTGCTCATTGATATGGACTTGTAATATTTCAGTATGCGGAAATCAGTCCCAGAGGCGGTCGCGGATGGCGTAGCGGGGACGGCCCTTGACCTCGTTGAAAATCTTGCCGATATACTCGCCCGTGATGCCGATGGCGATGAGGATAAGGCTTCCCAGCCCCCAGATAGACAGCATTATCGACGCCCATCCGGGGCTGACATGGTCGGTGAAATAGCGCGCGATGATGACGTAGATTGTGACAGCGAGGGTCACCAGCAGGATAATCAGACCGGTGAAGAAAATCCAGCGCATGGGCTGGGCAGAGAAGGACGTTATGCCGTCGACGGACAGCGCCAGCATCTTGCGCAGGGGATATTTTGACTCGCCTGCGACACGGCAGGCGCGCTCGTAGTATACGACATCGCTGTCAAGACCTATCTGCGGCACTATGCCGCGCAGAAACATATTGCTCTCACGGTATTCGGACAGCAGATGCAGGGCACGGTTCGACATCAGGCGGTAGTCGGCATGGTCGTAGACGGTCTCCAGACCCATCTTCTTCTGGAACGAATAGAAGGCGTGGGCCGTGGAGCGCTTGAACACCGTATCGGTCTTGCGCGACGAGCGCACGCCGTATACAATCTCCTTACCCTGACGGTATTTGCGCACCATCTCCACAATGGCCTGCGGGTCATCCTGAAGATCGGCGTCAATGCTGACGGCGGCATCGCAGTTGTCCATCGCCGTCATCAGCCCCGCCAGCAGCGCATACTGGTGTCCGCGGTTATGGGCCAGCGAGATAGCCCGAACGCGCGGGTCGGTCAGGTGCCACTCCTCGAGCACCTGCCATGTGCGGTCGCGGCTGCCGTCGTTGCTGCACAGGATGTACGAGTCAGGCGTGACGTCGCCGGCGGCGACACAGTCGTCGAGCAGCTTCAGCAGCACAGGTAGCGACAGCGGAAGGGCCTCTTCCTCATTATAGCACGGAACAACAATGGCAAGGCACGGAGGCGGCAACAGTTTTTCCATAAAATTCGGTATTATCAGTCTTCTTTGTAAATGCAAAGATAAGCATTTTTAGACTAATTATTGTCCAAACCAAAAAAAATTACTACCTTTGCGCTCGCCGACAGAATGACGCACCCGTCACCGGGCCCGTCATTTCAATCACCTCGGGGTGTAGCACAGTTGGCAGCGCGCCACGTTCGGGACGTGGAGGTCGGAAGTTCGAGTCTTCTCACCCCGACAAACAGATAAATGGATTTAACTCAACAAGTTAAATCCATTTGTCGTATTCAGGGAGAACAATAATCCGGGTGCATTCTCAATTTCTCATTTTCTCTTATTCTTCACCAATCGTTTGGATTTTAGTCGTTTATTCGTATATTTGTAGCGAACAAACAGAATCAAAAACGTAATAAGATGCATCTCGTCGAAATAAACCTCCATAAGATAATAGAACTTTGCAAACGTTTCCACGTCCGCAAGCTCTGGGTGTTCGGTTCGATACTGACAGACCGCTTCAACGACGAAAGCGACGTTGACCTTTGTGTCGATTTTGACAAAAGCGAGATTGGTCTACCTGATTATGCCGATAACTTTTTCGATTTTCAGTATGCTCTTGAAGACCTTTTCGGGCGCTCTGTTGACCTGACCGAAGACAGTGCCGTCCGCAACCGCTATTTCCGTGAGGAACTGAACGAAAAGCGCAAACTTATTTATGGCTGACAGATTAGTTGAAAAATATCTGAACGATATTTTAGACTCGATTACACAGGTTGAGTCATACTTTGCGACTTTTCCGCGCAGATTTGAAGTCTACTGCGAGACTCCGATGATGCAACGGGCAATACAGATGAACATTTCCATTATTGGTGAGGCAACAAATAAGCTATTAAAAATTGTGCCCGAAATCCCAATTACAAAAGCACGAAAGATTGTCGATACCCGAAATTATATGATACATGGTTACGATAGCGTGAGCCACGACATGGTCTGGTCCATCGTCATAAACCACCTGCCGCTTCTAAAAGAGGAAGTTCCCAAAATTCTAACCGAAATCGAAACAACAGAAGGGCAAGCAGAATAACACTTTACAGAAAGAGGGTGTGTGTCAAAATGTATGATTTTAATGATGTAGGGACATCGCTTTGCGATGTTAAGCCTGAAAGACAACAGATTGGTCCAACATGCCAAAGGCATGTCCCTACATTCAGGCTATTTTGACACACTCCCCCTATTTTAGTCGGAGTTGAGGTGGCGGGAGACTTTGTCGGCGAGGTGGCGTTTCAGCCAGGCGGGCCAGCGGGCGTCGGTGCAGGAGGACTCGTTTTCGAGGATGGAGACGGCCTGCCAGGCGGTGACGGCGCCGGCGCTGAGCTGGAGAATGCTGGTGGCGGGGGCGAGGACGATGTCGATGGCGGCGGAGATGAGCAGCAGGACGTAGACTTTGCCGAGGCTGACGAGGGTGCGGCCCAGACGGCGGCTATGGAGGCGGCCCGGCTGGCCGGGGGCGTCGGGATGCTTGCGGCGCACGCGGCAACTCAGGCGCCAGGCGGTGAAGGTGTCGATGGCTATCATCGCCGTGCAGAGTGCCACGGCGGGGAGCGCGGGACGGATGACGGCGGTTGCCGCCGAGGCCAGCGCCGCCGCAAGGGGTTTCAAAAGATTTACTTGAGCTTCCATTTCAGTATTACAATTAAGATTAGACAAACGGATAGAAAGACGATGGTTTCGGTGGGAAAGGCCGGGAGTTTGGGCTCTGCCCGGGCTTCGGAACGGCGCTCGGCGGCGGCGCGGCGGCTTACGGTGTCACGGGCGACAAGGGTACGGGCGGCACGGCGGCCGAGGCGGCGCTCCCTGATGCCGCGGGCGCTGACGGTGACGGTTCCGGCTGTGTCGCGGCGGAGGACTACCGAGTCGATGCGGATTTCTTCGGCGACAGCCTCGACGGCGGCAGCGGAGGTTACAGTGGCTGACGAGTCGACCTCCACTCGGCTGACCTCGCGCTCAGCCTTGCGCGTTGTGCGGCACGATGCCAGCAGCAGGCATGCGACCGCTATGGGGATGGCGTATCTCATAGGGCAGCATATTCAGAGGTTGCGTCAAAACAGGGGCAGGCCTTGGCGGCAAAGTCGCGGTGGCCGCGGATGACAACCCCGGGATAAAGCCGTTTGAGGGCAGTGAGCAGGCTGTGCAAAGCCTGCCGCTGCGCCTCCGTGCGTGTGTCAGCAGGACGGCCGGAGGCGTCGAGGCCGCCGACGTAGCAGACGCCGATGCTGCGGCTGTTATGGCCGCGGCAGTGGGCCCCGGCAAGGTCGACATCGCGTCCGGAGCATACGGCGCCGTCAAGAGCGACAATGTAATGGTATCCGATGCCGTTGAAGCCGCGCTGACGGTGCCAGCGGTCGACGTCGGCGACGGTAACGTCGCGTCCGGCAGGTGTAGCCGTGCAGTGCACGACAATTTCGGTGATGTTCCGCACCGATTTCTTAAGTTTTTCCATAGTTGATAAAGGTTTTTTAAAGATTAGCGCCGCCCCCGAAACGGGAACGGCACTGCAAAGATAAGGCGCCCCGGCGCCCCTGTCAACCCTTTTTGCACACAGGCGATAAACGCCTGCTAAAACCGTTATCGCTCCCCCGTTATCGCTCCAGCTGGAGCGGTAACACTGACGTCACTGTCTCAGGCGGCGCGAAACGGCGTTCTTGATGCGCTGCCACAGCGGCGAGGCGCCGGTGGCGAGGTCGCTCGACAGCGGGTCGGAGAAAGACATCAGCGGCACGGTGTTCTCGCCGAACTGCTCGGGATAGATGACCACGATGCTGTTAGAGGTGAAATAGCGCTGCAGGAAGGTGGGCATCTCGGCCATGTCGGCGCTGTACGACACCGTGGCCGGGCGCGCCGAAATCACGAACAGCAGATCGTCGTCGCGCACGCGGGGCGAGAGGGTGATGAAATCGTCCCAGCTCTCGCAGGGTCGGAACTCGCACCTCACGTTGTAATTCTCCTGATACAGGACGCCGCGGATGAGAGGCTGAACCGAGTCGGTGCAGCAGAATATGACGCGGCAGCCAATCTGCGTGGTCAGCCGCGCTATGGCGCGCACCCAGCGCGAGAAGCCGCTCTCGTACTCGGCCTTGGCCGGCGCGTACACCACTATGCGGGCGGCGGTGCTGAGATTGCCCAACAGGCGCGAGATAAGCATCATCTTGTTTGTCGACTTCAGCAGTTGCTCCACCTTGGCGCCGAGGAACGAGTCGATGAACGACATGCGGCGGTGGAGGCCGAGGATGACCTCGGTGATGTCGCGCTCCTCGATGACGTTGAGAATGCCGGTGGCGACGTTGATGTCGAAGCGCTCGAGGCACGTCACGGGTGTGTCGGCGGCCTGGGCCACACGGCTTGCCGCCTGCAGCGTCTCGCGGCTGCGCGAGCGTGCCAGCGGCGTGTTCTCGTTGCGCACATGCAGGGCGTAAAGCGAGCTGTGGCCCACGGCGTTGCGCATCAGCACGGCCAGCTCGGTCAGCTCCTCGGCGCTGCGCACGTTGGCGCAGGGGACGAGCGTGTTGTTGATGCGGTTGCGGGCGGTGAGGCGGTGCGGGTCACGCGTCTCCTCGGCCTTGTGTATCATCGCCATCTTGACGCGCGGGGCGTTGATGTTGGTAATGACGGGCGCCAGGGCGCAGGTGATGAGGATGACGACAATGGTGGCGTTGAGGACGCGCTGGTCCAGCAGTCCCATCTCGTGGCCGAGGGTGACTACGGCGAGGGCCACGGCCGTGTGCGCCGCTGTCAGGCCGAACATCACTCCCTCGTCGGCACTGCTCATCCTGCCAACCCTGGCCGCGATGCGCGCGGGAATCCATTTGCTGACGATGGCGACGGTGAGCATCACGGCGGCCACGACAAGCGTCTCGGGGTTGAAGATGACGCGCAGGTTTATCATCATGCCCACCGAAATCAGGAAATACGGGATGAACAAGGCGTTGCCGACAAACTCAATCGAACCCATCAGCGGCGATGAGGCGGGCACATAGCGGTTGAGGACGAGTCCGGCGAGGAAGGCGCCGAGGACGGGCTCGAGGCCTATCAGCTGCGACACCGAAGCGGCAAGGAACACCATGGTCATCACATATACATACTGGGTGACCTTGTCGGAGTATTTATTGAAGAACCAGCGCGTTATGCGCGGATACAGCCACAGCACGGCCACGACGAATACAAAGAGGCCGACGATGAGGCGCAGCAGCCCGAAATAGCTGTCGATGCCGTAGCGGTGGGCGTTGACCACCACCGCCATCACCAGCAGGGCGCCGATAACGGCGATGATGGTGCCGACGACGGCGATGAGCACGGGCCGCGCCTTGGCGATGCCGTAGCGCGTCACCACGGGGTATGCCAGCAGTGTGTGCGAGGCGTACATGGCTCCTAACAGCAGCGAGGTCAGCCAGTCGAGGTGCAGCAGCCACAGGCTGGAGGCCACGCCGAGGACAAGCGGGATGAGGAGGGTCATCGCTCCGAACCACAGGCCGCGACTTAGGTTGAGACGGAGGTTGAACATGTCAATCTCGAGACCGGCAAGGAACATCAGGTAGAGCAGTCCCACCTGCCCGAAGACGGCGAAGCTGCTGTCGCTGGCCACGATGCCGAAGCCATAGGGGCCTATCACCAGACCGGCCAGGATGAGGCCGATGAGGTGCGGAATCTTGAGCCTGTTGAACACCACCGGCGCAAGCAGGATGACAGCCAGCACGATGAAGAAAATCTGCACCGGCTGAGTGACAAGCGGGGTGGTGAGGAGGAGCATGGAAATGTAAAATTGAAAATTAAAAATTGAAAATCAGCGGTACCGGAATTTGCCAGTGTAGGGGGTGCATCCCTACTACCGGGCCTGCACCCCGGTCACTTGCGGCGGGCGATGACGTACTCAGCTATCTGGACGGCGTTGAGGGCCGCGCCCTTGCGGATCTGGTCGCTGACGGTCCAGAAGGAGATGCCGGCGGGGTTGGTGAGGTCGTGGCGCAGGCGGCCTACGTATACGGGATCCTCGCCGGCCAGGTCGAGTGGCATGGGGTAGACGTTCTCGTCGGGATTGTCGAGAAGCACGACATTCTCGGCCCTGCGGAAGGCCTCGCGCACGTCCTCGAGGGTCAGCGGGTCGCGGGTCTCGACCCACAGAGCCTCGGAGTGGGCGCGCATGACGGGCACGCGCACGCAGGTGGCGCTGACCTCCATGTCGGGAGCGTGCATTATCTTCTTGGTCTCGAGGTTCATCTTCATCTCCTCCTTGGTGTAACCGTTGTCGGTGAAGACGTCGATGTGGGGGATGACGTTGTAAGCCAGCTGGTGCTGGAATTTCTTCACCGTGGGCTCCTTGCCTTCGACAATCTCGCGGTGCTGGGTCTCCAGCTCGTCCATGGCCGAGGCTCCGGCGCCGCTGGCGGCCTGGTAGGTGGCCACATGGACGCGGCGGACGGGCGACAGCTCCATTATCGGACGCAGGGCCACAACCATCTGTATAGTCGTGCAGTTGGGATTGGCGATGATGCGCCGCGGGGCGTCGAGGGCGTCGGCGGCGTTGACCTCCGGGACGACCAGGGGAACGTCGGGGAACATGCGGAAAGCGCTCGAGTTGTCAATCATCAGTGCGCCGCGGGCGGTGATGTCATCAGCATATTCGCGCGAGACACCGGCGCCGGCGCTGACAAAGGCGATGTCCACGCCGTCAAAGTCGGCGGGCTCGTGCCTCAGCAGCTGTATGGTGTAGTCCTTGCCCATAAAATGTTGGGTGCGGCCGGCCGACCGCTCCGAGCCGAAAAGCACCAGCTCGTCAAAGTGGAAACCGCGGCTCTCTATCACGCGCAGGAACTCCTGCCCCACGCTGCCGCTGACACCTACAATGGCTATCTTCATTGTCAACTGTTTTTCAATAGGTTGTTAAATGTATGTGCAATACTCGCAAAGCCTGCGGGAGCGCAAAAAATTGCGCCTCCTGTCGGTGGTACAAAATTACAAATATTTTTACAAACCCCTCGTCCCCGCAGCCTAAAAACAGCCATTTTTACTTTGGATTACATTTCTGTAAATATCTAATTGGCACGAACAGATATAAATAGATAAGCAAATCAAGGCTACCGCCAATAATCCGTAGGCCACTTTTGTAACCTTACGGTCTCTTTGAATTTTTCGTTCTATTTTTTCAGATATAGGCCGATAGTAGCAATATATAGTCCAACTCAAGCCTAAATAGAGGATAATGCCAATTAACAAATCACTTTTCGTCGAGATTTCAATATCCAACCAACATAGAGCCAATAATTGAACCGTACTTGATAACGGGAGTATTATCAATAATGCCATTATACACGATATACTCGTTACTGGAAATCCGGAAAGACTCTCCTTTAAAATACTCTCTTCTACTACATAGAATGCATAGTAAAGACCGAATAAAACCTTGCTAATATAATGAGATACCGAGTTCGTCATATTCCTGAAGCGTTTTTTCAATAGGTGTAAAATCCATGGTGTATGGGTTGAGCCTTATCCTGAAATCAGGATTATTAGTCAACCATTGTCCTATATCTTCCATTAAATAGCCTAAATTATGGTGTGGGTTTACACAGTTGATATAAGTTGCAGCAACGATAATTCCCCGGATATGCAAGGAATTTATTTTAAGTAATATAATCCATCCAAATCAGGGCAACTGTAAAAATCCCAGATGTTTTTTTCGGGTTCCGGATATACAAATGTCACGCTATCTAACATCGTACCCATTGGCGGATACGCAATAATGTCTTTGATTGGATTAAACCCCAGAGATTTAGTTAATGCTTCTCCCCAGGATAATAATTTAAGGTCATACAGACGATTCTTTTTGATTTTTTGATATGACGCCAATGTGTTGTTATTTGTAACAGGTTCTTTCGTTATGACTTTAAATAACGAATCATTCCTTTGAAGATAGATAAAATACCACCTGTTCTCCTTTTTTATTTTTGTTACTTTATATAAGTTCGGATTTGTAGACGCTGAATTAGCCGTAGTCATATTTCTTGAACAAGAACAAGAAATAACCACTATTAAATGAATGAGTAATAATATGAAAGGGAGATGATTCTTCATTTTAATATAGTTAATTAGGGTTTACTGAAAAATCAGCAGGTCAGTAATCCACGCGCTGGGACTAGATGCTCCCCGCATGGCTGTACACCGATTTTTACTGATGAATTTATAAAATTTGAGCCAAAATGACGTATCCGGGCACATATCTCGATAAGGACAAGACAAAGTTCGCTCATGAACTTTGTCAGATTCCTGACGAAGTAGCACATGGCCGTCCAGCATTCGGCTGTCTCGGGAAGCCTCGCCCTGATGTTGTTTGCTCTGTATGCCCTCTTCCCGGTGCCGAACTGGGCTTCGGCTTCGTTTCTGAGGGATATTCCGATTCGTTCCCGTTCGAGTTGTTCTTCCGTAGGATTCTTGGGCGGCCGTCCCAACGGGCGTCCCATTATCTCGATTCCCTTTTCCTTGAGCGTCTTCCGGTTGTCGCGGTTGAGATATATCTTGTCCCCGAAGAACCTCTTGGGCTCACATCCGAACCGCTCCTTATACCTGTCGATATGTGTTTGCAGGTCGGAGGCCTCGTTGTAGGCCTCCCAGCTGTGATGGTCGATGAAGGAATAGCCGTTCACCATGCTGACACCGATCTTGGCTCCGAACTCCACCTTGGCCTTGGCTTTGCCCCGGACTATGGGACGGATGTGCGGCTGATGTATGCTGACTATGCGGTTCTCACAGGTATGTGTCCCCAGTCGAAGCATCGTCTCCTGTTGGTGATACATGTCGATGACAGCCTGGATTGTCCGTTTCTGCGTACGGTTGAATCGTCCGTAGGTTTCATCGTCGATACCTATGAGATTGAGCAATGTGAGGATGTCGCGGTAAAGCAGCGGAAGCATCCGGGTAATAGCATCCTTTATCAGTTTCGCGCCTTTATGCTTGCGTTTGATGACATTGAGGTAAATGTCGCGGATGCGCGGACGCTCTATTCCGGTCGGCTTGCGAATCTTCTTTATGCCGCAGACCTTGTCGATCATGCGGCCGATATATTGGGAACCGTCTTCGATAAGGTCTATGTCGGTGGGATATCTTACTTCGGCATCCGCGCACGTCGCGTCCGCCTTGAGATCTGTAGGCCGTGTACTGTCCGAGGAAGGGATGCCTCCGTCGTTGTTATTGTCTTTGTGTTCTTTGGCTGTCTTTTCCCGCGATTTTTTCGCGAGCTCAAGCGTGAGGGCGTTGATGTCTTCTATGGTGATCCGCTTGCGGATGGTCGTGAACAGAGAAGGGTCGAAGATCGGCTGGTCGGTGTATTCCGTCAGACCACACATATACTGCATGTATGGATTTTCCTGAATGGCCAGTATCGTCTCCTCGTCGGAAAGCCCGAGCCTGTGCTTTATGATGAGGGCAGCGATCGCCATGCGCCCGGGACGATTGGAAGCGCCGACAGCATCATTCTTCAGACGCTTGTTGTAGACCTTCTCATATTCCGTCCACGGAAGAGCATCGCCCATCTGCACCCACCGATTTGTTTTCGGCAGACGCTCGAGCGATCCCTTCATCTCATCGAAGGTCATTTGGCCGTGCAAGGATGTGACTTTCATGTCGGATGGTCTTCTTTTAACATCAAAGTTAGCTCTTTTTTGTTAAAAATACAAGCTTTCGGAGTGATTAATTATATGCTATTCAATACGATAAATATTATTCAGTAAACCCTACTTAATTAAAATGCAAATTTACTCAAAATCCTGTAAACAAGCACCATTAAGAGCAATCTAAATTTATCGACACATAGCTGAAGCACCGAAATTGTTTAGCAAACAGTCTCGGTGCTTCTTAAGTTCTTGTTGATTCCTTGGAAGATAGCCATCATCCCAATCGCTTTTCAAGAGATTTGGACATTTGCTAAACATAAAATCCCTTCCCTTGATTATTTATGAGGATAGGGTGAATAAAAACTTGCATAATTTGAGTAATTCATGTAGTTGACATATCCTTGGTGCCAATTCATATAATTGGAATAGCTTCCATAACTGGCATAACTTTGATATGCTATACTATGATATTTTCTCGTATCCTTATCTGACAAGCTGCTATAAGACGAATAGCTACTATAATTTTGGCAGCTATTAGATACCATAGGCTTTTTATTATTTATTGCTGCAATATTTTGAGGCATAGCTGTAACAGCAACAATTCCAATCATGGTTTTAGCTATTCTTTTAAGAGCCTCTCTTCTATTGATATGTTTATTTTCTTCCATCATAATATCCTGAATAAATGATTTCACCAGTTCTATAATTGATTAAATCCATCATAGTTTCGCCATAATTATTATAATAAAGAGCCGTAGTGATTGAATCATCACTCTGACAGGAAAGAATTTGATAATAAGTCTTATTATCAAATACCTTCCCATTGGATTGATGAATAAAAATATAACCATTAGGTGTTATAATAGACTTATACTCTCCTATGTAATATCTACCAGGCGAAGTTGACTTTATGCCTATTATTGGAGAGCCATCATTATAGCACAATTGCTCTCCAGAGACATTATAATACTCAAGTAAGGGGGAGTCTTCTTTGGATTGAACCTCAATTATTTCTCTTTCAAAAAACTGCGTTACCTTATAAACCGATAATGGTAGAATATCTTTCCCATCACGATTTATTACTCTGTCACCGACATTCTTAATGTGTAGGATAAAGTATGAACCATATGACTCATCAATACCGGAACATGTGTCAGGTACAAGAACTTCACCTTTTCGATTAGCGAGACCCCAACCATTATCATTTCTAAAAACGAAACGGTCGGGTTCACGTAATTCTCTTATCTGTCCAGCTGAAAATATATGATTCCCGAGGGTGTCACAAATAAAATCCCTTCCATTTGATTTATATCGCACTATATTATACTTTCTATTATATTGAAGGGAATATCCATCAATTACAGGAGGGATCAACTCCTTAAAAGTTGTATTTAACAACCCCATCTTTCCATTTCTATTTGTTTTATAGAATGGTATCGAATCGTTATGTACTTCCGGCGTTAATCGTTCAATTGATTCATACTGAGGAAATATGATATATTGACCGCGATAATCTGTTACTCCACATAAACTGTCTTTCATTACGCCTATATACACATCTGGCTTGATATAATAGCGTTTAGAAGTAGGACTATAACTATAATTATTATAGAACTCTACATCTTGAAATTGCGGCTCCAAAACAATGTTGCCAACTGAGTCCACAACTCCCCATCCTTTATAGCCATGCACTTTGAAATTTTCAACGGTTGATTTGCAATTGCCAGTACTATCATTATAAGTATGAGAATAAATCTCAACGTAATCATATTTTGCAGGAATAACCCAATTCCCCTTGGCGTTCTTGAATCCCCACATTCCCAGTGTGTCGGAGGGATGTACAGCAACATTATGAACTGGATTTACATTTCGATATTTAATTCGAGGAAGAACTTTGTTAGCTCGTTCATCAATTATTGACATATCTTTTCCCCATCTAAAGCCACTCGTTTCAATACTGTTGATCTCAATAAGAGATGGGATAACCCAACTATAATCCAACTGTTCGCCAGGGAAAGGCGTTACTGCATTCTGTCCTACCTTTTCGCTTTCTAAACATTTGTCAGCAGATGTATTTACAACCGAGAATTTGCTTAAACTCTCTGAAAACAAACGACCATCGTTAAACTTATATATACGAATTGAATCCGGAATCGATATATCAATATAATTAGGCGGATCAGAAAATTCAAATGGTTCTCCATTTGTGTTTATTATCAACATTTCAGCTAATTTATTCTTTAAGCCATCAATACTGGTTCTCGATTTTCTAATTGAGGTGACACCTCTCAATATTCCAACTACAGCTATACCGTTTTTAAAATCAGAGCCATAATTATATTTTTGTGGTATGACATATTTCCCTTTTTCATTTATATAACCATAAAGCTTGACAATCGATGAATAATTATCATAATAATTCATGACACAAGCCAGACCATCATTAAACTCCCCAGCATAATTAAAGGCAGGCTTTATCTTCCATTTATCCTTATCATCGACATATCCCCAAAGACCATTTTGCTCTTTAGGCGTAAGCGTCATTGCATGAATATTATTACTATATAAGATAATAACAATAATTATGAATAATGAAATTTTTAATAGAAATTTCAAAAATGTATACGCATAATATTTCATACCTTCTTTCGTGACTGAATTGAGTCTTGTAGAGCTATTAATCTTACAATTAGATTCTCTATATATTTAACTACACTTGGGCTTTCAGTGAAGAAATATTTAACTTCTTCCCTTAGATCATCAAATACCCAATTTATACTTGACTCTGTAGAAGCAACATGATTAAAGTCGCATACTTTTAGGAATTGTTCTACTTTAGAAGAAATATCAGTATTAGTATAAATATCAGTAATTTTTTCTTTATTATAGACGGACATAATTTCTAAAATGATTTCTAAAAGACCGCTAATTTTTGAATACAACGTATTATCATCCTCGTAGGAAAATAAACTCAATGTATCTTTAATCGTGGATGTGTCTGCTTTTGAATTTAATAATTCAAGAACAGTTAAACAATTGTACGAAGTTCTTAATACTCGTGCTGGTGAACTATTTGGAGTACATTCGATCAATATGTCGACGAACTTTTGAGCATCATGATAATTTTTTATATCATATGAAACATCCAAATATTCATCGACTATACGGTAGAACTTAGGTATGAACTCTAATTTTTCATACAGTTCACCATTATATTTTTCGGGGTTTTTAGAATAACGGCCATATTTAGACAGAATCATTTTTAATGAATCAGTTTGCTTTATATAGAGTTTGTCTTCGGTACATTTTTCACCTGTAAACAAATATAAACAATATGAAATAGCTTTTTTGCAATAGATTTCTGATAAATGTCCCTTTTTAATTTTCTTATAGCATAGACCTATTGAATACAATACTTCAATATATATTTTTAATAGTCTAAGTTTATCAACCCCAGCTACTTCTTCAAATAGTTCATCAAAATCCACAGAATTATATACTCGAATAAAATAGTCAAGACCAATTCTATATTCCCCCTTCAAAAGACATGACATCCCTTTTTGAATTAGATTGAGGGATAATAATTCTTCAATATCTTTATCTGGATATTTTTTTATTGCAGGACACACTTGCGGATTAATATATAGAGTATTGTCGTTTATTGGAGATACTTTGGAATGAGCATTGGAATACCCATCAATATCTGGGAATATAGTTTCAGACTTTATACCCAAATATACTTTTAGAAAGTTCAGAATAGGTCTTTTCCATTGTGGAGGTATGGGAATAACTGTAACTTTATGCTCTTCAATATAAAATTTCTCAAGACCAAAAACGAAAACACTATCTTGTCTTGCTATTCGACCATTAATATTATCAGGCTTCCATAGCCAAAATTTATGGCGATTTTCATCCATATACATGGATGTCTTTTGTGTATTCCGTAATAAATGTTGAATATCTATTTTTGCAGAATGTTTATTTAGATATGTTAATTTACCTGTCTTAAACGCATCGTCATTTACATCATAGCAAAATAGGTATCCTAAATCATCATTATGCCCACTTACAGAGAACCATAACGAGATTAAAAAATTATTACTAAAATCGACAAGACAGGAGCCACCACCTCTGTGCTGAATTTCTGCTATTATCTCAGTTTCATCAAAATTCCTTAAAGACGGATTTATAGATTTAAAACCATCCGAAAGATTATTTATATAATATAAATAGTCAGCTATCGTAGTGTAATTCTTTTCAGTATCTCGAAGACGAATAGAAGCTCCAGAGCGTATTTGTTCAGGCTTAATGTACTTAAATCTTCCATGATGTTTAATCTTATCTAAGATTTCAAACTCTTTGTTTGCAATTTCTGCCGCAGATATTTCAGATAAAATTATTTTGATTTCATCTAAAAAATCTGAATAAATAACATTGTAAATTTCTTCGGTTGTTATTGATTCTTTTGCAGGTGACAAAAATCTTGATGCATCAAGTATACTATCTTTTAGGCTGGATTTATCTCTATTGCTTATATATTTAATTATAGATGAACTGGGGATTTGATAATAAATTTCGCCTCTCTTCTGAACTTTCTTTAGCCGTTTCTGCAACTGGGTAATTTCTTGTGACTCGGTGAAGAATCTCTTTGAAATCCCTCTAAATATATAACGAGGGGCAATATGAGAGTTTGAAAATTTCGGTTCTGCCTCTTTCTTGAAATACTCGAATAAGGCATTAATATATTTCCAGCCCTCAAAATAATCAAATGATGTTCTCATGGCAATATGAATAACTCCTAAATTACAATTAAGCTAAGACTTAGATATGGTCGTAGATTTCGGTGATACTCCAGTTTGCTGACCATTCGTTTTTATCTTTATCCCATATGAAACAACTCAAATCAGCACGTTTGGGTACACAAACTTTATCATTTTCATTTTTAAGATAGAAAAATTTGTCATCTTCATTGTATTGCTCAAATGAAGCCCAAATTGCATTTGGTTTTTCCGACAAATATAATGAAGTGATTTAAACTTTTCGTTTTCGTGAAATTTTCTTAAGAAGCAGGAC
>JBJEDC010000020.1:0-21916 GCA_051871645.1 Muribaculaceae bacterium | reverse complement strand
GTGACAGCTCATCCTCGAAGTCGATGCCTCCGATTTTCAGCTTAAGACATCGGAAACCCTGGTCGAGCTTCTCCTGTATGCGCCCGAACATAGTCTCGCGGTCGCCCATCCAGATGAGTCCGTTGATGACGATGCCGTCCTCTCCCGCCAGCCAATGAGAACCGGGGAAGATTATGCCATGGCCGCCGTTTCCGAGGTCGGCGAGGGCTGTCTCAAAGCCCATGCGTACCGATGACGGCGCCTGCCGCCACTCCATCGTGCGGCAAGCCTCGTCAAGGATGGCCTCGAAGTCAGGAGTGTCCTCGGCACTGAGGCCACGGAACAGAGGCACCTCCCCTATCCCGCATACGTCCGGCCGTTCGTCATCCTTGACACATAAGAAATATGTGTCCTTGACATGCATGACGGCGCGCGAGGTGCGGGCCTCGAAGTTGAAGTTCAGGCGATAGGGCCGCCAGCTTGCCTTCAGCATCGTCAGTCGGGAAATTGCGGGAACTGCATGAAGTCCGGGTCGCGTTTCTCCAGGAAAGCGTTCTTGCCCTCCTGCGCCTCGTCCATGAGGTAGTACATCAGCGTGGCGTCGCCGGCGAACTCCATCAGTCCGGCCTGGCCGTCCAGCTCAGCGTTGAGGGCACGCTTGATCATGCGGATGGCGAAAGGACTGCGTTTCATTATCGTCTCTGCCCAGTCGACGTACTCGTCCTCGAGCTTGTCAAAAGGCACCACCTTGTTAATCATGCCCATTTCGAGGGCTTCCTGAGCCGTGTACTGGCGGCAGAGGAACCAAATCTCGCGGGCCTTCTTCTGACCTACGCAGCGAGCCAGATAGGACGAGCCGAAGCCGGCGTCAAAGCTGCCGACCTTGGGACCTGTCTGGCCGAAGCGGGCGTTCTCGGAGGCTATGGAAAGGTCGCACACCACCTGCAGGACATTGCCGCCGCCGATGGCGTAGCCGTTGACGGCCGCGATGACGGGTTTGGTGAGCGAGCGGATGGTCTTGTGTATGTCCAGCACGTTGAGGCGGGGCGTGCCCTCGGCGTCGCGGTAACCGCCGCGGGTCTTGTAGTTCTGGTCACCGCCCGAGCAGAAGGCCTTGTCTCCGGCGCCGGTGAGAACCACCACGCGCACCGTCGGCGTCTCGCGGCAATAGGCCAGGGCGTCGAGAATCTGCTCGTTGGTCTGCGGACGGAAAGCGTTGTAGACTTCCGGACGGTTTATGGTTATGCGGGCGATGCCGTTATACGACTCGAAAAGAATGTCGCTGTATTCTTTGATGGTTTGCCAGTTGCGTGTCATATCTTGAATTGGGAGATTATTGGTCATGCTATTTTGTTTTTGCTTCGTCGAAATATCTGTTGAGCTCGGTGGCGGAAAGGCTGCCGTCGGTGACGATGTCGAGGATGACAGGGACGTCACTCTGCCCGAAGAAGGCAGGGAGGGCGGCCTTCATGCCGTCCACGCTGTCGGCGCGGAGGTACCGGAAACCGAAGCCCTCGGCAATCTGTCGCAGCGGCAGACGCACGTCGGCGGCAAAGCATTCGTCCAGCTCGTCAAGTCCGGCCGTTGTCTTGATGAAGCGGAAAATTCCGCCGCCACCGTTGTTGAGTACCGCCAGCCGGAACGTCGGGGGAATGCCGCTGATGGCCAACGCGCCCATATCGTACTGCGCCGACATATCGCCGGATACGAGGACAGTAAGGTCGCCGTAGGCCATGGAGGCTCCGATGGCCGTGGACGTGCATCCGTCGATGCCGCTCACGCCGCGGTTGCAGTCGGTACGGTGGACATGCCCGTGGTCGCACAGCTGTACATAGCGCACCGCCGTTCCGTTTCCGCCCTGGAGGTTTGCGCGGGCAGGTACGGCCTTCACCAGCATGTCCATCGCCTTGAGGTCGCACCAGGGAGCCGAGGCCGTAAATTCGCGGTAGCGGCGTCCGGCACGCTCGGCAAGGCGACGCCAGCGGTCGCCGTATGCGCTGCCCGAACTGCGGAAAGGCTGCATCGCCGAAGCTAACTGAGGCATGAACGACGCGGCGGGGAGCTCAATGCGCAGCGCCAGGCATTTGAAGCAGTCCACCGACATGCCACGCTCGCCCACATGCCAGTGGCGCACGCCAGTGCGGCCTCGCAGCCACGCCTTGATGAAGCGCGAGACCAGCGAGCCGCCGAGGGTTATCACTATGTCGGGCAGCATCTCCGTCCGTTCGGCCTCCGTCATCTCGTTGAGGATGCGGTCGATGTTGCCGTGCAGACCCGGACCGTGCAGATTGGCCTGTGCCTCGCACAGCACTGCCACGTTGGGGATGGCGGCAAGACGTACCATGGCCTTGCTGAGCTTGCTGTCGGGGTTGAGAAATCCGGCCACGACGAGAACCTTGCAGGGCGGCGCAAGACGCTGCCCCAGCTCGCGGGCCTGCGCCGTAGGCAGAACCGTAGGCCTCTCCACCACGTCAATCATGCGCGGCTGCTGTGGACCGGCCTCCGCCAGCGTCGTCAGCGGCACATCCAGCTGTACGTTGATGTGTACGGGGCCTTTACGTCCCGACGAGGCCTTGAGTATGGCGTCCGACACAAGGCGGTTCACCATCCACATCTGGGTGGCGTCGCCGGTCTCTACGGGGATGTTGTACGATTCCTTTACTATATTGTCGAGGGCGCCGTACTGGCGTATGGTCTGGCTGTCGTCCTGGTCTATCCACTCCTGCGGGCGGTCGGCGGTGACGACGATGAGGGGCACTTCGCGGTAATACGCCTCGGCTATCGCGGGCGCATAGTTGAGCATTGCCGTTCCGGACGTGCACACCAGCGCCACGGGCCTTTGCGACTGCACGGCCATGCCCAAGGCCACGAAGGCCGCACAGCGCTCGTCGATGACGACACGGTGACGCAGCTCCTCGTGACGCGCCACGGCAAGGATTAGCGGCGCATTGCGTGAGCCCGGACTGAGCACGACGTCCCTGACGCCGTGACAGGCCAGCAGAGCCGCCAGCTCGCGGCAAACAGCTTTATCTGTAGTCAGCATTTTCGGTCTGTTTTGTTCTTGTACAAAAGTACGAAATATTTTTGTACCTTTGCACATTAATAAATAAAAAGAATAGACGAAGGCGTTTGCAGAAACTAAACCATTAAGCCAATGTAGGGACATCGCTTTGCGATGTCAGCCTGGCACCCAAACCGTTACCCCGACGTGCCAAAGGCACGTCTCTACATCACGGATAGATTTGCTGCGCCAACCATAACCGATATAAATCTTTTCAACATATACAATTATGGGAATTTTCAGTTTCTTCTCATCCAAGGAAAAGAAAAAGGAGACGCTCGACAAGGGTCTTGAAAAGACCAAGGAGGGCCTCTTCCGCAAAATCAAACGCGCGGCACTGAGCCGCAGCACCGTCGATGACGATTTTCTTGACGAGCTCGAGGAAATCTTCGTATCGTCGGATGTGGGTGTGGAGACATCCATAAAAATCATCGACAACCTCAAGGAGCGCGTCGCCCGCGACAAATATGTGGGCACAAAGGAGCTGTACGGCCTGCTCTACGACGTCGTGGCCGACATGATGGCCGACGCACCCGGCGACACCACCGAGGGCAAGGGAGATTTCGACATCCCCGAGGGCAAGCGTCCCTACATCGTGCTCGTGGTAGGCGTCAACGGCGTGGGCAAGACCACCACCATCGGCAAGCTCGCCGCCCAGTACAAGGCCGCCGGACACAAGGTCATCCTCGGTGCCGCCGACACCTTCCGCGCCGCCGCCATCGAGCAGCTGGAGGAATGGGCACGCCGTGCCGACGTGGAGATTGTCAAGCAGAAACTCAACAGCGACGCCGCCTCCGTGGCCCACGACGCCGTGGCCTCGGCTCTTGCCAAGGACGCCGATGTGGTGCTCATCGACACCGCCGGACGTCTGCACAACAAGGTCGGCCTGATGAACGAGCTCAGCAAAATCAAGCGCGTGATAGAGAAGCTTGTGCCCGGAGCGCCCCACTCGGTCCTCCTGGTCCTCGACGGCTCGACAGGCCAGAACGCCATCGAGCAGACGCGCGAGTTCAGCCAGGCCACCGCGGTCACTGACCTCGCCATCACCAAGCTCGACGGCACGGCCAAGGGCGGCGTGGTGATAGGCATCAGCGACCAGTTCAAAATCCCCGTCCGCTACATCGGCCTGGGCGAGAAAATCGAGGACCTGCAGGTCTTCGACAAACACGAGTTCGTGAAGTCTCTTTTCGAGGTTAAGGAATGAGCAGGACCAAGCACACCCCGCGTCCCGGCACCCTCGACGTCATCACCATGGGGTGCTCCAAGAACCTCGTCGACAGCGAGCGCCTGATGCGCATGTTCGCCGACGCAGGCTTTGAGGTGCGCCATAACCCCGAGACACCGGACGCCGCCCAGGTGGTCATCAACACCTGCGGATTTATCGGCGACGCCAAGCAGGAGTCCATCGACATGATTCTGGAATGCCTGGAGGCCAAGAAGGTCGGACGGATTGGCGAGCTGTCGGTGATGGGCTGTCTTGCCGAGCGCTACCGCAAGGAGCTGCCCGCCGAGCTGCCCGAGGTGGACCGCTGGTACGGCAAATTCGACTGGCCCGCCCTGCTCCAGGACGTCACCGGCAAAGGCAGCGGCGACAAGGCCCGCCCCTGGGAGAGACAGCTCACCACGGGTCCCCATTTCGCCTACGTCAAGATTGCCGAGGGCTGCGACCGCTTATGCGGCTTCTGCGCCATCCCCCTGATTACCGGCCGCATGCACTCGCGCCCCATAGAGGAGATTGCCGACGAGGTGCGCAGTCTCGTCGAGGGCGGCACGCACGAGTTCAACATCATCGCCCAGGACCTCTCGTCGTATGGCAAGGATATCTACGGACACAAGGCGCTGGCCGAGCTTGTCCAGACCCTCGCCGACATCCCCGGCGTGGAGTGGCTGAGGCTGCACTACGCCTATCCGTCGGATTTCCCTTACGACGTTTTGCCCGTCATGGCCCGCAACGCCAACGTCTGCAAATACCTCGACATCGCCCTCCAGCACGTCAGCGACAATGTCCTCAGGAACATGCGCCGCCACATCACAGGCGACGAGACACGCCAGCTGCTCGACCGCATTCGCCGCGAGGTGCCGGGCATACACATCCGCACCACCCTCATGACGGGCTATCCCGGCGAGGGAGAGGAGGAGTTTGAGGAGCTGATGGACTTCGTGCGCGAGCAGCGCTTCGAGCGCATGGGCGCCTTCGCCTACTGCGAGGAGGAGGACACCTACGCCGCCCGCAACCTCAGGGACGAGGTGCCGCAGGAGGTGAAAGAGGAACGCCTCGACCGGCTCATGGAGCTGCAGGAGCAGATTTCGCTCGAGCAGCAGGAGCAGAAAATCGGCCACACCCTGCGCGTGGTCTGCGACAGCGAGGATGAGGAATTCTTTGTCTGCCGCTCCGAATTCGACTCGCCGGAGGTGGACCCGGAAATTCTCGTGCCGAAAGCCGGTGTGCCCCACCCGCTTGAGCGCGGCAAATTCTACGACGTCACCGTTCGTGAGGCCTATCCTTTCGAACTCATAGCCGAAATAGCACAGGACAAATGAGCAACAGTATTTCGTTCGCCCTCGTAGCCGCTCCAGGCAAGGATTTCCGGCTGTTCTGCGATGACGGCAAGGCCCGTCTGCGCAGTCTCGACCGCTTTGTTGCCGTGCCCTGGCTGATGCCTTGGCAGGCGGGTGTGGCCATCAACGATACCGTGCTTGACTGTCAGCCCTGCATACCCGCTGACAGCGTCGGCGGCATGCCGCCAACGACCGTCTGCGGGGACTACCTCGAACGTGTGCGCGGCCTCATCGCAACACTGGGCGAAACGGGTGGCAAGACGGTCATCTCACGCGTGACGTCGGGACGTTTCGACGCCCCCGCCGAAATGGTCGCCGATGCCGCAGTGGACTATCTGCGCAAGGCACCCACAGACTGCTACCGCTGCCTTTTCCACACGCCCAAGACCGGCACCTGGCTCATCGTCTCGCCTGAGACATTGGCCGACATTGACCCGTCGTCGGGAACGCTGCGCACGATGTCGCTGGCAGGGACTCGTCCCGTCGGTACCGTCGGCGACTGGGACGGGAAGAACCGCCGCGAGCAGGCCATCGTCACCGATTTCATCATGGACTGCCTGCGCGAGAACGGCCTGACGGACATCGCCGTCACGGAGAGCGTCCGCCGGGCCGCCAACGTCGAGCACATCGTCTCCGACATCTCTGCACGCCTCAGTCCCGGCTTCGATACGGCGACGTTCCTGAACAGCCTGAGCCCCACGCCCGCCCTTTGCGGCTATCCGCGCCAGGTGTCGGTGGAGCGCATCGGCGAAATCGAGAGCCATCAGCGGCTTATGTACGGCGGCTACACTGCCGTCGTCGAGGGCACAGGCCATATACACGCCGCCGTAACCCTGCGCTGCGCGCGCCTGTCACCCGAAGGATGGTGCGTGTACACCGGCGGCGGAATAACGGCGGACTCGCAGGCCGAGGCCGAGTGGGACGAGTCGTGCATGAAGGCCCGGCCGCTGGTCGAACTGTTTGCAGGCCTATCATAAAACGGACGCCTTTTTGTGACGCCTTGACGGTGTGTCAAGATGTGGAATTTTAATAATGTAGGGACATCGCTTTGCGATGTTAAGACTGGAAACCAATTGATTGGCTTAACATGCCAAAGGCATGTCCCTACATTCAGGCTATTTTGACACAGCCCCATTAAAAACGATTATGACAATGAAATACGATACTAAACTGAAGCCTTGCGGGGCGCTGTTCGACCTTGACGGGGTGCTCGTCGACTCGGAGGGCATATATACCGAGTTCTGGCAGGAAATCGATGACGAATTCCATACCGGCGTCGAAAACTTTGCGCTGGCGATAAAGGGCACTACCCTCGACAATATTCTCGGCACCTATTTCAGCGAGGACGACTATCCCGAGATTTTGCGACGCCTCAAGCGGCAGGAGCAGGAGATGGTTTACCGTCTCTTTCCCGGCGCCGAGGATGTGCTGACGCTCCTGCGCACGTCGGGCTGGCGCACCGCCATTGTCACGTCGAGCAATCCGGCCAAGATGGACGGACTCTTCTCGCAGGTTCCGACTCTGCGCGCCCTTGTCGATACCATCATCACCGACCATGACGTCCAGCGCTCCAAGCCCGACCCGCAGGGCTATCTCCTCGCCGCCTCGCGCCTGGGCTGCGCCCCTGCCGACTGCCTCGTCTTCGAAGACTCCTTCCAGGGCATTGAGGCCGGTCACCGCTCCGGTGCTCGCGTCATCGGCATTGCCACCACCAACTCCCGCGACGCCGTCGAGGCTGCCGCCGACATCACCCTCGGCACCATCGCCGACTTCGACCTCGGTTTACTTTAGGATGTCCTGTAGGGACATGCCTTTGGCATGTTTTTCCGGCAAACGGATTGTTTTGGCAGACCTGACATCGCGAAGCGATGTCCCTACATGGGATAATCTTGAAGGTCCGACGTGCCTGACGGCTTATTTAAAATAATTCTAAATAAGGCCGGCGGCTGTATTATTTTGCAATTACCTTGTTAGTGTTATCTGATAGGTCGTTATGGACAAGGGCGAATAAATCAGTCACTTTTGATTTTCTCTTTAAAATTTGATGTCAGCACGCTGTTATATTGTACTTTGCGTGACGAGTTTTAAGCGTTGATTTATGTATATCCCGGGCTTTTCGTTTAACTTGTTGGATTTCAACTGCCTGCACGGAAAGGGTCTTTTTCGCGTTCTGAGGGGGGCTTGGCTATCTCAACATTTTTTTGCAAATTTGCAGAACTATGTCCGTAAAATCGCATTTCGAACTTTGGGATGAATGCTGCGCCGAGTTGCGCAGACTCATCGGTGACGAGGCCTTCGGGTTTGCGTTCGCCGACGTCGTGCCCTATGGGCTCGAGGGTGGCGTGCTCGCCCTCAAGGTTCCCAGCGAGGCATACGGACTGATGATAGACAGCAAATATGCCGCTCCTCTCAAGGAGGCCATACTCAAGGTCTACGGCTCGCTCAACGACCTGCGCTGGATTTATCCCTCGGTGCAGCCCAAAGCTCCGGCCGGGACTGCCGGGACGGGGCAGGCTCCCGCCGAAGCCGACAGCAAGCCCACCAAGCCCGGAAAGCCGTTCTATACCAACCTAAACCCTCGGTTCAGCCTCGACAGCTATCTGCGCAGCGACTGCAACAAAGTGGCATGCGAAATCGTCAACGCCATCATCCGGCGCCCCAAGCAGCCGACATTCAACCCGCTGTACATCTTCGGTCCGACGGGCTGCGGCAAGACGCACCTCCTGCAGGGCCTGGGACTGAAACTTGCCGAGAGCAACCCCGGCAAGCGCGTGCTCTACATCCCCGCCCGCGATTTCCAGGGGCAGTATACCTCCGCCGAGGCTCCGGGCGGAAACATCAACCAGTTCTTCAGCTTCTACCAGAGCATCGACGTCCTCATCGTCGACGACATCCAGGAGCTGTCCGGCAAGACAAAGACCCAGAACGCCTTCTTCAACATCTTCAACCACCTCTACCTCAACAACCACATGGTTGTCTTCAGCAGCGACCGTGCTC
Organism: Muribaculaceae bacterium; assembly: GCA_051871645.1. Taxonomy (GTDB): domain Bacteria; phylum Bacteroidota; class Bacteroidia; order Bacteroidales; family Muribaculaceae; genus CAG-873. The sequence goes on along the minus strand of JBJEDC010000020.1, from coordinate 13,320 downwards.
CCGCCGACATCGTGTCGTTCGAGGACCGGCTGCTGGGCCGTCTGCGCCAGGGCGCCGTGGTGGAGATGCATAAGCCCGACCTCAACCTGCGCCGCGAGGTCCTGCGCCTACGCGCCAAAGAGAACGGCATGCCCCTACCCGACGAGGTGATAGAATATGTGGCCGGAAACATCACCGAGAGTATACGCGAGCTCGACGGCGTGATGCTGTCGATGCGTGCGCAGTACACCTTCCGCAACAAGGAGTTCAACCTTGACCTTGCCCGCGAGGTCGTCAACAATTCGGTGCGCGTGAGCAGGAAGACCTTCAACTTCGACTTCATCGCCGACAAGGTGTGCGAGTTCTACGATATCGAGAACACCGTCCTCTTCTCCAAGAGCCGCAAACGCGAAATCAGCGACGCCCGTCAGATTGTAGCCTATCTGGCCAAGAAATACACCGACATGCCCCTCACTGCCATCGCCAGCTGCCTCAACCGCAATCACGCCACCATCATCTACAGCATCTCCAACATCGGCAAGCGTCTCGGTGTCGACAAAAAGCTCCAGGAGGAGATTGGTTCCATCGAGCAGCTGATGGCAGGATGACCGAGCCAAGGCACATGATGCTACAACGCTGCAAACGCCTTGTAGCAGTTTGTAGCAGGAGCTTCGCCTTCGGACATTTTCTCCGGCACGGCGTTGGGGTTTTGACAAAATTTGAGTACCTTTACCGTGATGAAATTCTGTGATATCCCCGGGCACGACGATGTCAAGTACAGACTGCGTGCCCTTGTTGACGACAACCGTCTGCCGCACGCCCTGTTGCTGCAGGGCCCCGAAGGCTCGGCAAAGTTTGCCCTCGCCAGGGCATTTGCCCAATACATCCACTGCACCGACCGCCATGACGGCGACTCGTGCGGCCGCTGCCCCTCGTGTCTGCAGATGAAGTCGTTCAACCACATCGACACAATATTCTCGTTCCCCGTCGTCAAGGCGGCCTCGGGAGGCACCACCATCTGCAACGACTACATACGCGAGTTCACGCGGTTCATCGGCGAGAGTCCGTGGATGGACTTTGACACCTGGCTCGACATGCTGGGCAACCCCAACACCATGCCGCAGATTTATGCCGACGAGGGCTCCGAACTCATCCGCCGCCTCAGCTTTACCTCGCACGCCTCGCGCTACAAGACGGCGCTGATGTGGATGCCCGAACGCCTGCACGAGAGCTGCGCCAACAAAATCCTCAAGCTTGTCGAGGAACCCTTCGCCGACACGGTGTTCATCATGGCCAGCGACAACCCCCGCGGCATACTGCCCACCATCTACTCACGCGTGCAGCGCATCGACGTGCCGCGTTACAGCGATGACGAGGTGGCCCGGTGGCTGACGGACAAAGGCTACTGCACCGAGCCGACCATGGCCCGCGACACTGCCCGCCTCAGCGAGGGCAGCCTCAACCGGGCCGTGCAGCTGAGCTGCGGACAGGATGACGCCAAGTGTAATTTCTTCGACCGCTTTGTGTCGCTGATGCGCCTGGCATACGTCCGCGACATCGCCGCCCTGAAGAAATGGAGCGCCGACCTCGCCGCCGAGAAGCGCGAGACGCAGATACGGTTCCTCGACTATTGCGCCCGCATGCTGCGCGAAAACTTTATCTACAACCTCCACGACCCCGCGCTGAACCTGCAGACGCGGCAGGAGAGCGATTTCAGCGTCCGCTTCGCCCGTTTCATCACCGAAAAGAACGCCCCCGCGCTGTTCGAAGTATTCAGCGACGCCCGCAACGACATCGCCCGCAACGCCAATGGCAAGATTGTCTTCTTCGACATCTGCCTCTCCGTCATCCTCATGCTCAAGAACGGCTGAGACAGGTCCCCTACCCCGAAATTCACACGCCATGTCAAACGCCAACGCCGGTAAAACCGACAAATTTCTGAAGGCGGTAGCCGAATATTACACCGCCCCGGGACGCCTCGGCCAGCTGTACCGCACCTGCATCGTCTGCCCCAACAAGCGCTCGCGCATCTTCCTGCGCATGTATTTCAAGGACGTTCTGCGGCGCCGCGTGGCCGCAGGTGCAGGAGGTGCGGACGCGTACGTCCTCCCCGACATCGTCACCATCGGCGAGCTCAACGAGCAGATATGTCCCGAGGTCGCCGTCACCGATGACATCACGCTGCTGTTCGTCCTCTACAACGTCTACTGCGAGGTATACACCGACCGCTTCGCAGGCCTGCAGCCCGTCTTCGACCGACTCCGCGCCGTTGTGGCCGACGCCGAAAAGGAGGTGGAGGCGAAAGTCCGCGCCTTCCGCTCGGGCGAATGCGGCAAGACCGAGATGGCGGCGGCACGCGACCGCCTGCGCAAGGCGCGCATGCAGCTCAACGCCATCCCGCCGTCCGAGCCCGCCGCCTTCGACAACTTCGCCTACTGGGGCAAGACCCTGCTCGGCGATTTCAACGATATCGACAACGGATGCGCCGACGGTACCGACGTCCTGGGTAAGGTGGCCGAGTGGAAGGACCTGTCGGTGAACTACCTCACCGAAAAGGAGCGCGGAATTGTCAACAGCCTCTTCCCCGGCAACAAGATTGCGCGCGAGCATGAGGATGTGATGTTCCGCAACAACGACATGTTCACCGCCGCCATACGCCGCATGCGCCTCTATGCCCTCCTGCCGGAGATTTACACGCGCTTCACCGCCCGCATCGACCGCGAGGGCATGACCTACGAGGGTCGCCTGTCACGCCTCGTGGCCCTCAAGGTGGCCCGAGAGTGTGCCGGTGGCGGCGAAATTCCCGTCATCGGCAGTTACGGCAGCATAGGCTTCGTGGGCTTCGGCAATCTCACCGCCGCGCGCATGAACCTCTTCAGCGCCGTCCGCGAGGCTATGGACGGCGACGGACGCCATGTCGGTTTTTTCTGGGACCTGCTCGATCTGGAGCGCTTCGGCAACGCCATCGGCGCCAACGACTGCGTGGCCCGCTTTGCCGTGGCGGCGAAGTCGGCTGACTTGACGGCTCTGTTCCCCAATCCCGCCGATTTCAGTCTGCCCGTCTGCGACAGCCCGCTCCATCTCGACATCCTGGACGTGCCGTCGAAATTCCTGATGGCGAAGTCCATCGGTCAGGTGCTGAAAAACTGGTGTACGCCCGAGAGCAGGCACCGCACCGCCGACCCGCTGGCTCCGCAGCCCGGCACGTCCGCCGTCGACCCGTCGAACTCGCTGATGATGGTGCGCAACCGTCCCGACAACACCGCCATCATCCTGCCCGACTCATCCCTGCTCATTCCCCTGCTCCATGCCATGCCGCCGTCGGTGGTGTCGCATCCGCATTTCGAGAATATCAACGTCTCGCTGGCGCTGCCTTTCCGCGAGACTCCCTTCGCCACCCTCCTCGACGACATCGTCAAGCTTCACCTGCACGTCAGCTACCGCGGCACCGACGCCACGGGAGGCGGCTCCATGATTATGCTCTACGAGGATGTCGAGGGCATTGTCGCCAACGCCCAGCTGCGCTCGCTGATGGACGAGGGCTGCCGCGCCGTGGCGGAATATCTGCGCGACAACCGCAGTTTCACCGTCGACATAGACGTGCTGAGCGAATATCTGCGCGGGTGCGCCGTGGATAATCCCAAAGTGGCCGACATCCTCTGCATCTTCGCCCGCACGCCCCGTCAGCCCCGCAAGACGCGCCAGGACGGCAGGCCTACGGAGGAGTATCTGAATTACCTCGACGCCGTGCACGGATATATCTCGGACATTGTGGATACCATGCGCCGTTGCCTGGCCGATAAGGGCGCCGAAATTCCCGACGGCGGTGACACCGACGAGGAAAAGGAGGCGGGCATCGAGGCGCGCATCCTCGAGGAATACGAAAAAGGCCTCGACGCGGTCTTCGAGGGCATCGACCGCTACGGCATTACCGGCATAGGCGAGTACAACATCTTCACGCTCATCTACCGAACGATGGCCACACAGCCCCTCAACGTCAGCAGTACGCCCGTAAAGGGTCTGCAGGTGCTGGGGATGCTGGAGACGCGCGCGCTCGACTTTGACAACATCATCATCCCGTCCATGAACGAGGGCGTGCTGCCGCGACGCATACGCAACCATGGCTTCATCCCCCAGGGCGCACGGCACAAATACAACGAGTCTAACCCCGCATCCGGCGAAACCGGTGACGGCGAAAAGCTCCTGCTGCGCTTCGTGCGCCTGCCGACCCTGCGCGACACCGAAAAGGAGTATGCCGGATATTTCTTCCGCCTGCTCAACCGCGCCACCAACGCCGTCTGTCTGTACGACTCCCGCGCATCCGTTCCCGGTGGCGGCACACCCTCGCGCTATCTTCAGCAGCTCGAGAACTCGCCCCGCAGCTGGGACATGAACCGCGAGACGGAGCGGCTGAAGGACACGGCCGGAAAGGTGCGTGAGGCACACCGCAAGGCCGTGGCCGCCGTCCACGACAACCTCGGCGAAAAAGAGCGCAGGGAGACACTTGCCGCCGAGGCCGAGGCTAAGGAGGCACACGCCCATGCCGTCAACCTGGAGAACGCCCTCAGGGAGAGCCGCGACGCCGACGGACGGCTGAAGCACCCCATACAGATTGCGCGTATAGGCGTGCTGATGAAGCCAAAGAGTCCGCGTCCGCTGGTGTTCAGCGCCGAAAAGGGCAGCGACTTTGTGCGCGGGCGGCTCGGACGCTTTTCCGTCCCCCGCTCCGAAGACTCCGCCGAGGCAACCAGGTCGGCAAACCTGTCGGCATCGGCCCTGCGCGACTATATCAAATGCCCCTTCCGTTTCTACCTCTCGGACGTGCTCAATATCGGCGAGGAGGACAAGTCGGTGGACTTTATGGACGCCAGCGTATTCGGCGACGTCGTACACAGCACGCTCGAAAAGATTTACCGCATAAAGGTCGGCCACGGCAGGTCGCTGACAAACCTGGGCAGGCTCTTCGATGACGAGCTGTGGAAACTCAGACCGGCGGTGAGGACCGAAATCCTCGACATCCTGCGCGACAATATCGTCATCAAGCAGTACGGCGTGCTCATGCCGGATGAAGACTCCGACGAGGCGCAGAAGAAGCGCTGGGAGCGGGCACGCGGACGCATACGCCGTCAGGACGAGCTGCTGGCGGTGGCTCTTTTCGACTTTGTCGAGCGCACGATAATGAAGGACTACGCCGATACCCCCGAGGGTCTGCGCCGCTATGTGTCCTACCTCGAACGTCACGGCGCCGAGCCGGAGGAGATAGCCCTGAGCCGTGAGAAGCTGGCCGAAATCCAGGGGCAAGACATCCTTTTCGAGGCCGCCGAGTTCAGTCTGCTGTCGCATGTCGGCGTCGGCACGAACCAATGGTCGCTCAGCGACGGCCGCCGTGTCAACGTCACCTTCAAGATTGACCGCATAGACCGCATCGTTGACGCAAAGACGGGCGAGACACTGTGTCTGCGCTTCATCGACTACAAGACCGGCGGCGACTCAAAGGAGGTGCGTTCGGTGGAGTCGATGTTTCCCAGGTCGGTCGGCGACGCCCTCGGATGGATGGCGCCCAAGGAATACGACACCCACGGAACGGCTTTGCAGCTGCTGCTGTACGCGATGCTCTTTGACGGGTTCCTCGGCGACGAATGGAGCCATCCGGCCATCGAAGTGCATCTGTACACGCTGATGAAGGCCTTTGCCGTTGCCGACAAGGGCAAGAGCCGCTTCGACGACTCGAACATACGTATGGTTCCCGACAAGGGGCAGACGGGCGACACACGCCTGATATGGATGCACAGCCCCGGCGAGGCCGACGAGAAAGCGCGCACGCCCAAGCTGCAGGGGCTGGAAGAGAAATTCCGCGGGGGCACGGACACGCTGATGAGGGAAATACTCGACTGTGGCGGCATCTTTGCCCAGACCTCCGACATCGACGCCTGCAAATACTGTGACTTTGCACGCCTGTGCGAGAAGAACACGCTCGTCCGAGACTCTGACTGACCATGGCTATATACGTTCACATACCATTCTGTAAGTCAAAGTGCTATTACTGCGACTTTTACTCGCTGCCGCGCACTCAGCTTGCCGACCGCTATGTCGAGGCCGCGGGCAGGGAGTGGCAGCTGCGTCGGGACGAGAACGGCGCCGTCGCCGACACAATTTACATCGGCGGAGGCACGCCCTCGCAGCTGACGGCCGCGCAGTTCGGATGGCTGATGTCTTTTCTGCCAGCTCCCTTGCCGGGTGCCGAGGTGACCGTGGAGGCCAATCCCGAGGACGTGACGCCGGAACTCGTCGCCGCATGGCGCCGCTGTGGCGTAAACCGCGTGAGCATGGGCGTGCAGTCGATGGTGGACAGTGAGCTTACCGCCGTAGGACGCCGTCACAATGTTGCGGGAGCCGTAAAGGCATACAACATCCTCCGCGAGGGTGGCATCGGCAATATCTCGCTCGACCTCATCTACGGCCTGCCGGGTCAGACGACCGGGTCGTGGCAGCGGTCCCTCGACGCCGTCACCGCTCTGCGTCCCGAACATATCTCGGCCTATATGCTGTCCTACGAACAGGGCACGCGCCTCTACGCCATGCGCTCGGTTGGCAAGGTCCGCGAGACGGACGAGGACACCCTGCTCGACATGTACGCCCGGCTGTGCCGCACCCTTGCCGACAACGGCTACGGGCACTACGAAATCTCTAATTTCGCCCTGCCCGGCCATCATGCCGTCCACAATTCGTCGTATTGGCAGAACAAGCCTTACATCGGCCTCGGCCCCGGGGCCCACAGCTGGGACGGACGGGTGCGCCGCGCCAACCCCCACTCTCTGACGGGCTATCTCGACAGCCTCGCGCAGGGCAAGGTCTTTTACGAAACGGAGGAGGAGACGGAGACCGACCGCCTCAACGACATGATAATGGTGTCGCTGCGCACATCCCGCGGCCTTGAGATGTCAAAAATCCCGGAATATCACCGTGCCGCCTTCGAAGCCAGCCTCTCCCGCATCCCCCACGGCGACATCATCCTCGACAACGCCCGCCTCTACATCCCCGAAGACCGCTGGCTCGTCTCCGACGCCACCATCCGCGACCTGTTGCTTTAAGTACTCACGTCCAAATGCGAAGCCCCATGTAGGGACATCGCTTTGCGATGTTTATCCTGCCTTACTGCCCCGCAGGCTAAACATGCCAAAGGCATGTCCCTACATCAGGATATCTGCCCTCTTAGTCGTGGTGGTACGGCATGCCGCGCAGGATGGTGAGGGCGCGGTAGAGCTGCTCGGCCAGGAAAAGGCGTGCCATCTCGTGCGTCAGTGTCATCGCCGACAGCGCCAGCTTGCGGTTTGCGCGGGCATACATGGCCGGACTGAACCCGTAAGGCCCGCCGATGACGAAGATGATGTTGCGCTGGGTGTTCACCATCAGCTTGTCCAGGTCGGTGGCAAACTGTCGCGAGGTGGGCGTGGCTCCCCGCTCGTCCATCAGCACCACCACGTCACCGCCGCCGATGACCGACAGTATGGCCTCGCCCTCTAATTCTTTCTGCCGCTCATGCGTGGCGTTGGAGGGCAGGCGCACGTCGGGCAGAACTTTGTATTCGAATGGCACGAAGCGGCTCACGCGGTCGACATAGCGCGCTATCAGCGGCTCTATCTCCCGGTCGGCCGTTTTACCTATGGTAAGCAGTATGATTTTCATGATTTTTTTGTAATTTTGCCACAAAAGTAACCAAAAGAAACCGGAAATGAAAACTACAGACCAGCTCATCGACGACCTGCTGACCCTGGCTTTTGCCGAGGACATCGGCGACGGTGACGCCACAACCCTGTCCACCATCCCCGCCGACGCCGTCGGCCGCCAGCAGCTCATCGTCAAGGAAGAGGGCATCCTCGCAGGCGTGGACATCGCCCGCAAGGTGTTCGAGAAATTCGACCCGTCGCTTAAGATGACGGTATTCATCCAGGACGGTGCCCACGTCCGCCCCGGCGACATCGCCTTCGTCGTCGAAGGCCCCGTGCGCTCGCTGCTGCAGACCGAGCGCACCATGCTCAACATCATGCAGCGCATGAGCGGCATCGCCACCACCACGGCCCGATATCAGAAGGAGCTCGAAGGCACCGGCGCCCGCGTCCTCGACACACGCAAGACCACCCCCGGCATGCGCATGCTCGAAAAGGAAGCCGTGAAAATCGGCGGCGGCACCAACCACCGCATCGGCCTCTTCGACATGATACTCATCAAGGACAACCATACCGACTTTGCCGGCGGCATCCCCCAGGCCGTCGCCCAGGCCAAGGCATGGTGCAAGGCCAAAGGCCGTGACCTGCGCATCGAGCAGGAGGTCCGCAACACCGAGGAGATTAAGCAGGCCATCGCCGCCGGTGTAGACCGCATCATGCTCGACAACTTCACACCCGAGCGCACCCGCGAGGCCGTCCAGCTCATCCGCCGCGAAGCCCCCGGCGTCGAAATCGAGTCCTCCGGAGGTATCACCTTCGACACCCTCCGTCAGTACGGCGAGTGCGGCGTCGACTTCATCAGCGTAGGTGCCCTCACCCACTCCGTCCGCGGCCTCGACATGTCCTTCAAAGCCGTCAAGTAAATTGAAAATGTAAAATTAAAAATTAATGCGCAATAGAGCCCTCGGAAGCGCCATTGCGCATTATTTGTGTCCGGATGGCCGTTTTTTTGTCCATGTAGGGTCACGGCATGCCCATGTAGGGACATCGCTTTGCGATGTTTAGCCTGTCTGAACGCCTCGCTCGCAGGCTAAACGTGCCAAAGGCACGTCCCTACATTTGGCTGACGCCGCAGATGGGCCGTTATCACTACACCCCGATTAGAAGCGGACTTTGAAGCCTCCCATGGCCGTGAAGCCAGGCATGTCGTAGCCGCGGTTGATGACGTAGCTGGCGTCGGTGATGTTTTCGAGGCGTGTGAACAGCGACAGGTAGCGGCAGACCTCCCACGTTATCTTGAGGTTGAGCAGGGCGTAGTTCTGATTTTTGATGCCCTCGGCAACGTACAGCCCGCCTGTGCCCTTGAGGTCGGCGGCGACGTCCAGGAAACGCCACGGCTTCCACTCCACGCCAAGGTAGTATTGGTCCTTTGGCGCTCCCACCAGGTTGCTCAGCGACGTATGCAGATAGCTATACGATGCCGACAGCCACAGGTTGTCCAGTGGATGGCTCCGCGCCGACAGCTCGATGCCTTTGTTGATAAACCGGCCCGTGTTCTGATTTTTCATGTCCACAGTCTGAATCATGTTGTCGCCTTTGCTGTAGTAGGCCGTGACCTCGGCGGCGAGGTAGCGCGACAGCGTCTTGCTGACTGACACCTCGTAGTTCATCATCTTCTCCGGCTGCAGGTCGGGGTTGGCCATGCGGTAGAGGTACAGCTCGCGGAAGGACGGGTTGCGGTAGCCCATGGCCACGTTGCCCTTGACGGTCCATCCCCGCCCCGGGTTGACCGAGAAGCCCGCCTGCGGAACCCACTGCGTGTCGAACTTGTCGCTGTTTGCCATGCGCAGACCGGCGTTGACGCTCACCAGTTCGTCCGCGAAGGCCTGCGACAGCGTCACATAGGGCGAATATTCGGTGATGGCCTTGCGCCCGATGGTGCTGAGCGACCCCTCCGTGTGGTTGTTGCCGCCGCTGACGGGGATGCGACCCGTGTAGCGGTCAAAGTCGAAGCCCACGGTGGCCGACGCGCCCTGCCACGGCCTGAAGCTCTCGTATAGGATGACGCCTAAGCGGTCGTCCGTGCTGTGGAAATGCCGCGGGTCGTCCACGTAATGGTTGCCGTAGTTATAGTAGATGCGTGCCGAGCCGGAGGTGCTGCTGTATGTGTTGGTCACCGTCGCCGCCGCCTCGCCGCGCGTGACATTCTGATGATAGACGGCCGTCGACCCGGGATTGGAAATCGTGGGATAGATGGGGTCGTTGCCACGGAAATTCATCAGCGTGTAGTCAACATATGCGCGCCAGCTGTCCGAGAAATCATATCCCACCTTGGCATACCCATCGGCCTGTTTGAAATCGAAATTCTTCACTGTGCCGTCCGTGCGGTTGTACGACAGCGACACCAGCGAGCTGAACCGCCCGCGCCGTACCGTGTTCGTCACCGACGACAGCCACGTGTTGTACGACCCGTACTGCGACTGCAGCACCGTCCGCACGCCGTCCTCCTTCGCCGTCCTGGTGATGACATTGATGGCTCCCGCCATGGCGTTGGAACCGTAGAGCACCGACCCCGGGCCTCGCAGAACCTCCACCCGCTCAACATACTCCTTGTCGTAAAAGTCGGCGATGTGGTGCGAATAGATGCCCGCAAACTGCGGCTGCCCGTCCACCATCATCAGCACACCCGACGCACGGTCACCCCCTACCCCGCGCAGCTTGATGTGACCCGAGCCGCCGCCAGAGACCCCGAAGCCGAATACGCTGCGCTGCGATACGAACAGACTCGGCACCATCCCCGAAATCGCCGACAGCACCTGCGTCTGTCCCGTGGCCTCCAGCTGCCGCTCGCCCACCACCGACACCGTGTACGGCAACAGCCGCTGCGGCACCTGCGTGCTGCTGCCCGTCACCACAACCTCGTGCAACACATTGGCCGCACTGTCAGCACTGTCGGCCGCGGCATGCCGCCACCCTGCACCGTCCGCCGTAAGGGCACCCGCCGCACCCGGCACCTGCATCACACACACAGCCGCCACCGCGGCCACCTTAAATACATCGTTCATCATACTCAGCTATCAATTTTGGTCCATAATTAAACACCCTGCAAAATTACACAAACCTCCCCACCCCACCTTACCACAAAAACGGCTTTTACTACCAAAATAGAGGAAAATGGTTAAGGATAAGGAACAAACGACATTAATTCCCGACTTTCTGTTCTCCCGCCTCCTCGTCGAAAATCCGTTCAAAAATCCCGTTGAGGCGGGGTTGGTCGGCGAGAAGGGCGTGGAGGCGGCGGAGGTTGCGGGCGTTGTCGCTGAAGGGGAGCCACACGCGCAGGTAGCCGTCGGGGCCGTATTTTTCGTGGAGATGCCGGATGGCGCGCTGGCGGTGGCTCTCTCGGTCGAGGTCGGGGTAGTGCGCAAGGCCATACTGGACGGTGCGCCGGATTATGGTCTCGGGGTCTATGTGGCGGTCGGCCTCGGCGACTATCAGGCCATATTCGTTGCGTGGGCGGTGGCCGCCTGAGGCGCGGTGGTCTTCGACGGCCTCGCCCATGGTGCGGATTTGGGCGGGGGTGAAGTGTGCGCACACGAAGGCGTCGCTTTCGAGGATTTTACGCGAGTCGCGGTGGTGGTTCTCGCGCCCGTACGCCAGTCCGAGGTCGTGGAAGGCGGCGACGACGTAGACCATGTCGGTGTTCAGTGCCGGAAAGTGTGCGGCCAGCCGGAGGCTCTGCCGGATTACCATACGCACATGGTCCTCGCGGTGCGCCTTGTCAAAGGCGGTGTAGTGCGGAATTATCTCCCGTTCAACGTAGTCTGTGACTTCCTGTGTCACGGTCATCGATGGCTGTTCCATTGTCGTGCTTTGTATTTTTACATTTACTCCGCAAAATTAATGCATTTTATCCAAATCGGGCTCTTTTCAAAATATTTGCTCGTTTAATTTGGAAACAATTGAAATTATTACTAATTTTGCAGCGATTATAAATATGTTAACAGACAAAAATGCAGGACTACGATATGTTTTCGGCCGCCGGGCTGGCGGAGATGATGCACAAGGCGGGCGTGCGCCCCTCGGCACAGCGTATGGCCATTCTCCGCGACGTCGTGGAGGGTCGCAAACACCCTACTGCCGACGAGATTTTTCGCGACATGCAGGCTGAATATCCCACGATGTCGCTCACGACGGTGTATAATTCGCTGCGGGTCCTCACGGAGGCCGGCCTGTTGCGCGAGCTGGAGCTGGAGAGCGGCACCCGCCGGTACGATTTCGCGCCTCAGCCGCGACACGGCCATCTGCGCTGCCGCCGGTGCGGACGCATCTTCGACATGCAGCTCCCTGCCGGGCTGCAGCTCCCCGTCCCGCCGGGGTTCAGCATCGACGGCGTGGACATTTATTTCCGCGGCTTCTGCCCGGAGTGCGCGGACAACGTCAATCAATAAAACACATAATATTCACTGAGGCCGCGGCATGCCGCGACCCTACTTAAAACTTTAAACAATGGACAAACTGAAAGGAACAAAGACTGAGCGCAACCTTATGGAGGCCTTTGCCGGCGAGTCGCAGGCACGTAACAAATACACCTACTATGCCTCCAAGGCACGCAAGGACGGCTACGAGCAGATTGCCGCCCTCTTCGAGGAGACGGCTGCAAACGAGAAGGAGCACGCCAAACTGTGGTTCAAATACCTGCACGGCGGCGAGGTGCCCGACACCATGACAAATCTGCGCGACGCCGCCGAGGGCGAGAACTTTGAATGGACAAACATGTACGAGCGTATGGCCCGCGAGGCCGACGAGGAGGGCTTTGCCGACATCGCATGGCGTTTCCGCGCCGTCGCCGCCATCGAGCGTCATCACGAGGAGCGTTACCGCCGTCTGCTGGCCAACATCGAGGAGGGCATTGTCTTCTCCCGCGAGGGCGACACGGTATGGATCTGCCGTAACTGCGGTCACATCGTCATCGGCAAGCAGGCGCCCGAGGTCTGCCCCGTCTGCAAGCACTCCCGCAGCTTCTTCGAAATCGAGGCAAAGAATTACTGAGCACCGTCTTCATCCGGCTTTATGGATTTGAATGTCTTGCACAATCTCTCCTACGGCGTTTTCATCGTAGGTGCATTCAAGGATGGCCGTGCCGTCGGCTGCACCATCAATACTTGTTTCCAGATAACCTCACAAGGCCCTCTTATAGCCGTTTCGCTGAATAAAAACAATTTCACGCTTGAGGCTATTCGGGAAACAGGCCGTTTCTCCGTATCCATCCTTTCACAAGATACGGACCCGATGGTGATAGGCCGCTTCGGCTTCTTCAGTTCTCGCGATACAGACAAGTATGATGGATTCGGTTACGACGTTGTTGACTACGTCCCCTGTGTCAGAGGCTCTTTTGCGGGACGACTGATACTTGAGACCGTTGAAACTGTCGACTGCGGGACACATATGCTTGTACTGGCCCGTCTGACCAATACCGTCGAAGGCTCGGGAACACCCATGACCTACGCCTATTATCACAATGTCATAAAAGGCACCGAACCCCCTTCCGCCCCACTCTACCGCAAATAAAGAATTTTGAAACAAGGCGGTATGCCAAAATGTGTGATTTTAATAAGTGGCTGTGTCGTAATTAAGGTTTTACGGCGCAGCCTCTTTTTTTGCGTCTTGAGGT
>JBJEDC010000019.1:0-4216 GCA_051871645.1 Muribaculaceae bacterium | reverse complement strand
GAACGCCCTTGTTCTTGTATGAAGAACCGCAAATCATTGGAGTGCACTCCATAGCCACAGTACCCTTGCGGATGGCGGCAATTATTTCCTCCTCTGTGATGGAAGCCGGGTCGTCGAAGTACTTCTCCATCAGGTCGTCGTCGAAGTTGGCGATGTTCTCGAGCATCTTGTCGCGCCACTCCTCGGCTTCCTCGCGGAGGTTGTCGGGGATTTCGTCGATTTCGTAGTCGGCGCCCATTGTCTCGTCGTGCCAGAAGATGGCTTTCATCGTGACGAGGTCAACGACGCCCTTGAAGGTCTCTTCGGCACCGATAGGAATCTGGATGGGGCAAGGGTTGGCACCGAGGACTTCGCGTACCTGGCGCACAACCTCGAGGAAGTTGGCGCCGCTGCGGTCCATCTTGTTGACGTAACCGATGCGGGGTACGTTGTACTTGTCGGCCTGGCGCCATACGGTCTCCGACTGGGGCTCTACGCCGCCTACGGCGCAGAAGGCTGCCACGGCGCCGTCGAGTACGCGCAGCGAGCGCTCTACCTCAACGGTAAAGTCAACGTGTCCCGGAGTGTCGATCAGGTTGATTTTGTACTTCTCCTGATTGTAGTTCCAGAAGGCCGTTGTGGCGGCGGAGGTGATGGTGATACCGCGCTCCTGTTCCTGCTCCATCCAGTCCATGGTGGCTGCGCCGTCGTGGACCTCGCCAATCTTGTGGGTCAGGCCGGTGTAGAAGAGGATACGCTCGGAGGTTGTGGTCTTGCCGGCATCGATGTGGGCCATGATGCCTATATTGCGGGTAAATTTGAGTTGTTCGTCGTTCTTTGCCATTATAGCTTGAATTTAAGAATTATATCTTATGAAATTGTGATATCCTTAACAGCGACGTTGATTAGAAACGGAAATGTGCGAATGCGCGGTTGGCCTCGGCCATCTTGTGCATGTCTTCCTTGCGCTTGTAGGCGCCGCCCTGGTTGTTGAAGGCGTCGACGATTTCAGCGGCGAGCTTGTCGGCCATTGTCTTGCCGCCACGCTTGCGTGCGTAAAGGATCAGATTTTTCATTGATATAGATTCTTTGCGGTCGGCACGAATCTCAGTGGGCACCTGGAAGGTGGCACCGCCGACGCGACGCGACTTAACCTCGACCTGAGGTGTCACGTTTTCGAGAGCTTTCTTCCAAATCTCGAGTGCGGTAAGCTCTTCGTTGGGCAGTTTTGACTTCACAGTCTCGAGTGCGTTGTAGAAAATGGTGTAGCTGGTGTTCTTCTTGCCGTCGTACATGAGGTGGTTGACGAACTTCGAGACACGTACATCATTGAAGACGGGATCGGGCAGAACGATCCGTTTCTTAGGTTTTGCCTTTCTCATTGTTTAGGTCAAAAATTGTGTTTTTGAGTTTTGCCGGTTGCTTGCTTCATGGATGCGGGCCCGTGCGGGCGCCGTCTGTCATCCTTCTTTGTCTTCAGCCTCCCGCTCTCGTGCGGGCAGCTTACTCAACCAATGTCTCCGCTGCGGCCTCGTGGCCGTCTTATATATAATATATGTGTTGCGTGAGCATCTTTGGGAAGCCTGTAGCTTCTGTCAGCAGAAAAATCAAAAACGAGTTAAATTGTTGGAGTGATTTAATCTCGCGGTGCTTTCAGTATGCTTCACCGCAGCATGGCCTGCTGTTTGGGCTTGCTGCGATTACTTCTTGGCTGCACCGGCCTTGGGACGCTTGGCTCCGTACTTCGAGCGACGCTGGGTGCGATCCTTTACGCCGCTGGTGTCGAGGGTGCCACGGACGATGTGGTAGCGGACACCGGGAAGGTCCTTTACACGGCCGCCGCGAACAAGCACGATCGAGTGCTCCTGCAGGTTGTGACCTTCACCGGGGATGTAGGAGTTGACCTCCTTGCCGTTGGTGAGGCGCACACGCGCAACTTTACGGATTGCCGAGTTAGGCTTCTTGGGGGTGGTGGTGTACACACGCACACAAACACCGCGACGCTGAGGGCACGAGTCCAGTGCGGGCGACTTGCTTTTGTCCACAAGAGCCACACGTCCTTTACGTACTAATTGCTGAATAGTAGGCATCTTAGTTCTGTTTGGTTTGTTACTTGGGTTTTATTATGCTTATCGTTAATTGAAAAATCTCTCTCAGTTGCGGGTCCGCCGTCCTACACACAGGCGAACACACTCCAAGAACCAAGGGCCAGTGCACAGTTAGGTCATTGATTGATAAAATGTTAGCTATGACCAGGGCACACGAGCCCCTAATTCCGGCTACAAAGGTAGCAAAAATGCGCGAACCGGCCAAACATTTCAACCTTTTATTTTCAATATTTTTTATCTGACACTCAACGACTTCAAGAGCTCGTTAGCACAGTTACCAATGGCACTAAGGGCGCCAGGGTCTTTAGAGTCCTTAAAGTCCTTAAGGTCCTTAATAACCCTAAGAGTCCTCAAAAGCGCCAGGCATCGCCCTACCCCTTTGATAATTAAAATTTTATCCCTATCTTTGCCGTGCAAAATCCGGACTGCAGCCTCGGCGGCAGCCTGTGTTGTGTTGTCACCGTGCTGCAAATCAGCGGCTTAAGCGGGTCGGCGGGGCTCTTTTCAGTCTCCCGTGCGGACGCGCGAGGTGGCACGGCAATGCAGGTCGCGCGCCCGCGGCAACGACCGGAAACCACAATTAACCCATTTATTAACTTTTTTTAATGACTGAACTTAAAAATTCCCCTATCGAAGATTTCGACTGGGAGGCCTACGAAAAAGGCGAAACCGCCGGTGAGAAGTCTCGCGAAGAGCTCACCCGCACCTATGACGAGTCGCTCAACACCGTCAAGGACAAGGATGTAATCGAAGGTACCATCATCGCTCTCAACAAGCGCGAGGCTGTGGTTAACATCGGATACAAGAGCGACGGCATCATCCCCATGAATGAATTCCGCTACAACCCCGACATCAAGGTCGGCGACACCGTGGAAGTCTTCATCGAGAACCAGGAGGACACCAAAGGCCAGCTGATTCTCTCGCACCGCAAGGCCCGCGCCGCAAAGGCCTGGGACCGCATCAACGAGGCCCTCAACAACGACGAAGTTATCAAGGGTCTCATCAAAGCCCGCACAAAAGGCGGCATGATTGTCGACGTATTCGGCATCGAGGCATTCCTGCCCGGTTCGCAGATTGATGTCAAGCCCATCCGCGACTATGACATGTATGTCGGCAAGACAATGGAATTCAAGGTTGTCAAGATCAACGAAGAATTCAAGAACGTCGTTGTCTCGCACAAGGCTCTCATCGAGGCCGAGCTCGAGGCACAGAAGAAGGAAATCATCTCCAAGCTCGAAAAAGGCCAGGTGCTCGAAGGTACCGTCAAGAACATCACCAGCTACGGTGTGTTCATCGACCTGGGCGGCGTGGACGGCCTCGTTCACATCACCGACCTCAGCTGGGGCCGCGTAAGCCACCCCAGCGAAGTTGTCGAGCTTGACCAGAAGCTCAACGTCGTCATCCTCGACTTCGACAACGAGAAGAAGCGCATCGCCCTGGGCATCAAGCAGCTCATGCCCCATCCCTGGGACGCTCTCGACCCCAACCTTAAGGTTGGCGACAAGGTCAAGGGCCGCGTGGTTGTCATGGCCGACTACGGCGCATTCCTCGAGATTGCCCCCGGCGTCGAAGGCCTCATCCACGTCAGCGAAATGTCGTGGAGCCAGCACCTCCGCAGCGCTCAGGAGTTCATGAAAGTAGGTGACGAAGTTGAGGCCGTTGTCCTCACCCTCGACCGCGAGGACCGCAAGATGTCGCTCGGCATCAAGCAGCTCAAGAACGACCCCTGGCAGGACATCGAGGTCAAATATCCCATCGGCAGCCGCCACACCGCCAAGGTACGCAATTTCACCAACTTCGGCATCTTCGTCGAGATTGAAGAGGGCGTAGACGGCCTCATCCACATCAGCGACCTCAGCTGGACCAAGAAGGTCAAGCACCCCGGCGAATTCACCCAGATTGGCACCATGATTGACGTCATCGTGCTGGAGATCGACAAGAACAACCGTCGTCTCTCTCTGGGCCACAAGCAGCTGGAGGAGAATCCTTGGGACGTATTCGAGACCGTATTCTCTCAGGACAGCATCCACGAGGGTACCATCACCGAGTTGCTGGACAAGGGCGCAGTTGTGCAGCTTGAGTACGGCGTAGAAGGCTTCGCCACTCCCAAGCACCTCGTCAAGGAAGAC
>JBJEDC010000018.1:0-4362 GCA_051871645.1 Muribaculaceae bacterium | reverse complement strand
TCGGGCGTCGACGGTCGAGCCCGCGAGAATACGCTGTATTTCGACGGTCTCGGGCGCCGGGTGCTTGATGTCAGTGGCGCTACGTCCCTGCCGGGGTCGTATACGGCGACGCTGACTCAGTATAATCCATCGGGTACCGTCAGCCGCAAATGGCTTCCCGTGCCCGGAGGCGCCGAATGTATTGATGCCGCTGTCGTGGAGCGTCTCGCCGACAGTTTTTACGGTAGCGGACAGTATCCTTACACCTCTTTTGGCTACGATTTCTACCCACTGCGGCTATTGACCGAAAAAGGGCCCGGGGCGTTCTGGCAGAAGACGAAAGTCTCGCATCCTCAGCACGCATGCGCCGTAACGGGCGATTATCTGTGCCGTAAGATTTTGGTTGACGTCGCGGACGGAGCACTGTCTGTCGGCGCTCCTTACGGCGCCGGTGAAATCCGCATCGACGAGACTGTCGACGAGGACGGGATGCGAACTCTGAAATTCACCAACTCGTCGGGTAAGACCGTGCTGGAGCGGCGTATCGGCACGGACGGCCTTGTGGCCGACACCCGATATGTCTACGACATCCGCGGCGACTTGCGCTATACCGTCTCGCCCGAGGGCTGCCGCCTTTTGCCTGACAGCGGGGCGGTGCCGGCTTCGGTGACAGAGAATTACGCGCAGAGTTTCCGCTATGATTTCCGACACCGACTGATTTCGTTCCGTCTCCCCGGCTGCGGCTGGGAGGAATATGTCTACGACAAATACGGCAACCTGCTCCTCCGTGCTGATGCCGTGCAACGCGCTAATTCGGAATGGACGCTGACGCTGTTCGACAGCCGCATGCGTCCCGCCGTATGCGGCACGTGCAAATTCGTCGGCAAGTCGGCGCAGCAATTACGTGCGTTATTTGCCGACTCTGCCCTGACGGCCACTTTTGCCGGTTCGTCAGGCGGTCGGTTCTTTCAGTACTATGCCGACATTCCGCCTGATGCGTATACGCCTTACATCGCCCGGTATTACGACAACTATGATTTCATAAATATAAACAGCGGAAACACCGGGCACAGGCATCTGTTTGAGGTCTCGTCGCCGACTGTCACGGCAACCGGCCTGCAGACGGGGTCGGCTGTCGCCTCTTCCTCGTACAGCACTCTGTATACTGCGTACCGGTACGATGAAAAAGGCAATGTCGTTTACAGCGAGGAATGGGACGAGTACCTTCAGAGCCACAGGCTGTCGGTGTCATCCGCGTACGATTTCACCGGCAACGAGACGATACGGACGGAAAAGTATGAGGAAATGGCGGAACAGACGGTCATCGACACGCATACCGCCCGTTTCACCTCCTCATACGATGCTCTCGGCCGCATACTGTCGCAGCATCTAAGCGTCGACGGTGCTGCGCCCGTTCTCGTTTTCAGCAACGGATATGACGCCATAGGGCGCCTTTCGCAGCAGTGGCGCGGCACTCAGGTCACTTACGGCTACGACATCCGCTCGCATCTTTCAGGTACCGCCTCGGATATTTATACCGAACGCGTCCACTATGCCGTTGACGCCGGAGCCTCAGCGGGGCTGGAACAGGCGTCATGGCCCACCTTCCGCTTCGCCAACCGCATAGAGGAATCATGGCCGGAGCGCGCCGACTCGCTGCCGGAGCGCTCCCTCGACTGGTATCTGTACTATGACGGCCTGGGGCGCCTCAGCGGCGGCGTCTCTCACGACAGCGGCTATTCGGAAACCGTCGACACAGACCTTGACGCCAATGTCCGCGAGGTCAGGCGTGTTTTCCGCGGGGCTGCCGTCCAGGACGCCGTCATCGGATACACGGCAGGCATGGCCACAGACGTGCGCGACGTCTCGTCGCCATACTACGGCGAGCGTGTGGGACGTTTCCCTGCCGGCGACTACACTCTGTCTTACGATGCCGCCGGACGCCTCATCGCCGACGGCACGCGCGGCATCACCGCCATACACTACAACGACTGGAGCCTTATCCCCGCAGTAATAACGGCGGACGGCCTCAGCGTCAACACCGAAGTCAGCGCCGATGGCATTCTGCGGTCGCGCATCGTCCGCGTCCCGCGCATCGAAACCGTCATCAAAGTCACCGCCGACGGCGACACCATCGTGAAAGAGCGTACACGGTATCTCATCTACGGCTATAAGAGATACGGATGCTTCGAGTATCAGTCCGCGCCCGGCTCGACAGGCTTCCGCGTCAGCACCTCCGTCGGATACTACGACATCGGCGAAGGCCGACAGTACTGGTACCTGCAGAACCGGCTGGGCTCGGTGATGGCCCTTGTTGACAGCGACGGCAACGTCCACCGGCGTTCGGGCCATTACCCCGGTGGCACCCCCTTTGTGCTCGACGGCGACGACAGCCACGTCCCCGACCCGTGCAAGCCCGACGACCGGCACCACATCGGCAACCACTGGCTCAGCCAGGGCGGCCTAAACTGGTACGACAACACCGCGCGCATGCACGACCCCCTGCTGTGCCACTTCACCGCCCCAGACCCCCACGCCCGCGATTTCACCCACCTCAGCCCCTGGAGCCACTGCGCCGCCAACCCCGCCAACATCACCGACCCGGACGGGAAATTTATAGACGCGCTATGGGATTTAGCCAACGTGGTAATTGGCGTGGTTTCGGCAGTCGACAACTTTTCGGATGGCAATATCGGTGACGGATTAATTGACGTTGGTGGAGCTGTGGTGGATTTGGGCGCCGCAGCCTTACCTGGTGTACCTGGTGGCGCATCCTCTGCGATAAAAGCTTCACGGATAGGGAAAGCGGCAATAAATGGTACAAAAGCATCATCAACTACATGCAAAGCAGTAACTAGAGGGAAAAAATTCAATAGCCCAGTACATGGCAATTCAAAAAGAAATACTAATGCACAGCATATTTATGAAATATTTGATGCAGAGACTGGTAAAGCAGTCAAAACAGGAATCAGCGGTGGCAAAAAAACTAAGGGTGGCAAATCATATAGGGCCACCCGTCAAGTTAATAAATGGAGTAAGGACGGACGTAAATTCGATTCTCGTATTGTAAAAGAAATTCCGGCCGGACCTGAAGCCAGAGCTGATGCATTACGCTATGAATCGGAAAATGCAAATAGATTGCGTCTAAAGGGAGAATTAGACCAAAAATATCACAAAAAACCATAATTATGTATCTTAAAAGAATAGTAATAGGAATGGACGATAAAGTGGGCGGTAAGATTTATGCCTCCCATTTCGATTTTCACGTAACATTCATCCGTTATTCCCTATCCCGACAGTTGAGAATGCTTAAATTTGAAACTGACGGCACATTTGATGAGTTAATTATTATTGTCAGCGATAAAATCCCGGAAAAGCCTATTTATTTCGGCAAGGGCGATTTTGATGGTCTTACCATGTATTCGTTCTGTCCGTTTAACAAGCAATTGTACGACGCGCTTAATGAAAGAGAAAAATGCGAATATTATGTCTGTTTACTGAAAGAGACACTGCTGAAGATTTCGAGAATCAAAGACATTCCATTATCGCAGATGAACGAATGGCTGGATAATCTTATCGCTGACCATTTTATTTATCGTTGGCCTTTTAAAAAGTACACTATTCCCGAGATTGGAATTACATTAGATCTTGAAAGCTCATTATCAACCAATGAATATCTGCTTAATGGCACAATCTATAGGGGCAGGGGCAAAAAGAAGCAGATGATAGGCTCAGGACGATTGGTAAGGACTAAACCTGATGAGCTGTTTTTTTCTTTTATTACTAAATATAAAGTGATTGATAATGACTGTGTTATTTTTACTGCAAGATGGGGTGACCATCTATTTTATCTTAAATTTGAAGACCTCGAAAAAGGGAAAATAATAGTTCACTTTCCAGATGCACCACCCTCGAAAGATGAAGAAATAAAAGAACTGTTTCTGAATAAACAAAAAGAGTTGAATTATGACAATAATGATTTTATCTGACGATTTTGTCCATATGTATTGTTATCTGCAAAAAATGTCATGTATTTTGGATGACAATCTTTTGCTGCTGTAAGACCCTTAAATCGTAGCAGGAGGAGCGCATGAAAGAGGCTGCAAGACATATAATATCGACATCCGGCGTAATGGCAGCGGCCATGCAGGTGGTGCTGTTGCTGGGCATTTTTGCATGGGCTGATACAGTGGCGGGACGGTGCTGTAAGGACGCCGTAATAGGCTACACGTCGGGCATGGCGACACAGGTGCGCGATGTGTCGACGCCCTACTACGGCGAGCGTGTCGGGAGCTTCCCCGCCGGCGACTACGAGCTTGCCTACGACGACACCGCCCGCATGCACGACCCCCTGCTGATGCGCTTCACCACCCCCGACCCCCT
>JBJEDC010000017.1:0-23104 GCA_051871645.1 Muribaculaceae bacterium | reverse complement strand
GGCCTCAAGCCCATCGTGGTCATCAACAAGGTGGACAAGCCCAACTGCCGCCCCGACGAGGTGCAGGAGATGGTCTTCGATCTGATGTTCAGCCTCGACGCCACGGAGGACCAGCTGGAGTTCGTCACCATCTACGGCTCGGCAAAGCAGGGCTGGATGTCGACAGACTGGCACAAACCCACCGACAACATCATCCCGCTGCTCGACGCCATCATCGAGAATATCCCCGCCCCGACAACTCTCGAGGGCGACCCGCAGATGCTCATCACCAGCCTCGACTACAGCAACTATGTGGGCCGTATCGCCGTGGGACGCGTACACCGCGGAACACTGCGCGACGGCATGGAAATCGGCCTCTGCCGCAAGGACGGCACCGTAGCCCGCCAGCGCATCAAGGAACTGCGCACCTTCGAGGGCATGGGTCAGAAGAAAGTCCAGGAGGTTTCGTCGGGCGACATCTGCGCCATCGTCGGCCTCGAAGGCTTTGAAATCGGCGACACCATCTCGCTCCCCGACAATCCCGAGGCTCTGCCCCGCATCGCCATCGACGAGCCCACCATGTCGATGACCTTCACCATCAACGACTCGCCCTTCTTCGGCAAGGACGGCAAATACGTCACCAGCCGCCACATCGGCGAGCGCCTGACGCGTGAACTCGACCGCAACCTCGCCCTCCGCGTCAGCAAGGGCAACGACGAGGACAAGTGGACCGTCTACGGCCGCGGCGTGCTGCATCTGTCGGTGCTCATCGAGACCATGCGCCGCGAGGGCTACGAGCTGCAGGTGGGCCAGCCCCAGGTCATCGTAAAGGAGATTGACGGCGTGAAATGCGAGCCCGTGGAGCTGCTCACCATCAACGTCACCGAAGAGTACGCCTCGAAGATGATTGACATGGTGACCCGCCGCAAGGGCGACTTGATAAACATGACGGCGCAGAACGACCGCTCGCACATGGAGTTCGTCATCCCCAGCCGTGGTATTATCGGCCTGCGCAACAACGTCCTTACCGCCAGCGCCGGCGAGGCCATCATGGCCCACCGCTTCCTGGAATACCAGCCCTGGAAGGGCGACATTGAGCGACGCACCAACGGCTCGCTCATCGCCATGGAGAGCGGCACGGCATACGCCTACGCCATCGACAAGCTGCAAGACCGCGGACGCTTCTTCATCTTCCCCCAGGAGGAAGTCTACGCCGGACAGGTGGTGGGAGAGAGCGCCAAGGACAAGGACATCGTCATCAACGTCACCAAGTCGAAGAAACTCACCAACATGCGCGCCAGCGGCGCCGATGACAAGGCCCGCATCGTTCCGCCCGTGATATTCAGCCTCGAGGAGGCCCTCGAATACATCAAGGAGGACGAGTACGTCGAGGTAACTCCGCACCACCTCCGCATCCGCAAAATCATCCTCGACGAGCTCGAGCGCAAGCGCGCCAACCGATGATTCAATGCGCAATGCATAATGTCGAATGCATAATGCATAATGTGCTCCCGGAGGCTTAATTGCGCATTGTGCACTAATCTTCAATTTTAAATTTATAATTTTAAATTTGACTCCTTTCTCCCTCAATATTCGCGGACGGCTTGTCGGGTTCGAACGGCCTGCCGTCATGGGCATCCTCAATGTCACTCCCGACTCGTTCTACAGCGGGTCGAGGGCGATGGGCACGGCCGACATCGAACGGCGCGTGGAGACAATGCTCGACGAGGGAGCCGACATCATTGACATCGGAGCCTGCTCGACACGCCCCGGCGCCGAGGTTGTGCCCGAGGACGAGGAGACGGACCGCCTGGGCCGCGGGATGGAGATTGTGCGGCGCCTGGCACCGGACATCCCGGTTTCGGTCGACACTTTCCGCGCCTCCGTGGCCCGACGCGCCGTAGAGGAGATGGGCTGCGACATCGTCAACGACATCAGCGGCGGCACCCTCGACGACCGTATGCCCGCCACAGTGGCCGGCCTGCACTGCCCCTACATACTCATGCACATGCGCGGCACGCCGGCCACCATGCAGTCGCTCACCGACTACGGCGAGGACGTCACCGCCACCGTCATCTCCGAGCTGCAGCGCCATGTGCGCCGCTTCGAGCAGGCGGGCGTCGCCGACATCATCATCGACCCGGGCTTCGGTTTCGCCAAGACTGTCGAACAGAACTACGCCCTCATGGCCGGACTGAGGAACTTCGCCATCTTCGGGCGACCCGTCCTCGTAGGCATATCCCGCAAGTCAATGATAACCAAACTGCTCGGCATTCCCGCCGCCGACGCCCTGGAGGCCACCACGGCTCTCAACGCCTTTGCCCTTGACCGCGGAGCCGATATCCTGCGCGTCCACGACGTCGCCGCCGCCCGCCAGGCCGTCGACATCCACCACGCCATGCTCTCCGCATCCCGTTAAACCAGTCATTGTCACACCCGGCCAAGCCGACCCAAAAACCTCAATACCGTGCTCGAATTCGGCATCAAAGACATCATCGACATAGTGCTCGTCGCAGTGCTCCTCTTCTACGTCTACCGCGTGATGAAGGAGTCGGGCTCGATAAGCATCTTCTACGGCATCATGGCCTTCATCCTCGTGTGGCTCGTCGCCAGCGAGGTCTTCCACATGCGCCTGATGGGCTCAATCCTCGACAAGTTCATGAGCATAGGCCTGCTCATCCTCGTCATCATCTTCCAGGACCAGATAAAACGGTTCCTGGTGGTGCTGGGCTCGGAGAAACGGTGGGGTTTCGTGCGCAAGCTAATGCGCCATCACGGCGCAGGGGAAACGTCGGTGGAGAAAACTGCCATGCCCATCGTATACGCCTGCATGTCAATGGCCAAGAGCAAGACCGGAG
Organism: Muribaculaceae bacterium; assembly: GCA_051871645.1. Classification (GTDB taxonomy): domain Bacteria; phylum Bacteroidota; class Bacteroidia; order Bacteroidales; family Muribaculaceae; genus CAG-873. The sequence continues at coordinate 20,267 of JBJEDC010000017.1, read as the reverse complement.
CACTGATTGTCATCCAGGGCGACATGCCCCTCGACAGCTACGCCAAGACCGGCGACATCATCGACGCCGGCATAAACTCGCGCCTCATCGAAAACATCTTCTTCAAGAACTCACCCCTGCACGACGGCGCCATGATTATCGCCAACAGCCGCATCGAGGCCGCCGGCTGCATCCTCCCCGTCAGCCACAACGACAACATCCCGCGCTCGCTGGGTCTGCGCCACCGCTCGGCCCTCGGCATCGCCGAGCAGACCGACGCCATGGCCATCGTCGTCAGCGAGGAAACAGGACAGATTTCCATCGCCTACCGCGGACGCCTCACCGGCCGCGTCTCTTCCGCCGACCTGGAGCAGCGCCTCAACGAAATGCTCTCCGGTGACACCCGCCCCGCCGCCAAGCCGGCCTGACAGGGACCAGTCCCATGTAGGGACATCGCTTTGCGATGTCGGCCTGTCTGCCGGATAAACATGCCAAAGGCATGTCCCTACATTGGCCGGGCAAAACGCCCAAGATATTTCCTCCAACTTTTTGCACTTTTTATGCCCCGCGGTGTTTGTACATCGCATACTTTTTCGTATATTTGCGTGGACACATTTCTTCAATAATCTTTCACCGCGAAAGACAAATCATCACCGCAAATGACTAAACGACACATCATAGCTGCCATCGCCATTTCCATACTGTCGGCAGCATCCTATGCCTCCGTTCCCGCCTGGCTCGAGGCCGACTCGGCACAGGCTATCCGGCGCCGTACCGCGGCCGATTTCTCGATGACGCTCGAACAGGGCCGCCAGGCCGTCAACAAGCAGTACGGCACCGACTACAGCCTTGATGACATGCGCGAGCTGGCACGCAAGCACTACATAGAGGTGATGACCATAGACGGCCAGGAGCGCATGCACCGCAAGAGTGTGCGCAACCTCGGTCTGCTCGACCCCGGGCGCTCCGGCTTCACCCACCGCGGCGCAACAGCGTCGGCAAAGCGCATCGCCTACGTCGACTCGGTGCTGCAGTACGAGAACGGCACCAACGACCTCGGCGCCGCCCACAGCGTCACCTACCGCTTCTCCATCGACGTCCCCTACGACCCCGCGCTCAAAGGCGACACCCTGCGCGCATGGATTCCGCTGCCCCTGAAGAGCGCCCGTCAGTCGGACGTCAGGATTATCTCGACATTCCCCGAGAAATACATCGCCAGCGACCGCCACAAGACCGTCCACAATTCGGTTTACCTTGAGCAGCCCGTCACCGAGGGCAAGACCACGCATTTCGAGGCCGTGGTGTCGTTCCGCAACAAAGGCCAGTATTTCTCGCCTGAATACATCCGCCGCAACATCAAGCCCTACAACCGCAGTGGCAACGTATACCGCAAATACACAAAGATGGAGGCGCCGCACATCATCAACCTCGAGCCCCTCGCCCGTCAGATTGTCGGCAACGAGACCGACCCTTACCGGCAGTCGGAGATGGTATACGATTACATCATCAACAACTACCCGTGGGCCGGCGCACGCGAGTACAGCACCATTCCGTGCATACCGCAGTACGTCATCGACGAGAACCACGGCGACTGCGGCCAGGTGGCCCTGCTCTACATCTCGCTGATGCGCAGTCTGGGCGTCCCCGCACGCTGGGAAAGCGGCTGGATGCTGCACCCCGGCGAGAAAAACCTGCACGACTGGGCCGAGGTATATTTCCAGGGCGTGGGATGGGTACCCGTCGACGTCTCCTTCGGCCGCTACACATCCTCTGACAATCCCGACGTCCGCGATTTCTACTCGCACGGCATGGACGCGCACCGCATGGCCACCAACCTGGGCGTAAACGGCCGCTTCGACCCGCCCAAGCGCTTCGTCCGCTCGGAGACCGTCGACGCACAGCTCGGCGAGGTGGAGTCGACCAAGGGTAACATCTTCTACAGCCACTGTAAACAGAATCTCGACCTGCTCGACATCCATCCCGTCGTTCGCGACAGCATCGGTGACCCTAAGGTTGACGCAAATGCGGCTATCAACCTCGTCCGCGACAAATACGCTCCCGACAAGCGTCAGAAGACCTTCGACGTCAAATACTCCTTCGCCGGCGGCAACCGTGTGCTCCTCACCGGCAAGGTCAGCGAGCCCGCCCTGCGCGACGCTCTCATGGCCGAGATGCACCGCCGCGGCATCGATGCCGCCGACTACATCGAGGTCCTCCCCGACACGCTCTGGGCAACGCCTCGCATCAGCGTGGCCATGCTGCGCGTAAACCCGGCTCACTCGGCCGAGATGGCCACACAGGCGCTGATGGGCATGCCCCTGCGCGTCCTCGAGACAAAGGACGACTGGTCGCGCGTGCAGACTCCCGACGGCTACCAGGCCTGGGTGACCACAAACTCCCTCGTCTCACGCACTCCGGCGCAGATGGAGGCCTGGCGCAAGGCTCCCCGCCTCGTCGTCTCGTCGCTCTATCAGACCCGCGGATGGTCGTCGCCCAAGGGCAAAGGCCCGCATGACGTGGTGACCGACCTCGTCAACGGCGACATCGTCGAAGGCACCCTAAAGGGCATCCGCAACGGCCGCGTGGAGGTAACCCTACCCTCCGGTCAGAAGGCATGGGTGAACGCCGCCGACCTCACCCCGATAGAGAAATGGGCTGACCAGAAATTCGACGCTGCCAAAATCCTCGACATCGCATACTCCATGATGGGCTCGCCCTATTTCTGGGGCGGCACGTCGGTCAAGAACCTCGACTGCTCCGGCCTTTCCAAAGTATCGTATCTGCACAACGGATATATCCTTATGCGCGACGCCTCGCAGCAGGCACTCACCGGCACACGCATCTCGCCCGAAAAATGGCGCGAACTGCAGCCCGGCGACCTCCTCTTCTTCGGCAACGACCTCACCGGCAAGGTGACGCATGTGGCCATCCATGACCATGACGGCACATACATCCACTCTTCGGGCCGTGTACGCGTCAACAGCGTCGACCCCGAAGACCCGGCATACCTCACCACGCCCTTCCTCCACGCCGTCCGCATCGCCGGCAACGAAGGCACTACCGGCATCACCCGCGCCATCGACCATCCCTGGTACTTTTAAAAATGCATAATTGAAAATGTAGAATGTATAATTAAAATTCTACATCATGCATTTTACATTCTTCATTAATAATCAACCATAAACCGACATTACCGCACTATGAATCGTCGCAACTTCTTACGCACGGCAGGCCTCGGCGCCGCCCTGGCCGCCGTTTCGCCCATATCCTCCATCTCGGCTTTCGGCCAGCCCACCGCCAAAAACGTCGTCCCCACGGGACGCATGAAGCTCACCTTCGAACCCTATACCCTCAAGCTCAAGCACGCCTTCAACCTGGCCAAGAACCAGCGCACCACCACCCCCGGCGTGCAGGTGCGCATCCAGCTCGACGGCATAACCGGCTACGGCGAGGCATCGATGCCTCCATACCTGGGCGAGAACGTCGACTCGGTAATGTCGTTCCTCAGCAAGGTCGACCTCGGCCAGTTCTCCGACCCCTTCCGCGTGGCCGACATCCACGAGTACATCGACAACCTGGCTCCCCGCAATTCGGCCGCCAAGGCATCGGTGGACATCGCCCTGCATGACGTCCTGGGCAAGATAATGGGCCAGCCCTGGTACAAAATCTGGGGACTCAACCCCGACAAGGCACCCAACACATCCTACACCATCAGCTATCAGCAGGACCCCAAGGAAATGGCTCACGAAATCGAGGAATGCAAGCCCTTCCGTATCGTCAAGGTAAAGATGGGACTCAACCACGACAAGGAGCTGGTAAACCTTCTGCGCAAATCCATGGACACACCAATCTGCGTGGACGCCAACCAGGGCTGGAGCGACAAGAACCAGGCACTCGAAATGTGCAAATGGCTGGCCGACCAGAACTGCGCCTTCGTCGAGCAGCCCATGCCCAAGGAGATGTTTGCCGAAACGGCCTGGCTGCGCGAGCGCTCGCCGCTGCCCATCATCGCCGACGAGGCCTTCCAGCGCATCACCGACATCCGCAAGCTCTCCGAAGCCTACGACGGCGTCAACATCAAGCTGATGAAGTCCACCGGCCTGCACGAGGCACACCAGATGGCCCAGCTGGCCCGCAACCTCGGCATGAAAGTCATGGTAGGCTGTATGACCGAGACCAGCGCCGCCGTAACCGCCGCCGCCCAGTTGTCGCCGATGTGCGACTGGGCCGACCTCGACGGCAACCTCCTCATCGCCAACGACATCTTCGACGGCATCAAAATCGTCGACGGCAAAGTCACCATCCCCGCCGACCGCCCCGGCATCGGCGTCGTTCCCAAGGCGTAGAAGACGGGGAAATAACATAACAATGACAAACAATTTCTAAGTAACATTAATTATTTATCTAATCCGCTAATCATGAACAGACTAATGCTATTATCAGGCGCTCTGGCGCTGAGTTGCACCGTCGTAATGGCGCAGGCTCCGCAGCGTAACGCCTCGGTTACAGGTGCCGGTCTCAAGCAGCTCAACACCGTGCCTCACCGCACTGTGCTGGCTCCGCAGAAGGCACAGGCCGCACAGGCTCCCGTTCTCTTCGCCGCCGAAGCTCCCGCCAACGCCGTCGAAGTGCCCTTCACCCATGTTTTGGGCAAAACAGGCACCGAAGTAAAAAACTATACCGCCATCAACGCCAACAACGACAACCGCAAATGGCAGTACGACACACCCAACGGCTACGCCGCCTGTATGGTTCCCAATGCCGATAACATCGACAACAACGACGACTGGCTCATCACCGTGCCTATCCATCTTCCCGCCGGCAAGTACATCCTCAGCTTTGAAGTAGGCTATCTGGGCATCGGCGCCACCGCCGTCCAGATGGACGTTGCCCTTGGCACCGAGCCCACTGTCGAGGCCATGACACAGGTCATCGTCCCCTCCACCGAGTACACCACCAAGGACCTCACCCTATACGAGTACGCCGTCGAGGTTGCCGAAGAGGGCTACTACTACCTCGGGTTCCACTGCACCACCGCCAAAACACAGAAAGGCACCCTCAAACTCGCCAACGTCGGCATGAAGGCCGGTGAACTCGGTCCCAAGGTCGACCCGCCCGCCGCAGGTCAGTTGTCATGGGTTCTCGCTCCCAAGGGTGAGCTCAAGGCTACGGTGACCTATGTCGCTCCTACCAAGACCATCAGCGGCGATGACCTCAAGGAAATCTCCAAGGTTGTCCTGACCTCACGCTGGGAAGTCGACAAATTCGAGTTCACCGATGTCAAGCCCGGCCAGACCATCGTCCAGGATGTCGAGATGTACGCCGAGAGCAACAACCGCTTCACCGCTGTAGCCTACACAGGCGAGACCGCCGGCGAGAAAGTCGAGTACAAGAACATCTGGTGCGGCCCCGACACTCCCCTCAAGCCCGAGAACGTCAAACTTGCCGTCAGCGATGACTACAAGCACGCCACCCTCACCTGGGACGCCGTGGGCGAAGTCGGCGAGAACGGCGGCTATGTCGACCCCGCCGCCGTCACCTACTACATCTTTGACGCTTTCGGCTCGTACTACGACCCCGCCCTCGCCGAGGTCAAGGACGGCGCCACTTCCTACACTTTCGATTACTCCGACCTCGAGCACCAGGACTTCATGGCCTACCAGGTTACCGCCGGTTACGGCGAGAACTACTCGCTCGACCAGGCCTCGAACATCATCACCGTCGGCACCCCCGACCCGATGCCCTTTGTAGAGTCGTTCGCCAACGGCTATTACGACAGCTACTGGGTAATGGACCAGAACACCAGCTACTCGGGCCAGAATTACGGAACCGTTGACGACGACTACTTCCCCTCGCTCATCGACCCCACCGACCCCGAGGCTCCCACGCCCCTGACTTCGCAGGACGGCGACAACGGCTTCCTCTACTGGTTGCCCGCCGAAAAAGACGTGATGATGGGTATGTCGTGTGTCCGCGTCGACATCTCCAAGGCCACCGACCCCGTCCTCGACTTCTGGTACCAGGGTCAGGGCAGCAAGCTTGATGTACTCGTCGCCGGCGGCAAGGACGAGCCTGCCGTAGTCAAGACCATCGACCTCAAGGAGGCTCCGACAACCGGCTGGACGCTCTGCCGCGTTCCCCTGGCCGAATACAAGTCGGCAGGCGCCGTGCAGTTCGGCTTCCGCCTCACCGCCGTACACAACACCGACGACCAGATATGGAGCGTACCCCTCGACCACTTCACCATCCACGACAACGTTGCCTGCGACCTGCGCCTCGTACGTCTCGACGTCCCCGAAAAGGTTAAGGCCGGCGAAAAAGTCACCCTCAGCGCCCGCGTCGGCAACGACGGCAACGAGGACGCCAACGACGCCAAGGTACAATGGACCGTCAACGGCGAGGTCGTAGAGACATCGACCCTCGGCACCATAGCCGCCAACGGCTTTGCCAAGGCCGAATTTGTATACAATGTTCCCCTCAACGCACCCGAGGCTCTTGAGGTCAAGGCTTCAGCCATCCACGAGAGCGACAAGGCCGACGGCAACAACCACAGCGTAGCAACCGCTGCTGTTCGCTTCAATGAATTCCCCGTCATCAGCGACCTCACCGCCGAGCCCGCCGAGGACAAGGTCAACCTCAAATGGTCGGTTCCTGACCTGGCAGCACTTCCCGCAGCCGTGACCGTCACCGAGGATTTTGAAAATTCCGAATACACCGCCATGTCCATCACCGGCGCAGGCGACTGGACAGTCTACGACGGCGACGGCAAGAAGACCTACAACATCTTCCGCGAGCTCTATAACCCGTATCAGACACAGCCCATGGCATTCCAGCTCTTCGACATCGAAGCTGCCGATATCCCCGACCAGAATATGCCCGACGCAGTCTCGCACAGCGGTAACCGCTACATGATGGCTCCCAGCGCCGCAAGCGCCGTCAACGACAACTGGCTCATCTCACCCAAGCTGTCCGGCAACGCCCAGACAGTGAAATTCTGGGCCAAGAGCTTCACCACGGCATGGCCCGAGTCGTTCCGCGTATGCTACTCCACCGGTGACAACGACCACACGGCTTTCACCAACGAAGTTCTCAGCGTAACCGACGCCGACGAGGTCTGGAAAGAGTACACCTTCAACCTCCCCGAGGGCGCGACGTATTTCGCCATCAACCACATCAGCGAAGACACTTATGCCCTTCTGGTCGATGACGTGACATACGAGGCCGCCCCCTCGCTGCCCGAAGACCTCGCTGTCACCGGCTACCACATCTTCCGCAACGGCAAGCAGATTACCGACGAGCCCGCCAAGGCAACGGAATTCACCGACTCGCCCCTGGCCGAGAATGCCGAAGAAGGTAAATACACCTTCAAATATGCAGTAGCCGCCATCTACAACCATGGTGCCGCCCGTGTCGGCAACGAAGCAACCGCTACTGTCGAGAAGTCCGGTGTCGACACCATCACCGTCGACGAGGCCGCAGCTTCGGCCGCCCGCTTCTACAATCTGCAGGGCGTTCTCGTTCCCGCCGCCAACCGCACCCCCGGCATCTACATCACCGTCTCCGACAAGAACATCAAGAAAGTACTGGTAAAATAACCCATACCCACCAAAGCCAAAACGGCCGGCCCCTACGCGGAGCCGGCCGTTTTTGTGTCTTGATACGTTCTTAGCGGTCCATGATTCCCGCTGCCTTGAACAGCCGTCTGTAGTACTCTGCCTTTTTCTCCAGCGCCAGCGGATAGGCGCGGCTGGTGGACGGCATCCGCCAGATTGTCAGGCCGTCGGCGGTGGTTACGCACTCGCCCATCTTGGGTACTTCGGTGCCCGTCAGCGAGGCCAGGACTCCGGCGGCCTTCTCGCCCGTGGTGGCGATGTGGCGGCACGAGGGCATCCGAGCCAGCAGTTCGTCAAGGTGTACCGGCTCCACTATCTCCAGGAATTTATCGGAGGCGTTGCCTTTCAGGCGGCGCACCCTGTAACCGGTGTCGCCCATGGCTATGCCTTTGTCGGTCAGCAGATTTTTAATCTTGTCAAGGCGGAAAGTGCGCACGGGGCGGTCGTACAAAGCGTCCTTGTCGCCGAAAAACACCAAACCCATCATGAACCAGAAATCGTTGGTGCGGTTCGGGTAGAAAAAATCCATGCTCCAGCGGTGGCTGCCGGGCGGAAAGGTGCCCATAAACAGGACTTTTGCTCCCCCGGGCACAAACGGCTCCCAGGGATGCGTCTCTATCTCGTTGTTTTTTACTATATTTGCATTCATAAGAAAGAAGAGCTTTTCGTTTGTAGGGATGCACCCCGGTGCATTCGCATAACGGATGCCTGATTGCGGATGCTCCGGGGAGCATCCCTATTTCACCTAATAATATTAACGTCAAAAGACACATTATTATATAGTCCATGAAAAGATTTTTCACCGCCCTGCTCGGCCTTTTGATTTTTACCGCCGCATTTTCGCTCAAAACCAAGGATTTAGTGTGGCATGCCGCCGACACACTGCCTATCTACGGCACTCTGGTGCATGGCGACTCGGTGACGTATTGCCGCCTGCCCCAGTCGCTCAACGGCAAGATACGTCAGCCGCTGGCCGACCTGGGCCGCAACACCGCCGGCATATACATCCGCTTTGCCTCCGACGCCTCGGCGATAGGAGCGCGCTATAAGACCCGCGCCTTCAACATGGACCACATGACGGCTACAGGCGTCCACGGCCTCGACCTATACACCATCGGAGATGACGGGCGCTGGACCACCGTCGCCTCGGGCCGTCCCGGCATGCGCAACACGCATCCCGAGATGATGATTGCGCAGAACATGGAGCCGAAGATGCGTGAGTACATGCTCTACCTGCCTCTCTATGATACCTGTGACTCGCTGTACATCGGCGTCAACGAGGGCGCGGCGGTGAAATCCTCCACACTTGACTCGCCGCAGAAGAACGGCTACATCATCATGTACGGCACTTCCATCCTCCAGGGCGGCTGCGCAAGCCGTCCCGGCATGGTGTTCACATCCATCCTCAGCCGCATGCTTGACCGCCAGGTGATAAACCTCGGCTTCAGCGGCAACGGCCAGCTGGACACGGAGGTTGCCGAGCTCATCGCCGCCTCCAAGCCCTCGGTAGTGGTCATCGATGCATGCCCCAATATCAAAGATGCAAAGATGTTATCTGAAAAACTGCCGCCGTTCATCAAGGTCATCCGCGACTCGCTACCCGAGGTTCCCGTCCTCATCTGCGGCAGCCCGATGTTTCCTGTCGTGCGCTACGAACAGAAGACCTACAATGACCTGAAGGCCAAAAACGACTGGCTCGATGACTTCTTCGCCGCCAACTCCGACCCCGAGCTGCACTATTTCCCCGGCGAGGAAATCATCGATGACGACTGGGAAATCACCGTCGACAACTACCACTTCACCGACCTCGGCTTCAAACGCTACGCCGAAACCCTCTACCCCGTCCTCCAACGCCTGATGAAGCGCTAAAGAGGTTTGCCCGGCTATGGTAGGGATGCACTCCGGTGCATCCCTACAACAACAGTGTGCATTGCTACATAACCATTGCCGGACAGCCTCCGCACCCCGGGCCCGTCGGCCATGCGGAAAACTGTCCGGCATTTCCCTTCTCACATGTCGATTATCATATCATCATCACCGAGCGGCGCGAGTTCCAGCCCTGCGACGTGTTGCGCAGGTCCACCGTCACCAGGCCGGCGACATGGCCGACACGGCTGCGCACGGCGTTCATCACGTGAGCCATCGACTCGGCGCCGCTGATGCGCATGTTGGCAATCATCGAACCACAGTACGAAACCGTAGCAAAAATTGTGTCAGTCGAACAAATAGTAGCCATATCTTTATCCTTTTGAAGTTTACACCGCAAAGATACCCGTCCATGTGGGTAAACAATATTCCCACGTACTCAAAATATCATTAATTTCACCGTTTTGCATTTATATTTTTCCCTAAATGTCATCCATATAGCGTCTGCGTGGCCGGAATAATGACGCAGTGGGGCCTGTTTCTTGAAAATATTCGCTATTTTTGCCTTTGAAAAAGTATCTGGCTATGAAACCTGATTTCAGACGTACGTTGCTCGGAGTTGCGCTGACGGCTTTGCTGCTGGCGGTGGCTTCGTGCGGCTCGTCGAAGCAGGCATCCCGCGGAAAGCACGACGGCAAGAAGCCGGAGGTGACGGTCAAGCCGTCGAAAAAAACGATTCCCGATGTTCCCTCAAGCCAGCTTGGCAAGGCACTGGTGGAGGAGGCCCGGACGTGGATAGGAGTACCGTATGTTTACGGCGGCGCCGACCGCAACGGCGCCGACTGCTCAGGCTTCCTGGTTTCCGTTTTCCGTGAAGTGGCCGGGATAAAACTGCCGCGCACGACTGCACAGCAGCGCGAGCACTGCATCCCCATCGGCAAGGACCAGCTGGCTGCCGGTGACATCCTCTTCTTCTCATCCAAAAAGTCAAGCCGGAAAGTCGCCCATGTAGGCATGTACATAGGCGGAGGGCGTATGATTCACGCCTCATCGAGCCGCGGCGTCGTCGAAGACGATATCAGCCTGAAATACTACCTCGACCACTACCTCGGCTCGGGCCGCGTCCCCTTTCTGGCCCAGGCTCTCCCCGTCGAAAAGCCGGCAAAGACAGACAAACCTAAGCCGGTCGAAAAGGCTATGGCAAATGAGACGCCCAAGCAAAAAGAAATGCCTAAACCCGTCGAGAAACCGGCACCCAAAGCCACACCCAAACCCATTGAAAAGCCCGCACCGGTAACCCAACCGGCACCACAGCCGGTTCAGGCAACGGCACAGTCGCCGGTTCAAATAACGCCACCGAACCTTGCCGCCGTCCCCGACAGCACGGCAGTGGCCGAAAACATCAACACCCGCGTCCGCAACGCCTTCAACAAAACCAAGAAATAAAAATTAGAGCCGGCTATATACCGGCTCAATTTTTTATTTGATGGTGGCGAGGCCGCCCTGGCTGGTTTCCTTGTAGATGGAGGGGAGGTCGTGGCCGGTCTGCTTCATCACCTGGACGATGCGGTCGAACTTGACGCTGTGACGGCCGTCGGAAAAGGCGGCGTAGAGGTTCGAGTCGAGGGCGCGGGCTGCGGCGTAGGCGTTGCGCTCGATGCACGGTATCTGCACGAGGCCGCAGACCGGGTCGCAGGTGAGGCCGAGGTGATGCTCGAGGCCCATCTCCGCCGAATACTCAATCTGCGCGGGAGTGCCGCCGAAAAGCTGAGAGGCCGCGGCTGCTGCCATGGCGCATGCTACGCCCACCTCGCCCTGACAGCCCACCTCGGCGCCGGAGATGGAGGCGTTGGCCTTTACAACATTGCCGAAAAGTCCGGCGGTGGCCAGCGCACGAAGTATGCGCTGCTCGCTGAAGCCCTTCGAAGTATAGAGGTGATACAGCACGGCCGGCACAATGCCGCACGAGCCGCAAGTGGGAGCGGTGACAATCTTGCCGCCCGAGGCGTTCTCCTCGCTCACGGCAAGAGCGTAGGCATAGACCAGACCGCGGCTTTTCAGCGACTGGGCGTAACCGGCGGCATGGACATAGTAGCTGACAGCCTTGCGCCGCACGCCGAGACCGCCGGGAAGCACGCCCTCGGCCTCGACGCCGCGCTCTACGGCGGCCTTCATCACCTCCCAGACCTCCTTGAGGTAGTCCCATATCCCGGGGCCCTCGCAGCGCTCGACATACTCCCAGTACGAGCGGCCCGTCTCCTCACACCAGTTTAGGATATCGTCGATTTTCGTCATGTCGTAAATCGAGTCGGCCTCCTGGCGGTCCTCGCCGTCGGCCACTATTGTACCGCCGCCGACACTGAACCATGTGCGGCTGAGCAACTCGTTGCCGTCACGTCCGAAAGCGCGGAAGGTCATGCCGTTGGGGTGGAAAGGCAGAAAGACATCAGGCTTCCATATTATGGTTGTCGGAGCCACAGGATCGAGGACATCGACGATAGCCTTGTCGGTGAGGTGGCCCTTGCCCGTCGCCGCCAGCGACCCGTAAAGCGTCACCTCGAAACGGGCGGCATCGTCGCCGCAGAGATCCAGAAATTTTGTCGCGGCATGGCGCGGACCCATCGTGTGCGACGATGACGGTCCGTAGCCTATGCGGTAAAGATTGCGGATTGTTTCCACTTGCTATCGTTTTTTTGACAATGCCCGGCGCAACAGCCATTTCGGTCATTCCGCCGGGCACATCTATTCTAATATCTTATTATCCAGCTTCTTTGCTGCCGAAGGTCTCGCGGATGTTCCAGACGGCCAGGGCGCCGAGGAGCAGGAGGACACCGGCGCAGCCGAGCATCCATACCGTGTTGGGCACGCCGTTGGCGGATACGGGGAAGAGGCCCAGGATTAGTCCGCCCAGCAGTGCGGCCACAATCTGCGGCAGGCAGATGGTGCAGTTGAACAGACCCAGGTAGGTACCTATGTGCTCGCCGTTCAGCGCATTGGTGAGTATGGTGAACGGCATGGCCAGGATAGCGGCCCAGGCACAGCCCATGAGGGCGTAGCTGATGCCGATGAGGTACTGGTCGGTAATCCACAGCGTGGAGATGAAGCCGACGGCGCCGATGAGCAGGCTCAGGCTGTAGGCGAGCTTGCGGCGGCGGAACTGTGCCAGCACGACGGCCCAGAGGACGGCGGCGATAGCCTGGATGGCGTAGACGACGCCGTTCCAGTTACCGGCCTCCTGGTACTGCGGCGAAGCCGAGTTGAGCACGGTGTTGTATTTGGCCTCGACCTTGATATCGGGAGCGGTGGGCACTTCCGAGGTCTCGTCGAGCACCCACTCGCCGGTGGCGTTGTCGCGGGTGGCGATGTTGGCGACGGTGAGGGTCGTGCCGGGTCTTACCAGCGACAGCTGCGAGACGGTGACGATGTCGTCGTTGTATACGACCATAGCGCCGTCGGCCATTACCTGCTGACCCTTGACGGCCACAACGCCGTTGTTGGCGCTGACCTTGTCGACACCGTTGACGGCGACTATGGCGCCATTGTTGATGATTGTGTCGCCGTTGACAGTGAGAACCCTCGGCGATGTCAGCTTGCCGTCGATGTTGACGCCGGCCAGCGAAAGGCGGCCGTTTTCGATGACGGGAATTTTGTCGTTGAACAGATATTTTGCGGCGATGTCCTCACCGTTGACGGTCACACCGGTGACACGCTCGACGGCGGGAGCCTTGAAGACCTGGTTGGCGATGGCGTCGGTGGAGTAGGTCCACATGAACAGGAAGGCGGCCCAGCAGAAGAACTGCACGAGACCGACGGTCCAGAACACCTTGGGGGCCTTAACCAGCAGCGTCAGTATGTTGGACTTTTTCTCGCCCGACTTCTTTGCCTTGGCGGCGGGGTCGATGCCGTGGTAGGCGGCGTACTCGGCCGGCGGCATCTCCTTGACCTTGGCGAGGGTATAGATTACGCACAGAGCCATGATGGCGGCGCCGATGTAGAACGCCCAGGTGACAGTTGGGGGCACCTCGCCCTCAGGGGCGGTGTTGGCCAGGAAGAGAGCCAGCACGATAGGAGCGATGTAACCCACCAGCGAACCGGCGTTGCAGAGGAACGACTGGATGGAGTAGGCCTTGGCTTTCTGATTTTCGTTGACAAAGTCGCCGACGAGCATCTTGAAGGGCTGCATGGCCATGTTGATGCTCGTGTCGAGGAACATCAGCATCACCAGGCCGAAGAAGATGGCCGTGTTGATTGAAAAGTTAAACGAACCGGCATTGGGGAGCAGGCACATCACGATAATGGCCACGAGGGCGCCTACCACCAGGTAGGGGAGGCGGCGGCCCAGGCGCGTCCATGTGCGGTCGCTGAAGATGCCCACGACGGGCTGGACGATGAGGCCCATCAGAGGAGGAAGAATCCAGAAATAGGAGAGGTCGTGCGGGTCGGCGCCGATGGTGGCAAAGATACGGCTCACCTGCGAGCTTTGCAGCGCGTAGGCAATCTGAACGCCAAAGAATCCGAAACTGATGTTCCACAGTTTCCAGAAGCTCAAGTCAGGTTGTTTTGACATGGTTGAATTACAGAGCGGTTATGATTTATGATTAGTTATAAGTTAATTTTTCCGGTATCAGTGACATTTTCCGGTATTAGTTCCCGATGAAATCGGCTATCCTGCGCCGCCTTGTTCCACCGAGTAGCCATAGAGGGTCTTTATCTCCTCGGGCCACAGGCTTTCGTCGGGCGTCTCCAGCAGCATGGGGATGCCGTCGGTGCGCGGGTCACGCATGAGACGGGCGAATACCTCGGCGCCGACAGTGCCCTTCCCTATCGACTCATGCCGGTCGATGTGGCTGCCCAGCGGCTTTTTGGAGTCGTTGAGATGCATGCCCGAGAGGTATTCGCGGCCTATCGTCCTGTCGAACTCCGCCCACGAGCGTTCATAGCCTTCGGCGGTGACGAAGTCGATGCCGGCGGCATGGGCATGGGCGGTGTCAACGCATATGCCGACGCGGCTCTTGTCCTCGACGCCGGCAATCATGGCGGCAATCTGAGCGAAGGTACGTCCTAGGGTCGAGCCCTGGCCCGCCGTGTTCTCGATGACGGCCTTTACGCCCTCGCTCTTGTCAAGGACGTAGTTCAGCGACTCGGCCACCAGGCGGCATGCCGCGTCATCGTCCATCTGCCCGAGCGTGGAGCCGGGATGGAAATTCACCATCGTCAGCCCCAGGAGGCGGCAGCGGCGCATCTCGCCAATCAGGGCCTGGCGGCTCATGGCCAGCTTGCGCTTGTCGGGCGAGCAAAGGTTGATGACAAAGCCCGCGTGCGGCAAAATCTGCGCCGCGCTGTACCCGTACCGTTCACAGCCCTCTCTGAACAGCCGGCATATCTCCTCGTCCGGGTCGGGGTAGCGCCAAACATTGGTGGGCGCGGTGACGATGCCAAAGGCCGTGCAGCCCAGCGCCCGGGCCGCCTGCGGGACGGTGGCGAGGGTCGGTTGGTCGGTTATGTAGGCGCCTACATATTTCATAGTCTGCAAATTTACAAAAAAGTTGTAAAAACACACAAACAGACACCGCTATTATTAGAGTTAATTGCGTCGTCTGCCTGCAAATCCGTTAAAAAGTAAGTCCCCCGTCAGCCCAGGTAGGTCTTGAGGGTGCGCGAGTGCTCGTGCTTGATGTGGCGCAGGGCCTTTTCCTTAATCTGACGCACGCGCTCGCGGGTGAGGCCGTATTTGTCGCCTATCTCCTCCAGGGACAGCTCGCGTGTGCCGATGCCGAAGAATGCCTCCAGCACCTCGCGCTCGCGCTCGGGCAGCTGAGCCAGGGCGCGCCGGATGTCGGTGGAGAGGCTCTCGAGGTTGAGGCCCGAGTCAGTGCCGGGGTCATCCTCGTTGGTCATGACATCGAGCAGCGTGCCGTCCTCGCCCTCCTGGAAGGGCGTGTCCACCGATACCGAGCGGCCCGACACGCGCATCGAGTCGCGCACCTTCTCTACCGGTATGTCCAGCATCTCGGCAATCTCCTCGGCCGAGGCACGCCGCTGGTTCTCCTGCTCGAAGGTGGCCATGGCCTTGTGAATCTTGTTTATCGACCCCACATGATTGAGGGGCAGACGCACGATGCGGCTGTTCTCGCTCATGGCCTGCAGTATGCTCTGGCGTATCCACCACACGGCGTAGCTGATGAACTTGAAGCCGCGGGTCTCGTCGAATTTCTCCGCCGCCTTGATAAGGCCGAGGTTGCCCTCGTTGATAAGGTCGGGCAGAGCCATGCCCTGGTTCTGATATTGTTTTGCCACCGACACGACAAAGCGCAGATTGGCGCGAACAAGTCGGTCCAGGGCCTTGCGGTCGCCCTCGTGGATGCGTCGTGCCAGTTCCACTTCCTGGTCGGGTGTCAGCATTTCCTCGCGCCCGATTTCCTGAAGGTATTTGTCCAGAATTTCGCCGTCGCGTTTGGTAATCGAAGGTGCTATTTTAAGTTGTCTCATTGTTTTGTGTTTTTGTAGTATTGAGCTCCTTACGCGAGCCTTTACTTAATTAATAATATATCGTAACATTGATTTGTTCATGCCGGCCATTGTTTCCGGCCCATATTCTAACCCCTATCAAATTTTATTTGTAAATTCCGGTGGTTCATTTACCATCTGTACGATTGTTCTTATAGAAATCTAATTAAAAAGTATTGCACGGTGTTAAAATATTGATTAATTTTGCGACACATATCTATTGCATCCCATGATTAAGAATTTGCATAGATTTGTGACATATTTATTTTAAAAAGCGTTGCTTGACGCTCACTCTTGACCTATTGAAATCTGGTAAATTTCTATATACATCCGCAACTGTCCTGATTATCAGTAATATTTGCAAATTGCAGTGTACTAATAGTGTACTTTTGGGGAAGATAGAGGCAAGCAAGAACAAATGGATTTGAAATAATTGTCATCCGTTAGAGATTTTTAACTGCGCCGATTTGCGCCGTTTATCCTACTTATCTTCATTTTTAGACACCTCCCACTCCAGATTTCCCTACCTATATTATCTTACCATTACTTCGCTACTCAGTGAAAAAAAGCGGTTTTTAGGCACTTATAATAGGCAGAAACTCCATCTGGCTATTGTAGACTGAAAAATTTTCATTAATTTTGCAGTCAAAGAATTTATGTTATGATTGAAAGAATAAATCGAATAAAAGTAGTTTTGGCAGAAAAACAAAAAACGAATAAATGGCTGGCTTCGGAGTTGGGCATAAATCCGTCGACTGTTTCCAAATGGTGTACAAACTCATCACAGCCTGATATTGCATTATTGATTAAGATTGCGAAACTGCTTGATGTTGAATTAGATGAATTGCTTAATAAGGAATTCGTAGAATCTATATAGTCGATTATTCTAATAGTATCTTATGAAATTCAAACTTGAAAATCCTCAACATCAAATGACTGCCATACAAAGTGTGGTTGACATCTTTCGTGGCATGGAGCGTAACACATACGATAATGCTCACAATGAGGATATTCACATGAATGTATGCTCCCTGTCTAGTCAGCAAATTCATGACAACATACAAAGCATTGTTCTTGAAAACGGTGTACTAGAAGCACAGGCATTTCTTGTAAACGAAAACGATGCTTGTATTGAAATGGAAACAGGCACGGGTAAGACACTTACATACCTTCAAACAGCATATGAATTATTCAGACAGTATGGTCTAAGCAAATTTATTGTCCTCGTACCTTCTGTTCCCATCCGACAGGGTGCTATTGATACTTTTGAAAATTTCAAAGAGCAACTATCTGATAAGTATGATGTAACCCCTAATGTGTTTGTTTATGATAGTTCAAAAATAAGCTTACTTCACGATTTCATCACATCTGACAATCTTCAGATTATGGTGCTTACGATGGCATCATTCAATTCTGAAAATAATATATTGAATCAGGTTGATCGTGAGGATATGTTTAACAATCTGCCACATCTTGAATCCTTGGCTCAGACACATCCGATAATATTGATGGATGAGCCTCAGGAGGGTATGGATACGGAGAACTCAAAACAATGGATTGCGAAACTGCAACCTCTGTTTAAACTTCGTTATTCTGCGACCCATGCCGTTAAAAAGAATGTGATATTCCAACTGACTCCGGCTGAAAGTTACCGACTTGGATTGGTGAAAAAGTTGGAAGTCTTAACCGTATCTGAAAGTAATGATGAAGCTACGTTGAAATTGGAGATTAGTCAAGTCCAACCAGCATCTACTCAGGTCAAAGTTAAGTTAAAACTATGGAAGCTCAATAAATCCAAAGGTCGCTTTGAGTTCAAAGAGTCTGGGTTGTTGAAAAAAGATGATAATCTTGCCGACAAATCCGGCAACGAGTCATATCGTGACTACACTATCAATCGCATATACAAATCAATGACAGACCGCAAATGGCACGTTGTGTTTACAAATGGGTCCGAAATCATTGAGGGTTCATCGTCTTCAAACAAAGAGCAAGTCTGGGCTTTGCAACTTGAATGGCTCATCAGGCGTCATTTTGAGAATCGGAATAGACTGAAACCGCAGGGCATCAAAAATCTTTCATTGATATTTATTGATCGAGTTGCGAATTATATGAGTCCCGAGCGACCTATAATCAAGCAAATCTTTGAACAGAAATATCGTGAGGTTTATGCCGAATTCAATGATGGAAAACAAGCGGCAGATTCAGATATTAAGGCTGCACAAGGTTTTTATTTTGCCAAGACCACGCAAGGCGAATATACCGATAAAGAGGATGCTTGCAGAAAGAATAAAGAAATTTTCGATGAAATTCTGCATAACAAGCAGAGACTTCTTTCTTTTGAGAGTCCGATTGAGTTTATCTTTTCCCATTCCGCTTTAGGTGTAGGCTGGGATAATCCAAACGTGTTTGGTATTGCAACGCTTAATGAAAGCTATTCTGAAAACAAAAAACGTCAGGAAATTGGCAGAGGACTTCGCATTTGCGTAAACCAAAGCGGAGAGCGTGTTTATGATAGTGCTGAAACGCCAGAAGAAGAGCAAATTAACCAACTCACAATTGTCCCAAATGAAACTTACGAGACTTTTGCTCGTAGCTATCAACAAGAATACGAGGAGCAATATGGAATAGGAGGCAACATTCCAAAACCGAAACATACCCATAAGGGTAAACGGTTAAACCGTGTGACATTCAAATTAAAGAGAGATGAAACTTTCATGAGCGTGTTCCGTCGCTTTTGGAATGTCGTTGCGCAGAAAACCGTTTACCGTATTCATATGGACGAGGAAGAGTTAATCAGAAGAAGTATAGAATCACTGAACGAAATACGAATCAATGACTATACTCTTGAGGTCCAAAGTATGAGGATAACGGATATTGGTAATCTGAATAATGCCGAGTATTATGGCTCTCAATCTTATGTAGGTAGAGCCAAGTTTAATCCACATGATCTTGTTGAGGAAATCAGCGAAAAGACGGGACTCTGTTACACATCTGTCCTCAAGATTGTTGCAGGAATCAACAATCAGGGTCAATATATCAAGAATCCGCCTGTTTTCATGGAGCAGGCTGTCTTTAAGATTCGGCAGGTTCAGCTTGACGAATTGGTGCGTTGTATAGAATACACTCCTACCGGAAACATCTATGAGTTTAAGTTCGATGATTTTTCCAAAGACGGATGCGAAGATTGGATAGCCACGCCCAATCATGGAGTATGGGATAAGTCACTTTATGACAGTCTATACGAGAAGGAATTTGCGAAAGAGGCAGACAAAATCACAAATACTGAAGTTCTGTGTTTTCTCAAATTCCCGTCATGGTATAAAATACCGACCCCGATAGGAAACTATGAACCTGATTTTGGGGCCGTTTTGCATAAAAGACTATTGAGCAGCCCTAATGAAGATAAAGAATATTATTTCGTTGTCGAGATAAAAGGCACAAATGACATTAATGACACGCGAGCTTTGACTCCTCATGAAATCGGACGTATAAAGTGTGCTGTCAAACATTTTAAATCACTAGGAATCGAGGCTTACTATAAAGCACCGATTAAAGAATATGATACTTTCAAGGCGCAAGCCAACCAGACAATAAACAACAATGGAAACATATAAAGACCACATCATACAGTCGCCAGACATCAATGCTGAACGTTTTGAAACATTACGCAAAATGTTTCCGGACTGGTTTACGCAAGAAGGTAAACTTGACATCAATGAAGTCAAGAAAGCAGTAAATTCTGACAGTGTTGATGAGACTGAACGCTATGAGTTCCGTTGGTTTGGCAAATCAAAGGCCAAACGAAACGCCTTCATGCCTACAAGCGCCACACTGCATTATGATGAAGAGCGTAGTGTAAATGCCGACACCATAGAGAATGTGATAATTGAGGGAGATAATCTTGAAGCCTTAAAGATTCTTACACCATCTTATCGCAATAAAATAAAAGTCATCTACATTGATCCTCCGTATAATGCAGATGCACTCACGGCATATAATGACAATTATTCAGAAAGTCGTGCGCATTATTGGGAAGATGCCAGCATTACTGAAGATGGTGTTCTCATTGATTCCATGTCTGTTCCGGAAGGAAGAAAACATAGTGTTTGGATGAGTGATATATACTCGCGTCTACTCAAGGCACGGGACTTACTTTCAGAAGATGGTATAATACTTATTTCGATTAACGATAAAGAGGTAGCGCATCTAAAAAAGATATGTGAAGAAGTCTTTATGCCAGAGAATTTTATTGCTCAATTCGTATGGATTACAGACGGTAATTTTGATAATCAAGCAAAGATA